>CBFGOP010000076.1:0-11178 GCA_965650415.1 uncultured Prosthecobacter sp. | reverse complement strand
CCGTGATTTTCGGATACCAGTGATACACCCCTGCGAAGAGGCCGAAGAGAATGCCAGGCGCAACCACGTAGTGGAAGTGACCGATCACGTAGTAGGTGTCGTGCAGGTGGAGACCGACCAGGTTGAATGCCAGCGGAAGACCGGTCAGACCGCCGATACCGAACATCGGGATGAACGCGCAGGCCCACATCATCGGAGCTGTGAAGCGGATCGATCCGCCCCAAAGCGAGATCAGCAAGGCTGTGATGATGATCACCGATGGAACGGAGATCAAAACCGTGGTGGTCTGGAAGAAGGTCGAAACCGCGGCACCCATGCCAGTCATATACATGTGGTGGGCCCAGACGATGAAGGAGAGAAAACCGAGCACCAACACCGAGTAGACCATGGATTTGTATCCCCAAAGCGGCTTACGGGTGTTGACCGGAATGATTTCACCCACGCAGGCAATCGCGGGAAGCAAGAGAACATAAACCTCAGGGTGACCAAGGAACCAGAAAAGGTGTTGGAACAGGAGCGGAGATCCGCCACCAGATAGTTCGGCAAGACCTTCGCTCTGGGTGAACAAACCGGTAGGCATGAAGAAGGAGGAGAACGCCACCCGATCCATCAGCTGCATGATGCCGGCCGCTTCAAGCGGAGGGAAGGCAAGCAGAAGCAGGAAACCGGTCACCAACATCGCCCAAACGAAGAATGGCAGACGCATCCAGGTCATGCCACGGGCACGGAGGTTGATGATGGTGGTGATGAAGTTCACCGATCCGAGAAGCGACGAGGTAATCAGCAACACCAGACCGATCAGCCACTGGGTCTGACCCGCCAGCCATTGATTGACAATCTGGCCGTCGGCAAAACCGGCGAGCGGAGAGTAGTTCGTCCAACCGGATTTGGCGGCTCCGGACTCCATGAAGAAAGACGCGCACATGATCAAGCCACCGGCGAGATAGATCCAGTAGCTCATCATGTTGAGTTTCGGGAAGGCCATATCGACCGCACCGATTTGAAGCGGAGTCACATAGTTACCGAACGCACCGAAACCCAGAGGGACGATACCGAGGAAGACCATGATGGTTCCGTGCATCGCGCCGAACATGTTGTAGGTCTCCCCTGTCACCTTGCCGTCGGTCAACCAACGGGCTTTCCAGTTTTCGGTGAAAATCCAGCTCATCCATTCCGGAAGAGGCTGGTGCGGGTAAGCGATACTCCAGCGCATCACCATCATCAGATAGAATCCGAATGCCAAAAACAGCAAAGCGGTGATTCCATACTGAATACCGATGGTTTTGTGATCGGTGGAGAAAAGGTATTTTTTGAAGAAACCGGGATCGTGATGATGATCATCGTGCGAGTGATCATGACCGGGTGAAGATGCAGCATGTGCGCTCATAAGTTGGTTAAGGCGTATTGGTAAATGTTAGAAAGCCGGGTTGGGTGATGTCTCTTGGAAAAATTACTTCGCTGGCTCCAGTGTGGTTGGCAGTACCGGAGTTTTCGGATCCAGTGCCTCACCGGGAAGCATTTGCTTGTGCTTGGCTGCGAGTTCCTCGGCAGTCACCGGGCCACCCGCCTTCTCGCGCGAGGACGAGGCGTCAAATGCGGCTTGAGCCATTTCTTTGGTTACCACATCACCAACGCTGTTGCCGAAATTGTTGCGCAGATAGGTCATCAATCCAGCCAAGTCGTCAGCTGTCATACCGGCGCCTTGGGCAGGCATGACTCCCGCACCGTAGACTTTCCCCGTGCTGGTGGGCCCTTGAAGACCGTTGAGAATCACCATCGCAAGTTTTTGAGTTTCACCGGTAACCCATGCGGAACCGGCAAGGGACGGATAATTTGCATCACCACGACCTGCGTTTCCGTGACAACCGGTGCACTTGGTCGAATAGACTTTTGCACCGCGCTCACTGAAAGCAATGAGAGCCTCTTTGGGCTTCGGTCCGGAGTCTTCCAATCCGGGAGGTTTGCTGCGGACGTAGTTTTCGCGAACCAATGAATCGTAATCGAACCATTTGCCAGCGCCGCCCATGACACCACCGGCGACCAAAAGAACCACACCGCAAGCAACGATGACCCAGAGCGAGATCGGCTCGTGACCGTTATCGGCAATCCGTTTTTCGCGGGCGGTAGCAGCTGACTCCGAAACCACACGTCCATGCGCTTGCGTGACGTTGATGGATTCGTCGAGGTCAGGTTTCTGATTCGATTGCGGACTGTTCGATGACATGGTGGAAATAATTCTTTGGGATCAAAAAGCGGATATAAGGAAAATCAAGGAGCTGCTTTGGCTTCTGCGGATTCAGGATCGGCGGGCGAAAAATCAAATACCGCTGGCACAGCATGGTCTTTTTTCAACGACAAAAGGTAGGAAACCAGAGCCCGTGCCTCAGGAGTCGGAACCATCTCCCCACCCTTCGGACCGGTGAACGGAAGGGCTTCATCGGATTGGTTACCGGTGACTTTTTTCTCTTTGAAAAGGAAACGATAGGACGGGCAGCCGGACTCACGGCGCTCGGGTTCGAAACGAGGATCGTAGAGGTGGCGATACAACCAGTTTTCAGGTGAAATGTCTTTCGCGTAGAACTTTTCAACCCTCACACCGAGGTTTGAAAGATCCGGACCCAAACGGGCAACGCCGACATGGGCGAATTTCTCACCCGCGTAATCGAACACGTTGGTTTCGCGGCGGGTATCGATTCCCGCATCCTTGTTCACGTATCCGGCGAAGTCAGGGCGATACACCTCGGTGCCTGCATAGTCAGGACGAATCAATTGGCTGTGGCAGAGATAGCAACCGTTTTGCGCATAGACCTGGGAACCGTCAGCAACCCGTCCGGCACGCTTGGGAATGTAAATGGCATTGGTTCCTGTGGCTTCCTCGCCCATCGATACCGGCTCGATGGCGCGCATTTCAAAGTAAGGAACGATGACAATAGCCAACCAAGCGACTCCGAAACTAACAGAGAGGCTGATGAAGAAAGTGCGAAAGCTCATAGATGTGGGTTAGTGGAGTAAAATTAGTGGGCGGATGGTGTGGCTGGACCGACGTTGTCGATGTCACCTTCCTCACCGTGCGGGCTGTGACCGTGATCGGAGATCAGGAGGGTCGGGTGATTGCTGCGACGGCCGAGGCCGATCCACATGAAGGCCAGGTGCAGGAAAAAGAAAACATTCGAGAACAGGATGATGCACCAGGCAAGGGTGGTGGCCAAAGCGTATGGCACTGCATCTTTCGCGGCGGAGTGCCATGGCTGGTCAAAACGTTCCTGACCCATACCCTGCATCAGACCACCGAACATCGCGACGATGGCAACAGTGATGATTCCGTAAATAGAGAGGAAGAAATGAGTTTTGATCAGGCGGCGCGAGATCCATTCGCGACGCGTGATGCGGGGCACGATGAAATAGATCGCTCCGAACATGACGAAACTGAAGAAAGCGTAGATCGCCAGGATTTCAAATCCGTAGCCCGAAAGGCTGAACTGGGTGAGCTTGAGGGTGGAACTGGGCAGATTCAATCCCACCGCTGCAACCGCCATCACCACCAAACAGACCACTCCGGTCATGGTGAAACGAAGGGATGGGCTGTGATTGACGATTTCCATATCAAGGAAAGCCGTGCGAAGAAGATTGAACGCGGCGGTGAATGCGGGAACGAAGAACAAAATCGTCGCAGCCGCACCGAGATAGGGCATGAAGTAAGGAATGGGCGCGCCCGCAAGTTTCTGCATCCCCGCCCATGGCATGATGATCGCCAGCGACCAGAAGCCGAGCTTCGCGAGTGAGTAACTGTAGATCGCGCGACCCGTTACTTTGGGAATGAGATAAAACGCGGTGGCAAGAGCTACCGGAGTGAAGAACAGGAAAATCAGGCTGGATTTATACCAGGCATTGATGCCGGTGGACATCAGCGGATGGCCCGGGAAAACGTGGATCAGCAGATTGGCGGTGAGGAAAACCCATGGGAACCAGATCATCGCTGCCAGGAGATACCATTGGGAAATGTAAACGTGACCTTCGGGACGGACTTTGAACTGAACCATCGACCAGGTAAGGATCGCAAAATAGCTCAGCAACAGCGCCGGCCAGGTGAAAGCTGGAAACTCCATCCATGGCATACCGGTTCCGTAACCTGCGAGAATCCCCAACACACCCGCACTGACGGCGAGGTTCCAGACGTGACCCGCGGTCAGGATCGCTCCCGCCGCTTTGCAATGCTGACGGGACAAACGGGACATGATCCAGATGATCACACCGAAGGCAGCTTGGAATCCCCAACCGTAGATCAATGTATTGAGGTGAGCCGCTTGGGTGCGACCGTAGGTCAGCCACGAGCAACCATCCAGAAATTCCGGAGCGTGCATTTTGACGGATGAGATGATTCCGAGGATCAATGAGATCGCGAGCCATGCAGCTCCGCTTGTCAGGAAGAACATCACAGGATGGCGCAGCGAGCGGTCAATACCGGCACGAAGCTGAGCATCTTGTTGAGTGGTGGTTGCAGTTTCTGTGGACATTGGGACTGGGTAAATCGTTTGAGCTTCTGTGGCTTAGGGCTTGATGAGATCCTTGACGGTGACCGGTGGTTTTCCAACCTCGCCACGAAGTGCCGTTACCTCCTCGGGTTTGACCGCCGGAGCCTTGTTGCCGAAACTGTTGCGGATGTAGGTGAGAACTCCTGCGATCTGCTCGTCGGTCTGATAGGCCATGGCCATCATGCCAGCAGGAAACTCGTAAACCTTGCCGGCTACCTCGATCGGACCTGTTAGACCACGAAGCTGAATGAGGATCAGATTCGAAGCCGGGCCGGTAACCCACTCGGAGCCAGCAAGCGGAGGCCCTGCAGGACCACCCTCACCGTTTTGTCCGTGGCAGGCGGCGCAAACCAGATATTGAGCCTTGCCGATTTCCATCTGTGCCGGATCGATCGGCACATCTGCGGCGAGTTTCTTCTCGGTTTCCGAACCCGGAACCACCTGTGCTGGTAATTCGACTGCAATCGGGTTCGATTTCACCAGAAGTTTGGCAACATTCGGAGTCACGGCATCGATCGCTTCCTCGGTCAGAAATTTCGCCTGTTCCGCATCGACTTCGGATTTGGTGACCAAGCGTGTCTGAGCGGCCTTGTCTTCGGGTTCCTGGCCTTTCTTGAACCAGCCGAAAGCGGCGACACCCAACATGAGGATGAGGATGATGACGGCGAAGAACGTGAAGATCCCAAGGCCATCGATGAATGCCTTGAAACGGATGATTGGATTATCGCGAGTGGGGTCCATGCGGTTAGAGAGATAGATCAGTTGGAAAGGTTGGCGGATTCGAGGATGCGTGGGTCGCGGTTCGGGTAAACCGAATGCTGGCCGATCGCGCGAAGAAGAACAAAGAGGAAGGCGGCACCGATGGTGACGAAGGCGAAGATGTCACCCCAGAAGGCACCGGGAACGGATGTGCTGATTCCTTCAGGGAAGGCAGCAGGATTGATTTTCGCCAAAGACACACCGCGCTCGGGAATGGTGATCAGGTAATGATCGAGTGCGTGCATGCAGAGCGTGTAGATCGCAACGATGGAGAGATACTTCGGATTCTTTTTCAGCCAAGCCTGGAGCAGAACGATGAAAGGAACGATGAAGTGGAAGATCACCAAGCAGATCATGCCGGTGTTCCAGTGACCGGTGTTGCGGATCAGGAAGTAGGAAGTTTCCTCGGTGATGTTGGCATACCAGATGAGGAAGTATTGGGAGAACGTGATGTAGGCCCAGAAGGTCGTGAAGGCGAACATGAGCTTGCCCATAATGTGGAAATGCTCGGGACCGGTGACGTGTTTGAGGTGTCCCTGGCTTTTCAACCATGCGCAGATCAGAACGATTACCGCCATGGAGTTGAGCGCCGAACCGGAGAAGAGATATACACCCCACATGGTGGAGAACCACTTGTAATCCAGACCCATGAGGAAATCGAAACCGGTGAAGGTGATGGTGAGGGCGAAGATGATGAGGGTGTAGGTCGAGTGGAAACGCGCACGGAGCAAACGATTCACACCGGGTTTTGGGTCGGTGTCCTGATCGGTGGAAAGTTTGCGAAGGAAATAAATCACCGCGGTGAGGCCGATGCCGTAGAAGGCGAAGCGTCCGAACCAGAACGGAATGTTCATGTACCAATGCTTGTTGTAAAGCAGGTGGTCAACGTGATGAAGGTGCTCCTTCACATCGCCTTTCGCATCGCGATGGATGTTCATCCACTCGAAGAGGTATTGATTGACCTGAGGGAAAAGCAGAGGAAGACCTAACAGGAAAATCCATGGGAAAGTGGAGCCGAGGTTTTCAAAGGTGCGGCGCACCGAAGTCCCCCACCCCGAGTTGGAAACGTTGTGGAGCAGCGTCCAGAACACCCCACCGATGGAAAGGGTCAGGAAGAAGTAGTAGGCGAAAACCCATGAGTAGGCGTAGGTGCCTTGGAAGCGTGCGCCGAAAACACCGAACAAGCCGAGAAGGCTGGCGATGGTGCCGACGGCGGCGATCAGGAGGGCGATGGTTTTCACCTTGGAGACCTTCGATGAATCGAGGTGGTCACCATGGATGGCTATGTCTGCGGATGTAACGTGGTGGGACATCGGGAAATTTATTTGGCTGCGGTTGCTGCTTCTTTGGCGGCTTGGAGAGTGCGAACGTAGGAAATGATCGCCCAGCGATCACGGACGGGAATGTTGGCTCCGTAACCACTCATCTGGCCTTTGCCAGCGGTGATGACTTCGAACATGCGGCCATCGGGATAAGCGGCGGATTTGAATGGATCGAGATGGAGGTTGGCGATACCGGGAACACCGTAACGCGAGGTGATTCCAAGACCGTTGCCAGTATCACCATGGCAGACAGCGCAATAAATCCCGTAACGCTCTTCGCCGCGTTTGATCAAAGCAGCCGCGTCTTCGACCGTCTCAAGAGCCAATTCTTCCGGCATGCCTGTGCCGAAGTAATCTCCGACGTGTCCGGTGTAGTAGTAACCGGTTTGTCCGCCAAATTCATATTCAGGAATTCCACCGATTTCACGGCTACCTGCCTCGTTGAAACCCAGGGCTTGGGTTCCGTCGACTGGCAGACGGGCTCCTTGGCGATCGGCGAAAAATCCGTTGGGCGATTGGGCTTTCACCTTATCTTGGTTGTCCATGTCATTGAAGATTTGGACAGGAGGTTTGGAGAAATGCTGACCACGGAATCCCAGCATCCCGACAACGAGAACTGCGATGATGGCGTATGCTAAAAAGAAGTAGCGCATGATGGATTAAAGGGTGCGGATGAAAGGGTTAGTCTTGTTCTTCTTCGACGAGTTCGATGTTCTCTCCCCCGATTTCTGCAAGCAGATCGCGGGTGCCTTGGGGGCTGAATTTTTCGTCACGGGCCTCGATGGCGATGAAGAAACCGTCATCGGTCGCGCGATGGAATTGTTTACTGGCGAACAAAGGATGGTTGAGGCGCGGCAACTGCATCAGGCCCAGCAGACCGAAGAGCACGGTGAAACCGGAGAACAAAATGGTGAGTTCGAACATTACCGGGAAGAACGCGGGAATCGTCCAGATGTTGGTCGGTTTTGCCTGAACCACGGTCGGGTAGATCACGACCTGGGTCACGTAAGCCAGGGTAAAGGCGGTTGCACAGCCAGCCACACCGCCGAAGAAAACGAACCAAGGAAGAATGGAACGTTTCAAGCCCATCGCGCCATCGAGACCATGGACAGGATACGGGGTGTAACAATCCCATTTGCGGAAACCGGCATCGCGAACCTTCTCAGCCGCTTTGTAGAGCGCGGAAGCGCTTTTGAACTCGGCGAGATAGCCATAAACTCGTTTTCGGGTAGTGCTCACGTTAAAAAAGTTTTCAGTTTGAAGTTTTCAGTTTTCAGGAATTCAGCCTTTGGTTGGTTCCAGCTCCTGTTGGTAGGCGGCGATTTCTTCGGCGCCTTTGTCCGGATGTTCTTCGTTGTCTTCGAAGTGAGGATCGCTCTCGAGTTTGGTCCATTTGACCTCGGCGATGTTGATGCACGGAAGGAAACGGAGGAAGAGAAGGAACAGGGTGAGGAACATGCCGATGGTACCGACGAAGGTCATCATCTCGACTCCGGATGGGCTGTAGGTTTTCCAGTCACCCGGCAGCCACATACGGGCCAGCGTGGTGACGATGATCACGAAACGCTCGAACCACATGCCGACATTGACGCACATCGCGACTGCCATCACGACCCAAAGGTTTTCACGCATCGATTTGAACCAGAAAATCTGAGGAGAAAGCACGTTGAGCGACATCATCGCCGCGTAAGCCCACCAGTAAGGACCGGTGATACGGAATTTGAAGGCATCCATCTCGTAGATCGCCCCGGAATAGAACGCGACGAAAAGCTCCATCAGGTAGGCGTAACCGACGATCGTGCCGGTGAGCAAAATGATCTTCGCCATGTTGTCGATGTGCTTCATGGTGATCAAATCCTGCAGGCCGTAGATGAAACGGGCCGGGATCATGATCGTAAGCACCATTGCGAAGCCACCGAAGATCGCACCTGCCACGAAGTAAGGCGGGAAAATGGTGGTGTGCCAGCCAGGAACCACGGAGGTGGCGAAGTCGAACGAAACGACCGAGTGCACGGAGAGAACCAGCGGTGTGGAAAGCGCGGCGAGCAAAAGATACGCCATCTCATAGTGGCTCCACTGACGGTTTCCACCTCTCCAACCGAGAGCGAAAATTCCGTAGAGAATCTTGCGGATACCGGGCTTGCAACGATCGCGGATCGTCGCGAGGTCGGGAACCATGCCGAGGAACCAGAAAATCAGGGAAACGGTGAAGTAGGTTGAAACCGCGAACACGTCCCAGAGCAGAGGAGATTTGAAGTTTTGCCAGATGGCGTTGGCGTTTGGAACCGGCGCAAGGAACCATGCGAACCAGACCCGACCCACGTGGAACGCGGGGAAAATACCCGCGCACATCACCGCGAAGATCGTCATCGCTTCCGCCGCGCGGTTGATCGAGGTTCTCCAGTTTTGTCTGGTTAGGAAAAGCACCGCGGAGATCAGGGTTCCGGCGTGGCCGATACCGATCCAGAAAACGAAGTTGGTGATATCCCAACCCCAAAACACGCGGTTGCTCATGCCCCAGACACCGACACCGCTGGCGACGAGATAGGTCAAACCACCACCCACCCCGATCAAGGCGATGAGGGAGCATGGAATGAACAACAACCACCAAAGGAATGGCTGGCGGTTTTCAATGATGCCGCAGATACGGTCGGTGATCCAGTGATAGGACCGTTCATTGAGGATCAACTTTTCACGCTTGAGCACAGGAAGTTTGATTCCTGTATCAGCGTGGGATGCGTGGTTGGTGTTAGAGGCCATTGAAGTATGAAATTTTAGACCATGTGGATGGTGGCTTGGCCGATGTATGGAGCATCGGGCATCGAAGGGTTCGGGTTTTTCACGCGAGCCAGATAACTGGTGCGTGGAAGGGTTCCGATGTAGTTAAGGAGGTCGTAGTTACGCTCCAGAAGTTTCGCGCGTCCCATGACGGATGCCGTTTCATCGAGTTTGTTTCCGAAAGTGATCGCTTCCGCCGGGCAGGCGTCTTGGCAGGCGGTTTTGACGGAGTCGACCGGGATGCGCAGGGTTTCGGTAGAAACGTTGTTGGAGGCATCGGTGGAAAGTTTTCCGGACTCGAGCACGCCTTGTTTCTGACCACGCTTCTGGCGGATGACAGCTGCCTTGATACGCTGCACGCAGTAGGTGCACTTCTCCATCACGCCGCGCATACGCACGGTGACGTTCGGGTTTTTCTGAAGGTGGGTGGATTCACCAACCTGACGCTCGCCCAACGGACCTTTGTTGAGGTTATTTTTGATGAGCGGGTTGCGCTTGTTGTAATCGAAGAAGTTGAAGCGACGTGCTTTATATGGGCAGTTGTTCGCGCAGTAACGGGTTCCGATACAGCGGTTGTATGCCATGGCGTTGAGGCCGTCTTCCGTGTGGACCGTGGCGTTGACCGGGCAAACCGTTTCGCATGGTGCCGATTCGCACTGCATACAGGCAACCGGCTGGGGAACGAGCGCCGGGTTGTCGCGGATCCACTCGGGATTCTTTTTGTAACCATCCTTGGTTTTGATTTTGTTACCGTGGCTGTCCAATTCGTATTCTTGCGAGGCGAAGTAACGATCCATGCGGATCCAGTGCATCTCGCGACCTTTGGCGACTTGTTCTTTGCCAACAATCGGAATGTTGTTTTCGGACTGGCAGGCAACCAAGCAGGCGTTGCAACCCATGCAGGACGAGAGGTCGATGGTCATCGCCCACTGATGGAGCTTGTCGCTCAGCAGCGGCTGACCGTTGATATCCTCTTGTTTGTAGAGAGAAATGTTTTCAGGGGCGTGGGAGTCGTTGCCCTGTTTCTTGACCTTCGCAAGCTGGGCTTTGAAATCACCCTTGTGCGCGGCGTCGTCGGTGGAAATCTCACGTGCCAGAGCTCGGCCATACATGGCGTTGTGCTCTTGGGTAAGTGCGACGGAGTAACGACCGTCGGTTTTCTCGATCGTTGCGCCGGTGGCGAAATAGGAAGTTTCCGTGGTGCGGAGCGGATAGGCATCAAAACCGCGGTTCACACCGACCTGACCGACGTGGCCGCTATTTTTGGTATCGCGACCCAACTCATCCTCGTCGTTGAAACCTTGGCCGTAGCCGAGAGGAATAATGAGCGTGTTTTCGGCCTGACCGAAGGAAACGAGAACAGGGATGGTGAGTGATTGACCGTTCACCGTGATCTTGATCATCGGGGACTTGCGGTGTTCACCCTCGTTGTCCGGAGAGCGTGAGGCAAATTTGGTCTCAAGAGCGATGATCTCATCATAAATACCGAGCTCTTTGGCGGTCTTCGGAGCAATCAGAACCGCGTTGTCCCAAGTGAGTTTGGAGATCGGATCGGGTGCTTCCTGCAACCAACCGTTGTCGATCCAGCGACCATCATAAACGGAGGCATCGGTGGAGAAAACAACATCGAGTTTGTCCTTGCTCGGTTCGCTCGCGGTTGCCTTAGAGATCACATCTTCCGCGGTGGCAGTGGCCAGGACTGAAACCACGGGATAGCCTGGAGCTGCGGAATCGAAACCTTTCTTGAGAACTTCCTTCCACTGGGAATCGTTACCGGAAAATGTTTT
>CBFGOP010000075.1:0-11181 GCA_965650415.1 uncultured Prosthecobacter sp. | reverse complement strand
GAACCAAGAACAGACAAGAAAAGCCTCACTCCGTGGGCTTTTCTGTCCGAAACGGCACGGCCGGTAACCCCGCTCCGTTATACAAACACGCTTCCGGATTCGCGTCCCATGCGTATCTCACCGCAACAGGCTTGGTGACCGTGGGTGACGATACGATCACGGTCTCGCCATCGATCTCCGCTTTTGCCCAAACGAATTTCCCATCCTCACCGGCAATCGCGAAACTCTTCTCGGTGGTGCCTTTGAATTGGAGGCCTTGTTCGGTGTGATCGAAGTGAAGGCGGATCTTGTCGCCCTCCGCTTTCATTTCCCTGAACCACGGACCCGAGTAAGGAATCGAGTTCCCATACGTTTTCCCCAACGCGCTCAACGCGAGACGAAGCCCGACATCGCGTTTGTTTTTCGGATGGATGTCTTTCGCATCGCCGATGTCGATTGCAATGGCCAGTCCGGCATGCTTGTCGTTCTTGGCTGTTAGAGCCTGGACCTCCCGCAACTCCGCCCAGCCGTGATCGCGTGGCTGGTCTCCGGCATCCTGATAGTTCGCAAGGGAAACGATGTGAAACGCCAGGTCATCGCGTTTGAACTGTTTCCTCCAATCGGCGATCATCGCGGGAAGGAGTTTGCCGTAGGTTTTGGCCGCTCCGGCATTCGCCTCTCCCTGATACCAGATCACACCTGTTAGAGCACAGGGCTCCAAGGGAGCGATCATCGCGTTGTAGAGCACCGATGGCACGCGCGGGTTTCCGATCAGGGGCCGACCCGTCTGACCCTTGCTCGCGGTTTCCTGCATACGCCATGTTCCGGAAAGAGGCACAGAGGCGCTGTCTGCCAAATCCGAAGTCACCATCATCTGCGGACCGTTGACCTCGATCCCGCCACCACCGGCATTGGTGATGCGCAGGGTGATGATGTTTTTCCCAGCCTTGGCAACTCCCGCCGGAACGTTGTAGCGGGTGACCCGTTCATAGGAATCGTTGCGACCGATCTCTTTCCCATTCAGCCATGTGGTGTCGGTATCGTGAATGGTGCCGAGTTGGAAAATGAGGTTCTTCTTTTCCCAACCGGCGGGCAGATCGAATTCGCGTTGGATCCAGACCGTGCCCTCGTAGCCGGGAATCCCGCATGTGGCGTAGGTGTTCGGCAAGGTGACTTCCCGCCATGTCGAGGTATCGGTGGTTTCCTTGTTCCAACCTTTTTGCGTGCCGGGATCATGTTTCAGAAACCATGCGTCCATGATGGCTGCCATCGGATCCGCTTCGCTTGAGCTGCCGATTTCATTCACCAGTTTCAGCTGCTTCTCCGTGTGGGGAAAGCCCTCGAGCGAGCGAGCGCTCATCCATGCCTCGATCATGGTTCCGCCCCATGACGAATGGATCAGGCCGATGGGAACGTTGAGTTCCTGATGGAGTTTTTTCCCGAAAAAATAAGCCGCAGCGGAAAATCCTCCCCAGCCTCCTTCACCCACGTTTTGCGGCGTGCACGGCTTCCATGATCCGGAAAACAGCTCCTGCGGTTTGTAAGCGACCTCATGGGGAATCGTCAGCAAGCGGATGTTCGGGAAATTCGCGTTTTTGATCTCCTCATCCTCTCCGCACGCAGCAATCCCCATCTCCATGTTCGACTGCCCGGAACACAACCACACATCGCCGACTAACAGATCCGAAATCTCCACCCGTCGCGAACGCCCATGGGATTCAATCGTCAGCGTCCGACCCTCGGCCGACGCCTCCATCGGATCCAACTGACAAACCCATTTCCCATCCTGACCCGCCAGCGCCTCTTTTCTCTGCCCCGCAAATTCAACCACCACCTTTTTCCCGGGCTCCGTCCATCCCCACACCGGAACCACACACCCACGCTGCAACACCGCATGATTCGAGAACAAGGGATGCAACAGCGGCTTGTCTTGCGCCAAGCCTAGCGTGGAGCAGAGAGCGAAGAGCGAGGAGAAGAGCAGCATGAACCGGAGCATGACGAGAATTGAAGACGAAATTCTCTCGGAGCGCTAGCGTATGATCGGGGGACGGGGAAGAGTCGAAGGTCTTAAAGTCAAAAGTCTTAAGGTCGGGATGAATCTTGTCATTGGCCTGCGCAGGCACATGCGAGCTCTCCACCCTTTCTCAAAATCCTGCCGTTTTGGCTTTGCGGATTGGCTGTGCCAGCTAGCGTACGAATATTCAAAATCTCAGGATCTAGATATTCAAAAATTAAGCCTCTCAGAATTTCACGGTTTTTATGTCTCAGCCCGCATCCCATCTCGACAAAGCCCGCCTCAACAACCTCACCGAGGAGATCTGGAAATCCGCAGAGCGGCTGCGCGGAAAGTTCAAGGCGAACGAATACCAGAACGTCGTCCTGCCCATCATCACTATCCGCCGTCTTGAGTGCGTGCTCATCCAGTGGCGTGAGAAAAAGGCCGCCGAGATCCGCGCCGGGCGCAAGAACATCTCCGAGGCCGACCTCGCCAAGCTCGTCAAAGGCCTGGAGCTGAACCCGAAGCAATCCCCCGGCTTCTCCAACGCCACCGACTGGACGCTGCGCAAAATCTACGAGGAGGACCACACCCTGCTGGAGAAAAACTTCCGCGCCTACCTCAAGGGCTTCTCGGAGAACGTGCAGGACATCCTCGATAGCTTCGACTACCGCGCCGTTATCGGCAAGATGGTGAAGAACGCCCGCCTCGCGCCCATCCTCAACCAATATTCCGTTCTCGACCTCGGCCCCGACAAACTCTCCAGCCTGGAGATGGGTTACGTCTATGAGGAATTGCTGCGACTCTTCTCAGAAGCCCATGCCGAGGCCGCAGGGGATCACTTCACCCCACGTGAGATCATCCGCCTAATGGTTGAGTTGTTAGAGATTCCTGTGCCCACCCGCCACACCTCCATCTACGATCCCGCCTGCGGGACTGGAGGGATGCTTTATGTCGCCAAGGAGCACCTGCTCGACAAGGCCACCACCGAGGAAGAGCGCGACCGCGTGAACCGCTTCATCACCCTGCACGGCACCGAGTATCTGGCGGAAACCTATGCCATCGCACGCTCCGAGGCACTCATCCGCGGTGAGGCACAGGCCACCATCCATTGGGGGAATTCCCTCATCCCACACGATCCCCAGAGCAAGGAACCCGGCGACCAGTTTCCCGAAGGCCAGTTCCAGTTCGACTACACCCTCAGCAATCCACCCTTCGGCGTCACCTGGGGCGGCAAGGACGGCTATCAGGATCAGGCGGAAAAGCTGCGCAAAACCCGCTATCAGGCCGGCATGCCCGCCGTGAACGACGGCTCGCTGCTCTTCCTCCAGACCGCCCTCGCCAAGATGAAATTCCCCGCCCAGGGCGGCAGCAAGATCGCCATCATCTTCAACGGCTCCCCGCTCAGCAATGGCGACTGCGGCGAAGGCGAGAGCGAGATCCGCCGCTGGATCCTCGAGAACGACTGGCTCGATGCCATCGTCATGCTTCCCAACGAGCTGTTTTACAACACCGGCATCTACACCTACATCTGGCTCCTGCGCAACGACCGCGATGCCATCGGCCGTAACGGCCGCATCATGATCCTCGATGCCCGCCAGCAGTTCGAGAAAGAGCCCAAATCCTTCGGCAGCAAGCGCAACCGCATCGTCGCTGGCCACCGCCAGTGGATCGAAGACCGCTACCAGAAGGGCTGGAAGAAAGGATTCTCCGATGAAAACGTCCGCTTTTTCACCAAGGCGGACTTCGCCTTCCACAAGGTGGAGGTCGTCTTCTGGCAGACCGATGAATCCGATCAGCCCGCCATCATCACCGAACCCTTTCCCGTCCAGTTCAAGGTCGCCAACGTGAAATCCAAGCAGGACTTCTACGCCAGCGAAATGACCCTGCACATCCGCGTCACCGCGCCCAAGAGCGGCAAGGTCCACGCTTTCGATCTCACCCTCGGCCCGGACGACAGCTTTGTGGAACTCTACAAACAGGCCATCGCCCCGCGCTTCGGCAAGGAAATGGGCAAACTCACCGCCGCCACTCTCGACAAACTCGAAACCGAAGTCACCTACACTCACCGCCACTACATCAAGGACGACGAATACATCCCCTTCGATTCTGCCGGAAAACCGGAGAAATACATTCCCGCCTTCCTGGAACGCGAAATCGAAAAACCCATCATCCGCTGGGAAGATCGCCCGCAGCTCGGCTTCGAAATTTTACCTAACAAATATTTTTACCGCTACACCCCGCCACCCGCCGCCGATGATTTGTTGAGACAGTTCTGGGCGCTGGAGAAAGAGGCGGAAGGGCTGCTGAAGGGACTAATTGAGGAGGGGATAAAATGACCGAAATCAGAACTAGACAGTGGACTGATGAATCACCTTTTGAGTGGAAGAGGGATCGTATAAAAGATTGCCTCACATCAGTAGCGGGAGGTGAATGGGGAGATGACCCTGACTCGGATTCAGAAGGTCAAGACATAGTGGTTCTTCGAGTTGCCGATTTTTGTAATGGTTCCGTAAAGCAAAATGATCTTACAATCCGCCGAATCAAGGATTCGAAGATTCAACAGCGACAGGTAACTAGTTCTTCTTTGTTGATTGAGAAATCGGGGGGCGGCGAAAACCAGTGGGTTGGCAGAGTCGTTTATCCCGGCACACTTCCATTCGATGCGATTTGTTCTAATTTCATAGCCAAGCTCGAAGTTGCTCCAACTAAAAACCCGAAATACCTCCATTACCATCTCTCGGCTCTTTACGACTCAAACGTAAACCGTCCGCATGTCCGCCAAACAACAGGCATCCAAAACCTTGCACTATACCACTATCTTGGTGTTAACATAGCTCTCCCGCCCCTCGCCGAGCAGAAGCGGATCGCGGCGTATCTGGACGCGAGTTGCGCGGCCATCGACCGGGCGGTGGAGACGAAGCGCAAGCAGCTCGAAACCCTCGACGCCCTCCGCAAATCCATCATCCAAAAAGCCGTCACCCAAGGCCTCAACCCCAAGGTGAAGATGAAGGACTCGGGCGTGGACTGGCTCGGGCCGATTCCGGAACATTGGACAACAAAAAAACTTAGCGGGCTTTTTTATTACAAAAAAGGCTCACGGGCGCAGGAAATAACCCAAGTCTATATCGCAGCCAACGAAGGTCCCTTCCCAGTATACAGTGGACAAACTTCCAATGAGGGAATGATGGGTTCTATTGATACATACGAGTTCGATTTTGATTCACCTGTTATTCTTGCAACTACTGTAGGAGCCAAAGCGATGACTACGCGTTTGGTGAGTGGTAAGCTAACATTGTCACAGAACTGCACACTAATGATTCCATGGCTGAAAAACTTGGATATCATTTATTACGAAAAAGCTGTGACTGAGCTTTTTGAACAAGAGCGCAGAACTATTTCGCTTATCATGCAACCCTCGCTTAGATTCAAAGATCTCAAAAAGTTCAAAGTTCCTGCTCCGCCTCTCGGAGAACAAAAAGAAATCGGCCTATTCATTCGGGAGATCACCTCTAAAATAAGCGATGTGGAAACCAGCATCACCGCCCAGCTCACCACCCTTACCGCCTACCGCAAGTCGCTGATCCACGAATGCGTCACCGGCAAGCGGCGGATTTCCGAGGCGGATGTGGCCCGAGCGGAGGCTGCAAACCAGCGCAAATAACGATAAAAATCAAAAAATTATGCAAATTTTGCAGAATTTTTGACAAATTTGTGGAATTTTTTCGGATTCCTGGCGTAGAGTGCCCCAGCCATGATTCGTCATTTGAAATTTGAGAACTTTTGCTCTTTCCGGGATTCGGGCGAGCTGGCGCTGACGACTAGCGCCAAAACACCCACGGACGACTCCTTCGCAGAGTCCGTCTGCGGAGATAAAGTGACCGTGTTGGCCGGCGTCTTCGGCCCGAACGCATCCGGTAAAACAAATCTGCTTAAGCTGACGGCCTTCCTGAACTTTTTTATCCGTCACTCGTACCACCACCCGGCAGAAGGAGAAGAAATTATTCCGGTTGATCCCTTCCTCACAAGGGTGAGCGACCCGACCCGTGTAGAGATGGAATTCGAAGGTAATGGACGCGTTTATCGTTATGAGGCAAAGCTGACGCGCAAGAAAGTGCTTGAGGAGCGACTCTCCCTCCGAAATCCCGAAACCAATTCATTTCGCACCGTCCTCAAGAGGCACGAAGGAGCTCGCGGAGCTCTGCTCAACCAGGACGATGATTTTACCGACTTAACCACACTGCGCAATCTTCTCAAGGAGCGGCCGAACGCATCCATGCTCTCCGCTGGACTCGTGACCGGTCGCCAAGAGTTCAAGAAAGTGATGGCATCACTCGGAACGTTTGAGACAAACGTGGACCGCATGGGTAAGGCTGAGGTTGTTCATGGCAATCGCACATCGGAACTCGTGCAATGTGGGGAATACCTGCGTGACAATCCGCATTTCGTTGCGGATATCGAAGCACGCCTGAAGGCGGCGGATCTCGGTATTTCCGGTTTTCGTATTAAGGAAATCGATGTGTTGAACGATAAAACCGGCGCTACCCAAAAGATCCCATTGCCGTTCGTTTCCCACCGTTCTGGAAATTCGGTCTTCGAACTGCCACTTACGCACGAATCCGCAGGAACAAAACGGTTGTTCGTGATGTTGCGCACTTTTCTTCCTGTGCTTACAGAAGGCGGCGTGGCGGTGATCGATGAAATGGAATCCGATCTTCATCCGCACCTGATTCCGCTCCTTTTGGATCTCTTTGTGGACCGCCATAGCAATCCCAAGCGAGCTCAGCTGCTCTTCACCTGTCATCACATGGAGATACTCAATCAGTTGTCCAAAGAGCAGATTGTCTTCGTAGAGAAAGATCACGACAATGTCAGCCATGTCCGCCGCCTTTCGGACCTGGCGGGTGTGCGGCGAGAAGAGAACTTTTTCGCCAATTACAATGCAGGTCGCTATGCCGCGATACCCGAACCAGAACGATTCTAAGTATGGCACGTCAAGAGAGCATACTCGTGTATGGTGAAGGGAAGACCGAAGCGGTTTTTCTCAACCACCTACGCACAGTTTACGCTTGCGAGATCCGTGCCAGAGTGCAGGTGGATGCTGGGCAAGGAGGAGGCTCAAAGCAAGTGGCCGAGCGTATGATCAAGAAACATCTGAACTTGGGATCATACGACCGCAGCCTGCTTTTGTTGGATTCAGATGTTCCAAATGATGACATTCCACAGATTTGGCTAAAAAAGCACAAAATCAGTCTGGTTTGTTCTGAGCCTCAGTGTCTTGAAGGATTGTTTCTTACCCTTTTGGATGATCCTCCCCCGAGCAAGGATCGTCACCATTCCAAGAACTGGAAGCAGCGCTTCCGTAGAAATCACCTGGGCACGGACCGCGATACCGAAGTTCTGGAACGCCTAAAGAAGAAATGTCCGGAACTGTTTCCACGTGAACTATTGGAGGAAAAGAGAAGGCAAATTCCTACATTGCATGAATTGATCGAATTTCTTATCAGCTAATACGCATGCCTGGTTTTCCTGAAAAAAAGTTTCAAAACCACATCGCGGACTTTCTCCTGCGCGTGCACGGCCACGCTGTCCTCACTCAAGACGAAATAACCGATACTGACTTCTATTTTGCAGAAGATCACCTCTACGCGTTCCTCGAAAAAACGCAGTCTGAAACATTGGAACGTCTGGAAGTTGATTACGGAAGTGATGCCCGCGATGAAATCTTTAAAGCTTTGCGTGAGGAAATCGGTCGTCGCCCGTTATGGTCGATCATACGCAGCGGACTCAGCGTGCGTGGCCATGACTTCAAGCTCTATTTCCCCAAGCCACGCTCCAGCGGGAGTGTGGCTAATGATCTTTATTTAGAGAATCACATCACTTTCATCACTGAATTAGCTATCCAAGGAGAACAACGCCCGGACTTCGTGTTCTTTCTAAATGGAATGCCCATCGTCACGATGGAGTTGAAACACGAAGGCGCGGGTCAGAACGTGCATGATGCCGTCGCCCAATATGTCGCCCGGGATCATCGCGACCGCATTTTCCAACTGCCCTTCCTGCACATCGCCGCCGACACCACGGATGTGCAAGTGGCCACCGATCCCACGGCGGAGAAGAATTTCCGCTGGTTCAATACCGGGCTGACCAACCATGCGCAGACCGAGGGTGAGTATCCGGTGGAGTTCCTTTACCGGGAGGTGCTTTCCAAGGAAACCTTGCTGGAGGCAATCTCGTTCTATCTGGTGCACGCGCCCGCCCAAGCTGGCTCCGTGGATCGCGTTGCCCGCCCAGCGTTCACGCTTTTCCCGCGCTACCATCAACGGCGCTGCGTCGAAAAAGTGGCGGCAAAGATCACACAGCACTTCAAGGATCACGGGAACATTGGCCGCAAGTTTCTCATCAATCACTCCGCAGGATCGGGCAAAACGCTGACCATGTGCTGGATGGCCGACCGCCTCAACAGTCTCTACAAGCCTGGCACACAGGACAAGGTGGTGGACATGGTGTTTGTCGTGACCGACCGCAAGTCGCTCGACAAGAACGTCGGCGAGGATCTGGAAAAGTTTTCCCATCTGATGGATAAAGTCGTCTTTTGCCATCGCTCGGGACATCTGCGGCGCGCCATCGAAAGACGGGATCAAATCATCGTCACCACTCAACAGAAATTCCACTACGTCCTCGACAAGATTTCCAAGGACGAGGGCTTGAAGAAGCTGAGGGTCGCGTTCCTGATCGACGAAGCACATCGCTCGCAAGAGGGCCGCATGGCACGCGAGCGCAGCCAGCCGTTTCGGGGGAATGAAGTCCTGCGCATGGAAGAACCACGGCTTGCCATGGTAGCCGAGGAGCCGGTGATTTACCAAATCGAACCGGACGAGGACGAGCAACCCGCCATCACCGCTGCATCCACACACACGCCCGACGAGCCGGATGCGGAGGATGCCCAGGACAAGGAGGATCCGCAGGATCAAATGGCGCGCGTCATCGCCGAGCAGGATCTGAACCAACTCTACGTCGCCTTTACGGCAACTCCTTCGCCCGCGACCATCCAGCTTTTCGGCAAGGCGTTCGACGAATACACCGAAGCCGAAGCTATCGCGGAAGATTACATCGTCGATGTGGCGCAAAGCATCATTTCTTACAAAACTCTCTACAACCTGCATTGCCCGATTGTTTCGTTGCCTGCTGACGATAAACTCTACCCGCCGGGCATCGTGGCCAAGGCGTTGAAGAACGTCGCGTTCCAAGACCCGGAACTGATCCAGTATAAATCCGAGGTCATGCTGCGGATTTTTGAGGAACAGGTGAAGCACCTCGTCGGAGGAAGAGCCAAGGCCATGATCGTTGCGACCTCACGCATCGCCGGGCTGGAGTATCACCGTGTCATCACCGAGAAACTCAAGGAGCGCCCAGGAGCGGATTACAAGGTGCTCTATGCCTTCTCGGATTTTGTCGATCCACGCGACAACAAGCTCATTACCGAACGCGATGTGAATGGGTTGAATGAAGGCGAGTTGATCGAGGAGCGGTTTGAGGAGGATTCCTACCGCATCATGATCGTCGCGAGCAAATTCCAAACCGGCTTCGACCAGCCGCTGCTTGCAGGCATGTTTCTCGATAAAGCAGTTGCTGATCGCAATGCGGTGCAGACCGTTTCACGACTCAACCGCTGCCACAACGACAAGGACGGGGTGGTGGTGGTGGACTTTACCAATAACGCGAAGACAATCCTCAAAGCGTTCAATCAATACCGCCACGGAGCTCCCCATGAACCCGACGAGCCGGAACCTGGCAAGTGTCTGGAGATCCTTGAGGAAATTCTCGGCAAAGGGATCTTTGGCCATCCCGAAGCCGAGGAAGTTGTGGATCTGATCAAACGCAATCAGGAAGCCGAGTTGGCGACCAAGGTGCAGGACTGCAAATTGAAGTTTGAAGCTGCGATTGCGGATTTCGAGGAGCGGAAATCCTTCGTTCATCTGCTGTCGAAGCTCTCGAAAAGCTTTCATTTCCTCAGTGCCTTCTTCAGCTATGAGCCGGAAGTCAGCACTTTCGTCGCATTCTGCGATTACGTCGGTCCGCAACTGATCAAGCAGGGGTCGGTCTCGGAACTCATGAAGCTGGTCCGTGCCACCGTGGTGGAGCGTTCAGCGGTGTTCGAGAATGGCACCGTCGAAATGCCGACCGGACAGCAGAAACCCAAGCCAAGGCAGGGAGGTGGCGGTGGTGCACCGCCGGTAAAAAAAGTCTCAGTGCAGGACATGATTTCAAAGATCAAAGAGCAATTCGCTATCTCCGAAGATGAGGCGCTTCATATCCGTGAGGTCTCGGAAGAGAAGATTTCCGATGCCTCAGTGCAGCAAACCGTTACCGCGCATCGTTCGGATCTGTCTTTCCTCGAATCCGTTTTCCGCGAACAGCTCAATGGCGATATCCAGGAGGCCTATGCGATCCGACAACTCTACGAACCACTGGCCGATCCGAAATACACCGACAAATCCGGCATTTTCGACATCATGGCAGTGACGGTCATCCAGAAAAGTCTAGAGTTGGATCGCGCTTCTTAAGTGATGTCCATCGCCGAGTGTGCCTCGCGAAGCACGATGCATTTGATCGGTTGAGAAATGGTTATTTGACTCCGCATTTCATGCGGCGCCCTCGGCGATCCTCCTTCGCGCAAGGCTACGGAAGGACGAGTTAGCGCACTACCTCACCCCGGCAACGTGCTGAAGAGCGAGATCGTCTGAAGGAACTCGACGTCTTCGATGGTGATGGCGCGGGGTTGTTCGGCGTGAAGGAACTCGACGTAGAAGCGGCGGTATTGGTCCTGGACATCGACGGGAATCGAGGCGGCATCGCGCACGACGAGGTTCCAGCTCATGAGCATGCGGCCCTCGTCCTCGACGGTGGAAACGAGTTTGGTAATCGTGTGGCGGGGGTCCTTGGAGATTTTGGCGTAGAGCTCGCGGACGGCGGATTCCCGGCCTTCCAGAATCTGCAGGATGTGCTTGCCGTTCACGATCAGCAGGCCGGTGACATCGCGCGCATGGTTGGCCGCGAGGGATTTGCTCTCGATATCATTCAGGTCCTCGTCGGTGAAGGTGTCCGCCGCAGAACTCAGGTAGGTGAGCCGGAAAATCGGGTAATCCTCCATCTGCTGAATGGTTTCCCACAAAATCTCGCCACCGCTGAATTCCAATTCCATG
>CBFGOP010000074.1:0-11201 GCA_965650415.1 uncultured Prosthecobacter sp. | reverse complement strand
TGTAGTGAACCATGTTGCTGGCGTAGTTGCCGTAGTATTCGGGATCGAACTGGTCATTGAAGCCTTGGAACCAGACGCCACCAGCGACTTCGTAGCCCGCTGCCGGATCGTATTCGGGATGATAGGCTTTGGGATCGGCCAGCACTTTTTGGATGAAGGTGGTCATTTCCTTCCAGTAGAAACCTGCGGCGTCGCGGGATGGCATTTCACCGGGATTGCGGATCAGGGATTTTTGGAGATCCTTGCTCTTCTGATTCATCTCAGCGAGTTTTTGCTGTGCGGCGGCTTGTTCCTCCTTGGGGAGCTTGGCGATGGTTGGTTGGAAAGTACGTTTCTCGTTTTCCATCGCTTTCCAATCCTTCTCGATCTGTGCCATCGCGGCGGCGGTTCCTCCATCGGCGAGGTATTTGTCCCAAGCGGCTTTGTTGACATTCCACTGCTCCATCTGTTTTTTCTCAGCTTCGGTCGGTTGATATGGACCTGCGGATGGCGGACGAAAATCGTAGTGGAGGGATTTTCCACCCCATGCGGTTTTGATGATGAGGATGGGTTGGTCCAATTGTTTTTCTAACAAAATTCCGAAAGCGTATTCTGGACCGAAAGCCGATGGTCTCGGGCCGTAACCGGTGGCGAGGGGTCCGCTTGCTTCGCCGGGTTGTTCGGCGCGATTCACTCCGCCGTAAGCGGCGATGTAGGTGCGCTTTCCAACGGGGATTTCCGTTTTTTCAACCCATGTCTTGGCGATATCCGGAGCCAGCTTGAGGGTTTTCGCAGCGGCACTGGCTTCCAGAACTTTTTCGTCCGTGAGGTTGGGGGTGAAAATCGCAGCCAGCTCTTTGTCACGTGCGGCGCGTGCTGGGTCGGTCTGGCGTTTTTTAAAATCCTCATAACGTGCGGCACGGATTTTGTCCGTCTCGGTCTTGAGTGCGGCGGCGAGCAAGGCACCGAATTCGGTTCTCGGCAAACTGGCGTTGGCAGGATCCTTGAGAAGGTTCTCTTTGATGGTGGGTTCCATTTTTAACCTGACATCACGATCTAACCAGGAAGTGAGGACGGCCCATTCCTCGGGGGTTGGCACGTAGGCGGGTTTCGGCAGGTAAGCGAGGGTCGAAACCTCGGCATGACCTTGCATGTTGGATTGGCCGGCGAGCACATAAATCAGGAGTTTCTTGCTTTTGTCAGCGGCGTTTGCCGGGAGGACGATCAGAAAGGTGATCGCTATGATGTTACGGAAGAAAGGACGGGTCATGGAGTTGGTGGGTTGAAGCATGAAAAAAATAATGGCTTTCGCAGGGATGCGAAAGCCATATTCGATAAAGTCATGTGGTTAAATCACACTACTGTCTCACGTAAACGTGGTAACCGCAGTGGTAGTCTGGAGAAATGGTTACGACCTCGTCGCTGTCCGGCGCGGCATTGAATCCACCACGCTCGATCAGCAGGAATTCACGACCATTGACGGTGCGCAGTTCCATTTTGAGCGCCTGATCGTCATTAATCCCGATCAGCATGTCTCCGGACCAGATATAACCGCCGTAAAATTTGGTCTTGGCGGTTTTTCCTCCGTCAACGATCTGCAGGATGTCTTTGGGTTTATCGATCTTGTCGGGACCTTTTCCGCCATTCGACTTCATGAATGCGTTGAGTCTTGCTTCGATTTCACCCGGGTTGTTGGGTGCCGGGTAAACCGCCCAAACCCATGTGCCGACGAGCGCCGGGTTTGGAGTGAACTTTCCGCTGTAGACATACATGTCGGAATCCTTGCCGCTGATGTAGGATTTCAGCGTGGTTTTCGGCAGTCTTTGCACAAACTCAAGGCCGCCGGGAAGTTCCTGAACAATACTGCCGATGCGGGAGCGAACGGTTTTCGCTCCGCCGCCGAGCACCGCACCAGTATTCGGTTCCTTGAGCACGGGAGGCATGCTGACGAAGGTTTTCTTGAGGATACCATCTGCGAAGGTTTTTACCTCCGGCTTGGCTGTTTTCAACGCATCCGCAATTGCTTTTGACGAACGGTAGGATGACGAATCCACGCGGAAAGTGGCGGACATGTCGATGATGGTGGGTAGGACGACTTTGTAGTGCGCCGGTTCGGTGGAAATTTTCGCGAGGGCGCATGTCGCCGAGGTCTGGATCCATGTGCATTTGTATTTCAGCAGCTGCATCAGTCGATCGCGATGAGGAGAAATTTCCGCCACATCCCTGCGAGCGAGGGCATCGATGGCGTGCAGTGTGACCCACCAGGATTCGTTCGGGTCATTCAGCATTTTCACGACTTCGGCCATCATCGCGGGCGTTACCTTGTCATTTGAAAGCGGCGATCCCTTGAACATTCCTGTTAGAGCGAGCAGGCCAGCCTGACGCAGTCTTGCGTCATTTGATTTGAGGAGAGGCAGAACCATCTCGACTTTTCCGCGTTTCACGACCTGATCCATCGCCATGCTGCGAAGGTCGTATTCCGGGTGATGGATGTATTTGAGCAGGGTTTGATCGGTCGCGCTCGGATTGGTGAGAGTGGCGATGACCGAAAGTGAGCAATCTTTGCCAACGGTTTCGTTCATGAGATCTTCTTTGGTGAGCGGACCGCCGGGGATGGGATCGATGGAATGGAAGATATCGTCGGCTTCATTTCCCCATGGGCGGGCGATCGGTGAGGTTTTAGCCCATTTGCTTCGTGGAGCTCCGAAGAGTTGGAGGTGTTTGCGGGGAAGGGTGTAGGTGAGTGCGAAGAACGTGCCCCAGTCCATGTTGTCCTCGGTGGCGGAGCGGTCGTAGCGATCGTCCATGCCGGCGATTCCGATGCTGCCATCGAAACGACGTGAGAGATCCATGACCCAGCGGCGGGTGTCCAAGTAGGAGCGATATGAGACCGGACGTTTTTCACGCACCTGATTGATTGCGGTGTGGTGCCAGATTTCACCCATACCGCCGCCGGTGTGGGCTGCGTGGAACCAGTTGGTCGCATAGAAGGCTTTCATCGCCGAGTTGTCGCGCGCTCTGGCGAACACGGAATTTTCCCCTTCCGGAGAAACCATGGCAGCGGCACCCAGACCGAATGCAAGTCCGCTGGTTTTTCCGTTATCGCGGAAACCGCCTTCGGGCAGGGTGTTTCCGTAAGCGACGTTGCCGTGACCGGCGAAGCGGTAGAATTGGGAGAAAGCCTCGGTATACATGTAGTCATCGACTTCGACTCCACAGAGTTTCGCCATGTGAAGGAAAGACATGCAGTTGACGCCGGATGCGTGAACCTGACCGGAACCGACGGAGTAGGTGAAAGCCGCCGGTGCACCGCGACCGCTCCAACCACCGCTATACATATGAACGCGGAGTTCCTCGGTCATTTGTTTGATCACAGGAAGCACGCTTTGGTCACCGGTGCGCAGGTAGTATTCGCAGAGGCCGGGGCCTTTGTAACCCTTTTCCCAGTTGAGCCCGCCGATGGTTTTGATGCCGGTCATCCAGCGTTTCACCACTTCGAGATCCTTATCCTCACCGGTGGAGAGGAGGAAAATGACCGATCCCCATTTGGGTTGATCCTGTTTCGCGATGAGGTCGGCGAGGTTTCTAACAATCTTGTCGGACTTCGGGCAGTTGAGCGGCCAGGTTTTGCTGTAGGCACCCATGACCGGGATCTGCACGAGCACATCGCCGACGTCCTTGACCTTGAGAACCACCTTGCCGTCCTTGGCTTCTGCTTCGGTGATGATGTCGCCGAGAATGATACGCGGATCGGTGTCCTTGAGAACGACCCCGTTGATACTCTCGATGATCTGGCCCTTTTGGAGTTTGCCGGCGGCTTCAGCAGGTGAGCCCGGTTCCACATTGTTGATCTGCATGGTCATGCCAGGGCGGGTGAGATTGATGCCGATTCCCACAGGACCCAGGTTTCTGACCAACCACGGACTGCGATCGGTGACGTTGGGGAAAGGATTGAAAAGCGGAGTGTAGCCTTCGGCGTAATAGGGCGTTTGACCCGCTGGAGCTGGTTTTTTTTGAGCCTGTGCACTGGAGCCGAAACTCAAGCCGAGAATGAGGCCGCAGATTCCTGCAAGTTTGGGTAAAGATAAGGTCATTGAGTTCATTTTCAAGGTTCTGGAAAATTAACGGTGCCACCTTTTGTGTATAGAATAAACTCGGACTTAACTTGTTGCATTTTCTACCAAGTTCGTCGTTTTGCCGGCTTGCGTTTTTGGGTTCACGGTGTTGCTTTGGGCGAATGATACGGGCTGGTACGATATTTTTGGTTTTTCTCGGGCTGTCGATTGCTGCGGTGGGAGGAGTCTTCACGATGTTGATGTGGAAAAGCTACCAACGTGCAGTTGAGCAACACGCATGGCCGCAGGTGGATGGAGTGGTGCTATCCGCAGAAGTCGAGGAATGGAAAGAACACGAATTCACTCCGCTCGAGTATCGGTTAAATCTTCTCTACGGATACCAGTGGGAAGGAGAGCGGAAGACGAGCAGTCGGTTCGATTTCCGCGGCAATCCGAAATACAACAAACGCGATAAGATCGACTCTCTGGTTGAAAAGTTTCCCGAAGGCAAAAAAATCCGGGTTTATGTGAATCCGGCTGATGCGGATTTCGCGATGCTCAAACCCGACTCCAAAGCGGCCGGCTACTCGATCTGGTTTCCCATGTTGTTCGTGGTTGGGGGACTTGGAATTGTTATGCGAGCCATTCGCATGGAAATCGGAGCGAAGAGCTGAAAGCAAATTGCTCGGACTCTGCCTACGCGATCACACCTTTGACCACTTTCGTACCGACTTTGGTGATGTTGGTGAGGCGTTGCCCGACACCTTGGAAGGGGAAGGTGAGTTTCTCGTGATCGAATCCGAGGAGGTGGAGCATGGTGGCGTGGAGATCGTGGACGGAAACTTTATCCTTGATAGCCTCATAGCCAATTGGATCGGTTTCGCCGTATGTGGTCCCGGCCTTGACGCCGCCTCCGGCCATCCAGATGGTGAAGGCTCCGGGGTTATGGTCGCGTCCGATAAATTTCATTTCACCACCGCCGCGATTCTCCTGCATCGGTGTGCGTCCGAATTCGCCGCCCCAGACAACGAGGGTGTCTTCGAGCATGCCGCGGCGTTTTAGGTCGTTGATGAGAGCGGTGATGGGTTTGTCGATGCGGTTGCAGAGATCCGTGAAACCGTCGCTGAGTGAGGTGCTCTTGTCGGTGCCGTGAGAGTCCCATCCCCAGTCGAAAAGCTGTATGTAGCGCACGCCGCGCTCAGCGAGACGGCGGGCGAGCAGACAGTTGTTCGCGAACGATTCTTTTCCGGGTTCGGTGCCATACATCGCGTGGGTGGCTTCGTTTTCCTGTTTCAGGTCGAAAGCGTCGGTGGCGTGCATCTGCATGCGATAAGCCATTTCGTATTGGGCAATGCGGGTAACGGTCTCCGGGTCGCCGGTTTGTTCGGCGATTTTCTGGTTGATGCGATCCAACGTATCGAGCGAGCGACGGCGCATGTCGCGGGTGACGCCGTCGGGGTTTTGCAGATAGAGAACGGGTTCGCCTTGCGAGCGACACTGCACGCCTTGGTAAACGGATGGAAGATAACCGGCACCCCAAACGGATTTTCCGGCATCGGGGTTTTTTCCACCGGATGTGAGAACGATGAAGCCCGGGAGGTTCTGGTTTTCCGAGCCGAGGCCGTAGGTGGCCCATGAGCCAATGGAAGGCGAACCGAGGTTTTGGGTTCCGGTATGAACGAGAAGCTGTGCAGGACCGTGGTTGAACTGGTCGGTGTGCATCGATTTGATGAAACAGAGATCGTCCGCGATGGTGGAAAGGTGGGGGAGGCGATCGGAGATCCATGCGCCGCTTTGTCCGTGTTGTTTGAACTTGAACTGCGGACCTAACATTTTCGGCACGCCTTGGATGAAGGCGAACTGTTTGCCTTCGAGAAATTCTTTCGGACAATCCTTGCCGTTGAGTTTTTCGAGTTCGGGTTTGTAGTCAAAAAGCTCGTGCTGTGACGGAGCACCCGCCATGTGGAGATAGATGACGCGTTTCGCTTTTCCCGGAAGCATCGGCATTGATGGGGCGAGGGGATTTGCCGGATCTTTTACGATGGCGCTGGATGCACCGAATAGCCTGTCTCCCAACATCGTCGATGCCCACATCGCGCCCAGTCCAGTGGTGCATTTCGAGAGGAAATGCCGACGGGTGAGGTGGGAAAGTTCGGTCAGGCGGATTTCTTGTTCGAGTCGGTTCATTTGGTGAGGGCGGCGTCGAGGTTGAGGATCGTGTTGGCGGTGAGGGTTAAGGCGGGATCAGAGCCCATGAGAGCGTTTTTCTCGGGGTTTTCACGTTTCAAATCCTGATAGAGAGCGACGAATTCTTTGATGATTTCTGGATCGGCCTGGCGCTGGGTGACGGCGAGGTAGGCGAAACCGATTTGTGCGTCGACCTCACTCGAGTGCTGACGCATTTTTTCAGCGAGGGTGGCAGCGGCTTCGATGTGTGCAGGGTCGTTCATCGTAACAAGCGCTTGCAGGGGGGTGTTCGAAACAATCCGGCGGGCGGAGCAGATATCGCGGCTAGGCGCATCGAATGTCAGAAATCCGGGGAAACCGCTGGTGCGCTTGGTGTAGGTATAAATGCCACGGCGATATTTATCCTCTCCTTTGGATTCTTTCCAGTTCGCGCCATTGTAAACCGAACTCCAGACTCCTGCTGGTTGTGGAGGATAAACCGGTTCGCCATACATTTTTTTGGAGAGCAATCCCGAAACCGCGAGAGCTTGATCCCGGATCATTTCCGCACTGAGCCGGTTTCTGGGGCCGCGGGCGAAGAGCTGGTTTTTCGGATCTCGTTCGAGGAGTTCCGGCGTGGCTTTCGATGTTTGAAGATAGGTGGAGGAAAGCACTATTTCGCGGAGGGCTTGTTTGATTGACCATTTGTGTTCGCCCTGGAAGCGAAGGGCTAGGTGATCTAACAGGGCGAGATTGGATGGGAGAGTTCCGGAGGTGCCGAAATCTTCCATGGTCTCGACGATGCCGATTCCGAAAACCTCGCCCCAGAGGCGGTTGACCATGACGCGGGCGGTGAGGGGATTTTTCGAGCTCGCCATCCAGCGTGCCATGTCGAGGCGATTGGCCTCTTTCTTTTTCGGAAAATCTCCGCGAAGGATATCCGGGACATCGGCTGTGACGAGTTGTTCTTTGGTAAGACGATTGCCGCGAGCGAACAAACGGGTTTCACGTTTTCCTTCTGTCGGACGGTCCATCATCACGGGGACTTCGGGGCCTTTGATTGCCAACATGCGATCGAGATTACTGAAAACTTTCTTCCATGTTTCGGCGCGCTTGGGATCGGTTCGCAGGGCGACGTAGCGTGGATCTTCGGCGGCTTCGATTTTGAATCTGCGCACATAGGTGGGCTGGCTTTCGTTCGCGTTGGCACCTTGTTTGAGAGAGATTTCGATAGTTTCGCCATCTGCCAAGGTGATGGGGCTTTCCGGAAGTATCACAAACCAGCGGGGTCGCGTGATACGAGGAAACTCACCGAGACCGGAGACCGCTCCGTCGCGTCCGGTGGGATCCTTGAAACGTTCGAAACTTTCGCCGATACCTTTCTGCGCGAACGCACTCATCGGGTCGGTTGAGCCTGATAGATTGTCGGCAAGAACCTCACCCATCCGAATCGGAGTGCGTTTGCCATCGGCTGAAACTTTGTCGATATGGAAGAGAGTCACGAACGCGCCAATCTCCGGCCAGTTTTTCGGATCATCGCTCTGTGGAAAGATCGAAAGTTTCAGGGCATCGATTTTCGGAAGGTGGCCGGAAATTTTATGAGTGGTGCCAGCGCGTAGATTTCCTTCGCTGAAGATCATACCGTTTTTGTCGATGCGCATCGTGCCGTGTTGTGGTGCGAAAGTGATGTTTTCCAAAAGTTTCCATGAAGTGTCGGAAATTTGATATCCTCTGGAATTTAGTGCTTCGCGCAGCGCACGGGTTTCCCGATGGAGTTTCACCCATTCATCTCCAGCGACTTTGATTCTTGGATACTCGTTCTTGAGATCGGAGTCTTCGGATTGGTTGAAGAAATCCATGAACTCATAAAATTCCTCGTGCGCGATGGGATCATAAGGATGCGAGTGGCATTGCACACAGCCGAATGTGGTGGCTTGCCAGGTGGTCCAGACGGTGGAGATACGATCGATCACTGCGGCGACGCGGTATTCCTCGTCGTCGGTTCCACCTTCGGTATTGGTTTGAGTGTTGCGGTGAAAAGCGGTGGCTAGGATTTGATCGGCGGTGGCGTCGGGCAAAAGATCGCCAGCCATTTGCTCGATAGTGAACTGGTCGTAGGGCATATCCGCGTTGAGCGAGCGGATGACCCAATCGCGCCATGGCCAGATGTCGCGGTGAGGGTCTTTTTCGAATCCGAAGGTGTCGGCATAGCGGGCGAGATCCAGCCAGACGGTTGCCCAGCGTTCGCCATATGCGGGTGAGGCGAGCAAACGATCCACGGTTTTTGCGCGAGCCGCATTGCCATCCGTGTTCCACGCGACCTCGAGTTCTTTCAGATCCTCGACACTCGGAGGAAGGCCTGTTAGATCAAAACTTACGCGACGCAACCATTCCGCAGGGCTGGCTTGGGACGAGGGGGGGATTTGGTTTTTCTCAAGATTTTCCAAAACGAAACGATCGAGCGGTTGGGTGGCCCACGTTTCGTTTTGAAGTTTGGGAATGTTTTTTTCAACTGGTGGCATGAAAGCCCAGTGCTCCTCCCATTTCGCTCCCTCGGAGATCCATTGTTCCAGGACGGCGATTTCGTGATCTTTCAGTGGTGGCCCGTGTTTGGGTTGGGGCATGACCTCGCCGGGATCCTTGCTGCGGACGCGGCGCAGCATTTCCGAGGATTCAGGGTTGCCCGGGACGATGGCGATTTTTCCGGATTCTCCCTCGATGATGGACTTTTCACGGAAGATGAAAGAGATGCCGCCTGCTTCTTTCACCCCGCCGTGGCAGGCTGTGCAGTGTTTGGTCAGGATGGGGCGAATGTCACGATTGAAGCTGACCGTCTCAGCCGCTGAGTAAGAACCGGTGAGGAAAAGGACAGTGAGTGATATTTTCAGTGAAGTTCTCAAAACGGTGCCATGCTTACGGAAAAAGTCGCATTTTCTTTCAGTCATGTGACGTGTGGAAATCATTGGGCGAAATCAGGATTGAAGGCTGGCGTTATGGGCTGGAATGTGCATCTTCCCCGCACACCTACTTTATGAAGATTCTGTCCTACAAAGATGCCTCCTATAACTCCTTCGTCAAGCGGCTGAATCGTCGCGCGATTCCTGAGGATTCCGTGCGGGATCTGGTGATGGATATCATTACGAAAGTCGGCACTCAGGGGGATGATGCGTTGGTGGAACTGACGCATCGTTTCGACGGGGCAAAACTGAGCAAAAAGCAGTTGTTTGTGAGCGAGAAGGAATTCGCGCAAGCCGAGGCATCGGTTTCCGCAGCGACGCGTGAGGCGATCCGTCGCAGTTTGAAAAACATCCATGCCTTTGCGCAAAAGAGCATGCGCAAGGATTGGTCAGCGAAAAACGCGGAGGGAGCGGTGGTCGGCGAACGCTTCACGCCGTTCGATCGGGTGGGGGTTTATGTGCCGGGTGGAAAAGCTCCTCTGGTTTCAACGGCATTGATGACGGCTGGTTTTGCGCAAGCGGTGGGTGTTCCGGAAATTTTTGCAGCGACTCCCTGCGGACCCGATGGTTCGGTGAATCCGGCGTTGTTGTATGCCTTGAAACAGGCGGGCGTGACAGAAGCGATCAAGGTCGGCGGTGCGCAGGCGATTGCTGCGATGGCGCTCGGGACGAAAACCATCGCTCCGGTGGATCGGATCTTCGGGCCGGGAAACCGGTTTGTGGTGGAGGCGAAACGCCAGCTGGTCGGTGCGGTATCGATCGATCTTCTGCCCGGGCCGAGTGAGATTCTGATTTTGGCGGATGCCTCGGCAAAAGCGGCCTACATTGCTGCGGATATGTTGGCTCAAGCTGAGCACGGTGGCGACAGCGGAGTAGGTTTTCTTACGACTTCGTCTGCTTTGTTAGAAAAAGTCCGTGTAGAGATCGAAAAGCAAACGGCACAGATGAGCCGCTCCAAAATCATCAAGGAAGTTCTCAAGACGGGCACGTTTTTGCTGCATGTGAAATCGATGGAAGAGGGTGTAGCGATCGTGAATGCTTATGCACCCGAGCACCTTTCATTGATCGTGAAAGACGAGGATGAGGTGCTGGCGCAGATCCGTACAGCGGGAGCGATTTATCTCGGCGCGGATTCTCCGGTGGCGGTGGGGGATTTCCTCGCGGGGCCGAGTCACACTCTACCGACGGGTGGGGCGGGACGTTCCTTTTCCGGCCTGCGCGCCGATCAGTTCCAACGTCGCACGAGCATCGTGAAAATGGACAAACGCGCGGTGGAGAAATCGTTGTCGGTGATCGAGGAGTTCGCGCGATTGGAAGGTCTGGATGCGCACGGGAAATCGACGGCGATACGGTTGAAGCGTTGAGAAATTTTAACCACTGAATGCACGGATTACACGGAATGGGCGCTAGCGCGCTGGTTTGGTGCTTTGAGTTTGCTCTGTGGTTTTAAAATTCAATAATCGGTGTGGTAACTCCCACTCCGTGTATTGACTTCATTTTATTACGTCCAAGCCAACTCGGCTTCGCCATTACTGAGACTCATTAACATTCGTTCTGCTTTCCGTGCAATCCGTGGTTGAACTCTTCTTTTCTCGAAATATCCCCGTTTGACGAATGGTGGGTTACAGGCTTTTCTTGTGGGTATGAAAAAGATCCTTTTTTGCCTGTTGTTGGGATGCATGCCGTTGAGTGCGGCGGTGGTGGAGCGTGCGGTGAAATACAAACTCGGCGATGTGGAGCTGGAGGGGTTCCATGCCTATGACGACAAGATTGAGGGTAAGCGTCCGGGAATTTTGATCATCCATCAGTGGACCGGGCTTTCGGAGAACGAAAAGATGCGGGCGCGGATGTTGGCGGAGTTGGGTTACAATGTGTTTGCGGCTGATGTGTATGGAATCGGGATCCGACCCCAGCCGCCCGAGTCCGGAAAAGTTTCCGCCATCTACAAGGAGGATCGTGAACTTTTCCGTGCGCGGATGATCGCGGGTTTGGAAGTCTTGAAATCGGATGAGCGCACGGATGCCGGAAAGCTGGCAGCGATCGG
>CBFGOP010000073.1:0-11266 GCA_965650415.1 uncultured Prosthecobacter sp. | reverse complement strand
TGGGATTGCGTTTCAGATCATTCACCATTTCCTGCAACTGCTGCGAGGCCTGCTCCGCATCGTTCAAAAGATTTTTGAATTGCATCAACAGTGGTGAGCGCGGATCCGTGACTTTCGAGAGCTCTTCCGCGGTCGCATCGATCTTTTCCAAGCTCAGCTTGGTATTTTTTGCCAACTCACCGATATCCTTCAACAAAGGATCGATGTCCTTGTTCGCCTTCTCACTGAACGAACGTATCTCCTTGATCGTCACATCCAGGTTATCAAGCAAATCGGTCAACTTCTCATCCCCGGTGAAATCTTTCACATCCTGTGTGATGTCCGTCAGGTTCTCGCTGACTTTCTTCAAATCCAATTCGGAGATTTTCGCGTCCGCATTTTTCAGAAGTTCACGCATCTCGGCGATCAAACCGCCGATTTCCATCTCGTTGATTTTCTTGAGCCCGTCCGTGATTCCGGAAATCATTTCATCGATCTGTGTCGGAATCGTTGGAACGACAGGATAAGGCTCTTCGGCCGCAGTGCTGTATACAAATCCCTGGGTTTCCGGAACGATATCGAACTCCACATACAATTGCCCGGTCACCAGACTCTGTTGCTTCATACCGGCGCGCAAGCCCTGCTCCACCGCACGCCGGACTCCTTCCTTGGAGGAAAAATCCAGCACTCCCCCGCTTCCACCGGAAATATTTGTCAGTTGTTTTTCCGTAAGCTCAACCACCACAGGGATGATCTTGCGGTTTCTTGCGGTATCGATGACCACGCTGATCGAAGATACGTTCCCGATCCGGACTCCGCCGAAACGGACATCCGATCCGACCTGCAATCCGTTCGCGCTTTTCTCGAAATAAAGCATCACCTTGTGCGACTGCTCAAAATATTTGCCCGCTCCAAACACCACGAGAGCCGCAGCCGCAATCAGCAACCCGATCAGGGTGAACAGGCCGATCAGGGTGGAATTCGTTTTCTTGCTCATCAGTGGTTTCAGGATTGATTTGATTCTCCGCGATTCAGGAACAGTCTCAAAGTTTCATTCTCTTTCTGATCACGCAACTGTTTCGGATCTCCCATCGCTCCTTGGGTTCTTGTAGATGTATCTAGGAATACGGAGTGGTTCGCAATGGCAAAGATACTGGCCAGCTCGTGGGTCACGATCACAAAGGTCGATCCCAGAGAATCCCTCAGCCGCAAAATCAGCTCATCCAGTCTCCGGGAACTGAGCGGATCCAGCCCCGCACCGGGTTCATCCAAAAAAAGCACCTCGGGATCCAGCGCCATCGCCCTGGCGATCCCCGCCCGCTTGTTCATTCCTCCGCTTACCTGTGCCGGATAATAATCCTCATATCCGGAAAGCCCCACCAACGCCAGTTTGTAGCTGGCCAGATCCCTGATCTCCCTCGAGCTCAGGTCGGTGTGCTCTTCAAGCGGCATGGCAATGTTTTCAGCCAGTGTCATCGACGACCACAACGCACCCGACTGGTACATCACCCCGAACCTGCGGATCATTTCCCTCCGTTTCTCCGAATCCGATTCGGTGAAATTCTCACCCTCATAAAACACAGCGCCTTTGGCAGGTTCGATCAAACCGATCATGTGCCTCAACAAGGTGCTCTTTCCACAGCCGCTTCCGCCCATGATGACGAAAATATCTTTTTTGCGGATATCGAAATTCAAATCCTTCATCACCACGAAGGAACCAAAAGCCATGGTGAGATTCCTCACGGAAATCATCGCATGTTGATCAGGAGGCTGCATAACGGTTAGATTTTCAAAATGGTGAAGATCACGGCGAAAACGGAATCCAGGACGATGATGGCCGTGATCGATGCCACCACCGCACGCGTGGTCGCCCGACCCACAGCAGCGGAAGATCCACCGGATTTCATGCCCTGCAAACAACCCGCAATGGCGATCGTCGCGCCGAAAAACACACTCTTGATCACTCCGAGTGAGGCCTGGGTCAAATCCACCACCGTGAGCATTTCAGCCCAGAACAACTTGGGAGGAATTCCCACCGCCGCACCCACCATCATTCCTCCGAGAATTCCGAAGAGGTTCGAATAAACCGTCAGCAAGGGCATCATCAGCACCAGCGCGAAAATCCGCGGAAGCACGAGATAATCGAAGGGATTGAACCCGAAGGTTTTCAGAGCATCGATTTCCTGATTCGCATTCATGCTGCCGATGTGCGCCGCAAACGCCGCCCCTGTCCTACCACTCATGATGATCGCCGTCATCATCACACCCATTTCGCGGACCATCGCGATCCCGACAAGTCCCGCAATGTAGATGCTCGCTCCGAAATTCTCGAGCTGCACGTTTCCGACAAACGCCAGAATCATTCCGATCAGGAAACTGATCATCGCCACGATGGGCAATGCGCCCACACCGCACTCCTGCACAACTCCCCAAAAATCCTGAGAGCGAAATTTCGCCCTTCCGACAAAAAAACGCATCGTCGCCAACACCGCGTCACCAATGAATTCCAATAATTCCTGAACCGCACCTACCACGCGTTTGGTTCTCAAACCCAACGCATCCAATCCATCCGCTTCCTGTTCCTGATTTTTTGCTTCGATCCGCTCGGGAACGCTGAGCGCCAGTTCCATCAAGCCCCTGAGATCCGTCGGCAATCCATCCAAAGAAGGATTTTCAACTTTCGACTCCTTCAAGCACCTCAACAGATAGGCAGGCAGCACGGAATCGAACTGCCCCAGACCCGCTGTTTCAAATCCATCAGGCCAGCCTGTCTTCCCCTCTTGCTTTCCACTCTCTTCAACGACCTCCATCCCGGTCCCCTGCAACCAGTCACCGGACAAACACAGAACCAGCCTTTCACCGTCTTTCTTCCAGACAGCCTGCGGCGGATGGGCTTGCTGATGGTGCTGCTTTTTCATCCTAAGTTGATCGGATCGGCGTAATGCCTACTTTTCATCACACAACATAGGAATGTTATCCGGTTTTACGAGCTGGAAATATCAGCCTGATAAAGTTTTAAGCCGAAAATCTCCCGCATTTTATCATGCAACCCTCGTTTCGCAGGTCATCCAACGATCACCTTCAAACCTTTCATCGCACTCGTTTTGCAAAATTCCTCACCCCACGCATCCGTAATCAACAGATCGATATCCTCGGGCTTCGCAAAAAAATGATCGGTCACGCGACCCAGCTTGGTATGATCCAACAGCGCGCATTTCCAATCCGCATGAGCCATGATCGTGGCTTTCAAACTCGCCTCTTCCGCACTTGGTTCGCCGACTCCACGCGTCGCATGAAAACCTCCGCCTGAGAAAAAGAAGCGGTCGATCCTTAAAGCCCGCACACCCATCTCGGTGAGCATGCCACGAAATCTTCGCCCCTTGGGTTCGTAGGTTCCACCTAACAGAACCAGCTCCACATCACTGCGCACCGCCAACTGCTCGACCACCGCGTGCGAATACGTCACCACCCGCAGGCTTTTTCCCTCGGGGAGTTGCCTTGCCAGTTCCAGCGCGGTCGAACTCGCATCCAACAACAGGGTTTCATGCTGCTTGATCTGTTTGACCGCCACTTTCGCGATGGCGGTTTTCTCCGCCGCCTGCTGAGCCTCCCGCTCATGCTGCGAATATTCCCGCAAGATCATCGAAACATCCGCCGCCCCACCGTGCGTCCTCCGCAACAAACCCTGCCGCGCCAACCCATCCAGATCCCGCCGCACCGTTTCCTCCGCAACACCCAGAATCGCTGCCAATTCCTGCGTTTTCACCGCTCCCTCCTTACGGGCTTCCTCCAAAATCCTTCTGTGACGCTCAATCGCTAGCATGCCGTTTTTGTGGTTTTTTGTGGTTTTTTCTTGCCTTCAGTATCTGAGCCATCCATCCAGAGGCCGTCAAGAACCAATAACCACAGCAACCCATGTCGAACTTCAAACATGTCACTTATTCCTGGGACGACGCACACGCAGCAACCCTCGATCCTGTCGCCCGCCTCGTCTATCGCTCCAACATTCTCGGAGCCGACCAACGCATCACCAACACCGGTGGCGGCAACACTTCCTCCAAAATCATGGAGACCGATCCCCTCACCGGCCAACAAACCGAGGTTCTCTGGGTCAAAGGCTCCGGCGGCGACCTCCGCACCTCCAAGCGCGAAAATTTCTCCTCTCTCTATCAGGAAAAACTCATCGCCCTCCAATCCGTTTACGCCGCCAAACCGAACAACGGTCTGAAAACTCCGGCCGAAGACGAAATGGTCGGCATGTATTTCCACACGACCTTCAATCTCAACCCACGCCCGTCTTCCATCGACACCCCGCTGCACAGCTTCCTCTCCGGAAAACACGTCGATCACATGCACCCGAACGCGATCATCGCGATCGCCGCTTCCAAAAACTGCCAGGCTCTAACCAAAGAGATTTTCGGTGGTGAAATGGAATACGTGCCATGGATGCGCCCCGGCTTCGAGCTCGGCCTCGCGATGCAGGAAATCGAAAAGAAAAATCCCGGTGTCCAGGCGATCATGATGGGCCAGCACGGTTTCATCTCATGGGATAATGACGACAAGAAGTGCTACGAACTAACTCTCCGTCTCATCGACAAAGCCGCCCAATACATCGAGGATAAATACCAGGCCAAAGGCGGCGACGCGAAAGCTTTTGGCGGCCAGAAATACCAGACGCTTCCCGAAGAACAACGCCGCGATACCTTCGCGAAAATCCTGCCATGGCTGCGCGGTCAGGTTTCCCAACAGAAACGTTTCATCGGCACCGTCCAGGACGATGAAAAAATCCTCCGCTTCGTCAACTCAGCCGACGCCCCACGTCTCGCCGAGCTCGGCACTTCCTGCCCTGACCATTTCCTCCGCACCAAGATCAAGCCGCTCTACGTTGCTTGGAATCCACAAACGGAAGATCTCGCAGCTCTCAAACAAAAACTCGCTGCCGGCCTCGTCGCTTACCGCGAAGACTACGCGAAATATTACGAAACCTGCAAACACGCCAACTCCCCAGCGATGCGCGACCCGAACCCAACCGTCGTGCTCATCCCAGGCCTCGGCATGATCGCATGGGGCAAGGACAAATCCGAATCCCGCGTCACCGCCGAGTTCTACAACTGCGCGGTCGAAGTCATGCGCGGTGCCGAAGCCATCGACTCCTACATTTCCCTTCCGCAACAGGAAGCATTCGACATCGAATACTGGCTGTTAGAAGAAGCCAAACTCCAGCGCATGCCCGCTGAAAACGAACTCGCCCGCCAAGTCGTTGTCGTCATCGGTGCAGGTTCCGGCATCGGCAAGGAAACCGCACATCGCCTCGTCAAAGAAGGCGCACACATCGTTTGCGTCGATCTCAACAAGGAAGCAGCCGAAGCTACCGCCAAAGAAATCACAGACAAATACGGCCTCGGAATCGGCGTTGCAGGAACCGGCATTTCCGGTTGCGGCCCGGCCATCGGCCTCGCGGCAAACATCACGGATCGCGCCAGCATCCGCACCATGCTTGATCAAGTCGCACTTGCTTACGGTGGATTCGATCACATCTGTGTCACCGCAGGAATCTTCGTCCCATCCGACACCACCGGTCACATCCCCGATGACAAGTGGGCACTCACCTTCAATATCAACGTCACCGGTTCTTACTTCGTCGCCGACGAAGCTTACAAAACCTGGAAAGAGCAAGGTCTCTCCGGAAACCTCGTCCTCACCACCTCAGCCAACGCCGCAGTCGCGAAAAAAGGTTCGCTTGCTTACGACACCTCGAAAGCCGCCGCGAACCATCTCGTCCGCGAACTCGCCATCGAGCTCTCCCCACTCGTCCGCGTCAACGGCGTCGCACCAGCCACCGTGGTTTCAGGCTCCGCCATGTTCCCGCGCGACCGAGTCATCGGCTCCCTCGCAAAATACGACATCCCCTTCACCGAGGATGAAGCGACCGAATCTTTGGTCAACAAGCTCGCCCAGTTCTACGCGGATCGCACCCTCACCAAGAGCCCGATCACTCCCGCAGACCAGGCCGAGGCCTACTTCCTCCTCGTCACCAAACGCCTCAGCAAAACCACCGGCCAGATCATCACGGTCGACGGAGGTCTCCACGAAGCGTTCCTGAGATAATCTTTGGGTAGGGCGCTCTCGCCGAGGGCACCCTACCATTTTGATCTCCTAAACACCGGCCTTCTCTCCTCGAGATCGCCGGTGTTTTATTCCCGGAGACCCGCATTCCGCTCTTCCTTCAAACTGATCACTAGCAACTAGCAAACTTCATCACCAAACCCCAATCTCCCCCAACTGCCGCTCCGCCACCTCCGCCCAACCGCGATTCGCAGCCGGAGAAGCGGGAGAGGGATGAAGAATTTTTCCTATCACCGCTTTTGTCCCGAGTTCTTCCTGAGCCACCAGCATCTGATTTTCCGCATATCCACCAACTCCGATTAAATACTCCGGCTCCAGGATTTCAATCAGGCGGCGCAGATGTTTCTGACATGCCGCATCGGCGGGTGACATTTCGGCTGCACGGATTTTGTCCGGAGTGATGTTTGCCCCTGTGTCTTTCATCCAGATCAAGGGGCAGAAATTGATCACCAGGTGATCTTTGAAAAAATCTTTTGCGATCGGAAATTTTTCAGCAAATAAGCCCCATAATCTGCGACCGCTCACCTCGGACTTCGGACAATCCATGCCCTGAATCCTGCGTTTTGGATGCTCTTGATCGGGTGTGCCGATTTCCGGTGAGAGCTTCATCCAATCCCTCACTGCTGCGATTTCACCAAATGGAACTCCGGTCTGCGCCATGCCGTATGGACCTGGATTCATTCCTAACAAAAGCGTGCGTTTCTTCGAGTTCGCGTAGGTTTCCAAATACGCTTCATAACCCTCTCGGGCATAATCGACCGTAAGATAGGTATGCGTGACCGGATCTGAAAAACGCAGAGGACGAAGTTCATCCGCCAATTCACGCCCGACTTCGATCAACTGTTTCGCTATCGTTTCCATGCGATCAAAAGCAAGGCCAAGGCGGCGGGTAAATAGATCAAGGTGGCGAAAAACAACTGACGGCAGGAGGTTCTATCACCGTCGCGTATGAACCGCGCTGACAACGCCAGAATCGCGAGGCCAAAGATCGGCCCGCCAATCAGCCATATGAAATTCGCAAATCCCCAGATTCCCGGTAGCACCGAAAACACAGCCAACAACAATGAAAAGATCGAACACAGAATACCGCTTCGTTTTCCACTGATGTCACCATTTGACCACATTTTGTATCCCGCATCCTCATACTCCTGACGGCACAACCAGTTGATCGCAACGAAATGCGGCAGCTGCCAAAAAAACAAAATTCCGAACAAAAACCACGCCTCAGGCTCCCAAATCCCGCCACCGCCTCCGCACCAGCCGATCATGGGCGGAATCGCTCCGGGGATCGCCCCGACCAGAGTGTTAAGCGAACTCATCCGCTTCATCGGGGTGTAAACAAAAACATAAATCGCAACCGTAGCGGCTGTTAGATACGCCGCTCCCGGGCCCACCAAAACCGCCAGGTGAATGATCCCCATCGCCGACAAAACCCAGCCGAGCGCGAAGGCCGTGATCGGATTCATCCGCCGCGCCGGTAGAGGCCGATCCGCCGTGCGTTTCATCAGGCGATCCAAATCGATCTCCATAAGTTGATTGAACGCCGCCGATCCAAACGCCGCCGCCGCCGTTCCGATCAGAGTGTGAAACAAAGTCGCCCACTCCATTGACATTCCCTTGCGCGCCAGCAAATAACCGAAAAACGTCGTCACCAAGACGAAGAAATTAAGACGCACTTTCATCAACACCGTGAGATCCTCACGGAGCTTGGGAGTTTTGATCATTTCCGATTCACTTTCCGACACACCAAGAACTTGAGCGATCAAAGCCTCGGAGTCTAGGCTGATCAACCTTACATCAATATTTCAACGCAAAGCCGCTAAGATCGCAAAGTTAACGCAAAGATCTCATTTGAGGTCTCAACCCTCTTTATTGAGATTTAGAGTTTAAAACTTAAAGTTTATCGCACGACGCGCGCGCCGCCACCCGAGATCTGTTTCTCGACTTCCTTGCGGGTTGCCATCGACGTGTCGCCGGGTGTGGTCGATGCCAGAGCACCGTGGGCAGCTCCGTATTCGACGGCTTTCTGAGGGTCGTTGAATTCCATGAAGCCGAACTGCACCCCGGAGGCAAAGGAATCGCCACCGCCAACGCGGTCGAGGATTTCCAAATCATCGTATTTGCGGGATTCGAAGAACTTGCCGTCATGCCAGAGGATGGCGGACCAATCGTTGATCGTCGCGGTTTTAACACCACGCAAGGTGGTCGCAGCGACTTTGAAGTTCGGGAATTCCTTCACCGCCGTCTCAATCATTGCTTTGAATGCATCCAACTCGATGTTGGAAATATTGTGATCCACACCCTCGACCTCGAAGCCAAGCGATGCGGTGAAATCTTCTTCGTTACCGATCATGACATCGACGTATTTCGCGATCTCCCGGTTCACTTCACGTGCCTTTTCCAAGCCACCGATGGTTTTCCAGAGCGACGGACGATAGTTCAAATCATAGGAAACGATTGTGCCGTATTTGTTCGCAGCTTTAACTGCTTCGACAGTGACCTGCGCCGTGCTTTCGGAAAGCGCGGCATAAATGCCACCCGTGTGGAACCAACGCACTCCGAGTTTGCCGAAAATGTGATCCCAATCGACATCGCCGGGTTTGATTTGTGAAGCCGCCGTGTTGCCACGATCCGGATTTCCAACCGCGCCACGAATTCCAAAACCACGTTCGGTAAAATTCAGTCCGTTACGCACGGAGCGACCTATCCCATCGTCTTCACGCCACATGATGAAATCCGTTGCCACTCCACCCTGCATGATGAAATCTTCAATCAGGTGTCCAACTTCGTTGTCCACAAACGCCGTCACCACAGCGGTTTTGTAACCAAAGCATTTTTTCAATCCACGCGAGGTGTTGTATTCTCCACCGCCTTCCCACGCCGCGAACTGGCGCGCCGTACGGATCCGGCCCTCACCGGGATCAAGACGAAGCATTACCTCGCCGAGGGAGATTTGATCAAAGGCACATTCGGATTTTGGTTTGATTTTCAGTGGCATGACGGCGGAAATTGAACGACTCCAAACTCCTCCTGTAAAGACGTTTGGTGAAAAATTTGCATGTAAGTTTATCTATAGGCATCTGGGATAGCCTCAATCGGACGGTATTTGATGTCCCGATAAAAGATCTCGGCGCCTTCAGATTGCAGGATAATCGGTCCGGAGCTCACAGACCGAGGCGTCACAGTATCGATGCGAGTTGGGCCATTCAAACGCATGACAACCTTACCGTTGACGATATGGATCGCCTCGTTGTTGACGCAAACCAGCTCGACGGTATTCCATTCGCCGGATGGCTTTTCAGCATCGGGATATTTGATGCAACGACCCGACTGACCTGGGATTTGAGAAAACCATGTCCAAGTTCCATTCGGATCGTAAATGTACTGGGGCGTTTTCATCTTGGTATCGAAACGCGAGCGGACGGCTATGGCAGAGCCTATCGCATAAAGATCACCACAGTCGCGCTCCTGAATCTGAAGTTCGATGGAGCGCGACCAATTCCGCCCCTCAGCGCCGGACTCTGCATGGACGTGATACAACAGCCCGCTGTCGCGTGGCGTTTCCGCATCATCCCTTGGCGGCCATTTTTTATCACCCCATTTGAACTGAAGACTCAGATGATAATTTGCAAACGATGCATTGCTGCGCAGTTCACCAAAGCACTCACCGGAGATATAAATCGCTGGCTGACCGCCGACATCGGGTAAAATCCTGAAAACTTTGAGCGGATCTCGCCCTGTGCCTATCGGCTGCGTGTATTTGCCGTTTTCGTCACGCGCCAATCCGGGCACCTCGGAGTTTTTGTGTGGAACGTTCAGCCATGTCGACCAGCCCTCGAAATCTTTTCCGTTCCATAACTGAATCCAAGGATTGGCGGGCTTTTCTTCGTTGGCAAAAATCGGAGAAATGCAGAGCACGGAGAGAGTTGCGAGAGCGACTGGAAAATACATTTCGGCAACAAAGCGAGGAAAGTTGGGCGAGCAAGTTTATTTCTTTACGTAACGATATTTATCGTCACGATATTTTCCGTCACGATGAACACCGCACCTTCCTTTTTCAGAGCCCTTGCTGACGATACCCGCTGGCGTATCGTACGGCTTGTGAAAGATCGGGCTTTGTGTGTTTGCGAACTCGCGGACATTCTGGAAATGCCGCAATCCTCCGTTTCCAGCCACGTGCAGATCATCCGCAAAGCCGGACTGCTCGAAAGCGAACGTCGCGGAAAATGGACCTACTTCCGCATCCATCCCCATCACTTTTCCCTGCTCACCCAAATCATCGAATCCCTTCCCAACAGCCCTGAACACAAAACCGATCTGAAAAAGGCGAAAGCCCGCCTCACGGATCGCGAAAACAGCTGCTGCCCGGGCCCAATCAAACTCGCCAAATCACCATGCTGCTCCACGAACTGAAATCCCTCCTCTCCGAATATTCGGATCGCCATTTCCGCATCCGTCTTCCCGAAGGCGATGCGATCCCGCTTTCCTTTCACGTTACGGAAATCGGTCACGTGAAAAAATCCTTTCTCGATTGCGGTGGCACGAAACGCGAAACCGAAACCTGCCAACTGCAGATCTGGGTCGGCGAAGATTACGATCACCGCATCGAAACCGGAAAAATGGCGGGCATCCTTGAAAAAGGCAAAGCCGTCCTTCCCGACGACAGCGTACCGGTGGAAATCGAATACGAGGATCAGGTCATTTCCCAATACACCATCCGCGATCACGAAATCACGGATGATGCCGTCATCCTCGAGCTTGCCCACAAGCACACCGAGTGCCTCGCGCCGGAGCTTTGCGGCCTGCCTGCCATCACCCGACTTCCTGCGCTGGGTGGAAAAAACTCCTGCTGCGGACCCGGAAAGCCCTGTTAGAAAATGAAGCATCGGTTTTTCGCGGAATTTCTCGGCACCTTCGTTCTCGTCTTCGCGGGAACGGGCGCGATCGTTGTGAATGAAATCACCGGCGGTGCAATCGGCCATGCGGGCATCGCGCTGACATTCGGGCTGGTGGTTGCTGCGATGATTTACACCTTCGGCGATGTCAGTGGCGCGCATCTGAATCCGGCAGTCTCGATCGGTTTTGCAGTCGCCGGCCGCTTTCCTGTTGCCGATCTTCCTGCCTATCTAACAGCACAGTTGCTCGGAGCGCTTTCAGCAAG
>CBFGOP010000072.1:0-11278 GCA_965650415.1 uncultured Prosthecobacter sp. | reverse complement strand
CTGAGAAGCGCCGCTTGTTGCAGGTGAAAGGCGCGGATTTTGTCAGCGATGAGGTCGTCGCAAAACTTTCCGGTGTGGCTTCGGTGAAACGACTTTCACCCGTGTTGCCGATTCTTTCCGGCAGGGATGTGAAAGTTCCATTCACCACCTGCGCGGAGATGTTGGAATTTGATGCGGGCAAGGAGACTCCGTTGTGGAAACTCGCGGTGGCTTATGAAATGGCGCGCGGTGGAATCACGGAGGAGGAGGTCGTTGCCAAGATGGTGCATATCGTCAGAATTCTGCGCAAGTCCGTCGCGGAGGGGATCGCAGGCACGGAATATGAGGACCGGGTGCTCGGTCATCAGAGCGGTCGTTTTGATGAAATGATGCGTGCGGGTCAGTTGTTAGATGGCGGTGCACTGAATCGAATCATTCTCTATGTCACCGCCTTGATGGAGGTGAAAAGCTCGATGGGTGTTATCGTTGCTGCACCGACCGCAGGAGCCTGCGCGGCATTGCCAGGAGCAGTGATTGCGATGGCGGAGTCTTTGAATTTAAGTGAAGAAGAAATGGCGAAAGCCCTGTTGGCGAGCGGTATCATCGGCGTGTTCATTGCAACCCGTTGGACCTTTGCCGCAGAAGTCGGCGGATGTCAGGCAGAAGGTGGATCGGCTGCAAGTATGGCGGCGGCGGCGCTGGTGACTCTGGCCAACGGCTCACTCAATCAAGCCGTGGCGGCATCGTCCATGGCATTTCAGAGCATGATTGGTTTGATCTGTGACCCGATCGCCAACCGGGTCGAGGCGCCATGCCTCGGCAAAAACGTCATGGCCGCGGCCAACGCTCTCTGCAATGCGAACATGGCGCTCGCCGGCTACGATCCGCTGATCCCCCTTGATGAAGTCATCGAGACTGCGAAACAGGTCGCCAAGCAAATGCCACGTGAAGTTCGCTGCACCAACCTCGGCGGACTTTCCATCACCCCGACTGCGAAAGCGATCGAGGCAAGACTCGAAGCCAAACGGGCTGCTTCGTGCGGGAGTGGGTGTGGGTGCGGTTGAGGAATGGAATTCAGGGTTTGATTCTTTGTTTTCTGCACAACAGTATCCGCGCATGTCATCACCGATTCGCATTCTCTGTGCAGGCGCGGGCCACATGGGCCGTTCACACGCTCTCGCTTACCACCGCCTTCCAGGTTTTGAAATCTGTGGCATCGTCACGCGTTCTTCCGAAAGCCGCGCGGCGCTGAACCAAGAACTCGGTGGCGGATATCCTGAGTTCGCCGATTTCTACGAAGCCCTTAAAGCCACCAAACCGGATGCGGTTTCCATTTCCACTTATCCCGATACCCATGCCGATTTCGCCGAGGCGGCGTTCGATGCGGGTTGCCATGTGTTCATCGAAAAACCTTTGGCCGAAACCGTCGTCGAAGCCGAGCGCATCGTCGCCAAAGCCCGTGCGACGAATCGCAAATTGGTGATCGGTTACATCCTTCGTCATCATCCGAGCTGGATCAAATTCATCGAGGTCGCGCAGACACTCGGCAAGCCCCTGGTGATGCGCATGAACCTCAATCAGCAATCCTTCGGCGCGAACTGGAAGACTCATAAAAACCTGATGTCATCCATTTCACCTGTGGTCGATTGCGGCGTGCACTACGTTGATGTCATGTGCCAAATGACCCGGTCCAAACCTGTTCGAGTTTCCGGAATCGGCGCGCGTTTGACGAACGAGTTGCCTGAAGGAAAAATCAACTACGGTGCGCTGCAAGTCACCTTCGAAGACGGATCGGTCGGATGGTACGAAGCGGGTTGGGGCCCGATGATGAGCGAAGTCGCGTTTTTCGTGAAAGATGTGGTCGGCCCGAAAGGTTGCGTTTCCATTGTTGCGGACAAAGCGGGTTCCGAGGGCCAGAGCGCGAATGTCGATGCTCACACCCAGACTCAAGCCCTGCGCCTTCATCATTCCGAACTCGATGCCGAGGGCAACTTTGCCAAGAAAGACGAGACCCTGCGTCTCGATGACGAACCCGATCACGATGGCCTGTGCCACCGCGAACAGGAATTTTTCCTGAAAGCCATTCAGGAAAACCTCGATCTCAGCGATCACATGGACGATGCCGTGGCATCGATGCGTATTGTGGAAGCGGCGGATGAAAGTTTCCGCACCGGTAAGACAGTAGACCTCTGAACTTTATGAAAAAGCTCATCCAAATCATCGCCTTATCGGTTCTTGCCAGCGGTATCGTCAGCGCGGAACAGGAATTGAAAATGCGTTCCCTGTTCAACGGCAAAGATCTAACAGGTTGGAAAGGAGAGGGCTACGTCGTCGAGGATGGTGCGATTTCCTGCACCCCGAAAGGCCGTAACCTGATGACCGAGGAAACCTTTTCCAACTACGTGTTGGAATTCGATTTCCTGCTCACTCCTGGCGCGAACAATGGTTTGGGAATTCATTATCCGGGCACTGGCGATGGCGCTTACACGGGCATGGAAATCCAGGTGCTCGATAACACCGCTGAGAAATACAAGGATCTCAAGGAATACCAATTTCATGGCAGCATCTATACCTTGGCTCCTGCCAAGAAAAGCGGCCTCAAGCCGGTGGGTGAATGGAATCATCAACGCGTGACGGTCAATGGTTCACAGGTGCAAGTGATACTCAACGGCGAGACCATCCTCGATGTGAATTTGGATGAACTCAGTAAAAAGGATCCGAAGCACGAAGGCGTGAAGCGCCGCTCTGGACACATCGCTTGGTTGGGACACGGCGACAAAGTTTCCTACAAAAACATCAGGGTGGCGGAGATTGCTCCTGAGTCGAAAACGCCGGAGGGTTTTGTTAGTATCTTCGATGGCAAGACGCTCTCGGGTTGGAAGCATGAGAAGGATATCAGTAACTGGACAGCTTCTAACGGTATTCTCAAACACAATGGAAAAGCCGGGCCGACCACACATTTGTGGACAGAAAAGTCCTACAAGGATTTTACCATGGTATTGGACTGGCGTTGGTCGGGACGTGGTGAAATGAAAATGCAACCCGTGATTTTGCCGGACGGAACACACAAGGAGAAAGCGGAAGTTGAGGAGCTCGACAGTGGGGTTCTCATGCGGGGCGATATGAAAAATCAGGTGAATCTCTGGAACTGGACAGTGGGTTCGGGTGAGGTTTACGGATATCGAATCGATAAAAATATGCCGGCGGAAGTGAAAGCGGCGGTGACTCCTAAGCTGAAAGCCGACAAGCCCCTGGGTGAATGGAATCGCATGGAAATCACCCTCAAAGGCGACCGCTTGTCCGTCATTCTGAACGGCAAACAAGTTATTGAAAACGCGCAGCTTCCCGGTGTGCCCGAAAGCGGTTCGATCGGTCTACAACATCACGGACAAGCCATCGATTTTGCGAACATCGCCATCAAAGAACTTTGATCCAACCTAGTAAATCCCATGACCACACCATCCGCCACCCTACGTCTTTCACTGATGATGTTTCTCCAGTTCTTTGTCTGGGGTGCATGGTTTGCGACACTCGGGCTCTGCTTGGGGAGTAACGGGTTGGGCGATTTTTCCGGTGGAGCCTATGGATCCGCTCCTCTAGGGGCGATGATCGCACCGCTGTTTCTTGGACTCATTGCAGACCGTTTTTTTGCTTCTCAAAAAGTCATGGGGCTTCTGTTTCTGATCGGTGGCGTTCTCTTGTTGCTGATTCCCGGTGTTGCGGAAAACGGAAACGGAAAGATGATGGCGTGGTTGATGATTGGAAACATGTTGTGCTACATGCCGACTCTCGGGCTTTCCAACACCATTACGTTCACCAATCTTGATCGGATGAATTTTCCCAAAGTGCGGGTATGGGGAACGATTGGTTGGATCGCGGCCGGTTTGGTTGTCGGCTTGCTGGGTTGGTCGGCAAAATTCGAAATGTTTTACATCGCCGGATCTGCATCGCTTCTCATGGGCGCGTATTCGTTTGTCCTGCCAAACACTCCGCCTCCTTCGAAAGGGCAACCGTTGAACCTGCGCGCACTCTTGATGGTGGATGCGTTTTCATTGCTCAAGCGTCCCGCATTTTTCGTATTCGTGTTCTGCTCGCTGCTGATCTGCATCCCGCTTGCCTATTACTTTGGCGTCACGGCGAACTATCTGCAAAACACCGGGTTCCTCCAAGAGGCCTCGACCATGACCATCGGACAGATGTCGGAAATCTTTTTCATGCTCCTGATTCCATTTTTCTTCCGCAAGTTGGGAGTGAAATGGATGATCCTTGTCGGGATGATCGCATGGGTCGTGCGTTACCTGCTGTTTGCTTACGGTGCTCCGGATCAGGTCGTATGGATGATCTACATCGGACTGGCTCTACACGGGATCTGTTACGATTTCTTTTTTGTCACCGGTTTCATGTATACGGACAAGATCGCTCCGGCGGCCATCCGCAGCCAAGCACAGAGCATGCTGGTGTTTTTCACTCAGGGAGTGGGAATGTATATCGGTTACGCGATTGTTTTCGGAATCATGTATCAGATTCCGTCCAATCTGTTTGGCTTGACGGTCAACTTCTCGGGCTTGGGCGAGGGCATTAGCGGTTATGTTCCCTTGGATGCATCGATCAAGGAATTGCGCGGCGATCAATCGGTCAGTTACCTTCAGCAACTCAAGCAGATGTTCTCTGTCTCCATGCCAGCGGGTGTGGATGAAGGTTTGTTGAAAAGCACGATGGCCCAATGGAAAGCTTACTGGATATTCCCAGCCATGATGGCTGGTGGTATCGCCGTGTTGTTCTTCCTAGCGTTCTGGGATAAGATTCGTGTCACGGATGATGAGGTTGAAGAAGGGGAAGGTTGAAGCATACTGTTTTAAGGCCAATCAATCATTCCTACATGTTGACCCTACTTGAAGTGGCGTTGAATATCGCTGCAGACTTTCTTTCCTGGCGGCTCTCGGTGTGCATCATACTGGCCATCGCTCTTATTGTGGGGCTCTTCTTGAAATTTCCCGAACAAAACGGTTTTTGGCCTTATTCGGGTGTCGCTGGTGCGATGATCATCGTGTTCGGTTTTGTTTGGGAATGGCGAGCTAGCCGTTAGGAGTGAATCAGGGATTCATTCATTTGAATGTGAGTTTGAATTGAAAACCATGGAGAATGAAAAACAGCCAAAATCCGGATGCCTGCCCGGCTTGCTTGTCATTCTAGTAATCGTGCTGATTGTCTGGTTTGTGTGCTGGTGGCAATCTCAGCCAAAGCAGATGCTCTTTCGTTATTTGGATGTGAAATGGTCGGAAAAAATCACCCGGATCGAGTCATACGAGTATGGCGGGTTTGACATGACGACACACATCTATCTTGAAGCTGACACAGAGACGATACGTGACATCATCGAAAAGGGTGGTTTTACTCAGTCAACGAGTGATCCGACATCTGAATCCGCTTCACGATTTAATTTCGGTGATGCACCTGATGCGAATGATGAGCGATTGATTCACTTCTACAGACATCAGGAAAACCAGACCTCGAATGAATATCTGGCGATCACTCATGATGGTAGGAGATTATGGTATACGACATTTGACTACTGATGAAGTGATTAAAATGCTGGTAGGCAACAACCCATAGGAATTGCCCGATTAGAGAATTGAGATTTCCACAAACTGGCCGATTGTCTCAGCATGCAAGTGTCCTCATCCAGCCGTAATTTCTTGGTTTTGATCGTATTTATGGTCGTTACGTTTATCGCGCCATCTTTTGCTGCGTTTTCTCCGCCGGGGGATTGGTATGCTTCCTTGAACAAGCCTTCATGGAATCCGCCGGGGTGGATTTTCGGGCCGGTTTGGACGGTGCTTTACCTGATGATGGCCACGGCGGCCTGGTTGGTTTGGAAAAAGTCCGGCTGGGGAAAGGCGTTGGGGTTTTATGGGGTTCAGTTGCTGTTGAACGCCGCCTGGACACCGCTGTTTTTCTGGGCGAAGCAACCGGGTTGGGCGCTGGTGGACATCATCGCGATGTGGGTGGCGATTTTGGTGACGATGGTGGTCTTTTTCAGGGTCAGGAAAACAGCAGGGTGGTTGATGGTGCCGTATTTCGCGTGGGTGAGTTTCGCGATGGTGCTGAATTACACACTTTGGAGGATGAATTAGGAGAGCCGGTCTTTGACCGGCTTGGGAGGTTGTTTAGAGTGTGGAGTGATGGGAAACGCTACCCATTTCGTGTGATCCGTGCATTCCGTGGTTTGTCTTCAGCCAACCTGCCGAATGTCAGAGCTCGCCGTTGTGCGGGGGACGGCTGGGATTGACTACGCGTTCCGCTCCGTCCCTGCCAAGTGCGCTTCGCGGGTGAGGAGAATTTTCGCTACCAGCGAAATCTGCAGTCAAACCCGATTTCGCTGCGCTCAAGGGGTTTTATCCTCGTTCCACTCGGGTCATGCAGAGTGGATGATTCCTCCTCCGGAATCATCAGGTAGGGTTCGCATTCATTCCAGCCTGCTTGTCGTTTGGTGGGCGGGGTGGAAAACAAAAACGCATCGCGGTATTGGCGGTGCGGGTGGGGAAAAGTACGCAGGCTGGGATTCGAACCCAGGACCAATTGGTTAAAAGCCAACTGCTCTACCAACTGAGCTACCTGCGCGTTGGATTTGGTGTGTCGCTTGTTCGGCGACGGGGCGGCAAGGTAGGGGAGGGTTGCGGAACTTGGCAAGCGGATTTTGGGAAAAAAATGAAAGTTTTTTCACATTTCTTAATCAACGCCAGGCCTCAGAATTTTTCCTCCATGAGTTTGTCCCGTCGCTCGCGAACGAGGCGGACGACAAGCGCGGTCCAGCCGGTCTGGTGCGAGGCTCCAAGGCCCTCTCCGGTTTCACCGTGGAAGTATTCGTGGAACAAGAGCAGATCCTGCCAGTTCGGATCGTCCGAGTAGCGTTTGGAAACTTCACTGCTTCCAAAACACGGGCGGTAGCCGTGTTTGTCCTTGGTGAAAAGAGAGATGAGTCTGTCACAGAGATCGATGGCGATTTCACGCAGGGTCGCTTCTTTTCCTGAACCAGTGGGGTATTCGATTTTGAAGGAGTCGCCGTAGAAATAGTAGTAGCGCTCGAGAGCTTCGATGAGGATGAAGTTGGTCGGAAACCAGATAGGTCCCCGCCAGTTGGAGTTTCCGCCGAACATGTCGGTGGTGGCTTCTCCCGGGGTGTAATGGACCTGGTGGGTGGTTCCTGCGTGGTGGAAGATAAAGGGTTTTTCCTGATGGGCTTTGGAGAGCGATCGGATTCCGAAATTCGAGAGGAATTCCTTGGGGTCGAGCATGTAGTTGAGGCTTTTGCGCAAGCGTTCCTTGGATGGAATGGCGAGCAGAACCCGACCTGAGGATTTCTGGCCGTGGACCCGTCCTGCGGTAACGTATTTCAGCAGACCCGGTTTGTTCACGAGGAACCAATCCATGCGTTTGCGGAAACCGGGCAGGGCATCAATGGTTTTTTGTTTGAGAACGGTGACGGCACAGAGCGGCAGGAGTCCGACCAGAGAACGAATGCGAAGGGGGATAGGCGCCTCATGGTTGATGATGAGCTGGTCGTAGTAGAAATGGTCCTGATTGTCCCACAAGCCGCTGCCGTCGAGGCTGTTCATGGCATCCGAGATGTTGACGAAGTGCTCGAAAAACTTGGAAGCGATGTCCTCGTAGGCGGGTTTTGTCAGTGCGAGCTCCAAAGCCATGGACAGCATGGTGAGGCAGTAGAATCCCATCCATGCGGTACCGTCGGCTTGGTGGAGATGGCCGCCGCCGGGTAGGGAGTGGGAGCGGTCAAAGACCCCGATGTTGTCGAGACCGAGGAAACCGCCACCGAAAACGTGTCGGCCATCGAGATCTTTGCGATTCACCCACCAGGTGAAATTGAGCAGAAGTTTCTGGAAGGCCTTCTCGAGGAAAAGAATGTCGCGTTCACCTTTGTTATCGGCGATTTTGTAAACTCTCCACACAGCCCATGCGTGGACGGGCGGATTGACGTCGGAGAAGTTCCATTCGTAAGCAGGGAGTTGGCCGTTGGGGTGCATGTACCATTCGCGCAGAAGCAAAAGCAGCTGGTGTTTGGTAAAACCGGGATCCACTCCGCAGAAAGGGATCATGTGGAAGGCGGTATCCCATGCGGCGAACCACGGGTATTCCCATTTGTCCGGCATCGAGAGGATGTCTTTGGCGTGAAAATGTCTCCAGTCGTGATTGCGTCCGGTGAGTCGATGGGTTGGTGGGTTGGGGATTTCCTTGTCACCTTTCAACCAGTCGTCGACCACGAAGTAGTAGAATTGTTTGGTCCAGAGCAATCCGGCGTAGCCTTGGCGGCATATCAAACGTTCCTCATCTGAAATGCCAACGGGAATGATTTCGTCATAGAAATCATCCGACTCGCGGATTCGCTCATCGAAGGTGGAGTCGAACTGGTCGAGTCCTGAAATATGGTTGTGTTCGTCGAGTTGATGCAGGCGCGCCATCACGGTGATACTCTGGCCTGCCGGAATGCGGAAAGAGTAGTGAGCGGCGGCCTTCGTGCCTGTTTTGTGAGGTGAAACCGCATCGGTTTCCTCATGGATCAGGTAACGATGAAACGCGTCCTTGGTATAAGGAGTGTTGTTTTTGCAGTCTCCTAGCGATTCATAGTTGGTCTCGTTTTCTGTAAACAACCAGTTCACGGCACGAGACGGAGTATCGGCCACGGCGATATGGAATCGGAATTTTCCGAGGCCCTCGTGATCGATCAAGAGCGTGTTGCCTTCTTGAGTGATCGAGGGTTTGGTGATCGGTGCCTCGGGATCGATTCCCCATGACCAGGTGTTTCTGAACCATACGGTCGGTAGGAGATGGATCGGAGCGGCCGTTGAAGCGCGATTGGTGATGGTGATACGCCAGAGGATGTCCTGAGGACTGCGCTTGGCAACTTCCTGCGTGATATCGAAATATTCGTTTTTTCTGAAAATCCCCATGTCGGCGAGCTCGAGCTCGGGGCCAAGGCGACCGAGCCGTTCGTTTTCGACCCGGATTTCTGTGTAGGGAAATTTGTTCTGCGGATATTTGTAGAGGGCTTTGGTGTAGGAATGGGTCGGTGTGGAATCGAGGTAGTAATAACATTCCTTCACGTCCTCGCCGTGGTTGCCTTCATTCCCTCCGAGACCGAAGAGGCGTTCCTTGAGAATGGAATCCTTTCCGTTCCAGAGGGCGGGTGCGAAACACAGGCGGCAACCGCGATCCGACCAACCTTGCAGGCCGTCTTCTCCCCAGCGATAGGCACGACGGCGGGCTTGATCGTGGGAAAACGCGGCCCACGAATTTCCGTGGTCGGAATAGTCTTCGCGCACGGTTCCCCATTGGCGTTCGCTGAGGTAGGGGCCCCAGCGTTTCCAGTTTTTGGCGCGGTTTTCTTCTTGGGAAAGTCTGATTTGCTCTTGGGTCATGAAAGCGGTCTGGCAGATGGGTAGCAGGATTTGTGCAGATTACGAGGATTTGGGACAAAGAATTATCCCAATGCTTTCAGGGGAAAAACCGTCACATCAACGTATTTTGCGGAAATCATCGAGACCGGCGGGCTTTCAGGTTCAGGAAATCCGTTCAAGGAAAAGGGCAGGGTCGAACACTCCCCATGGGTCATGAGTTCGATTTGATATGGCTCGTGGTGAACGCGTCCGCTGTAGATTCTACCTTCTGGATCGGTGGAAAACAGCGTGTAGCGCTCGACCAAAAACCATTCGAGCGAACCGAAAACGGCGGGTTGCGGGTTGACGGGACGAGGGTATTCAAATTTTACCATGCCGGATGGATCGTTTTTTCTCTGGCTGAAATACTCCACGGAATCTTTGGATATTATCGAACTCATCTTCGCGTGTTGGTAGGGGAGATGGAAAAAGCAACGCGCGATTTCTACAGCGAGAGGTTGATTGCAATCGAGGGAGAAAAACCAAACGCCGGGAGTTCCGGCGTCGTCATGGACGTAAGTGCGGAGATTGAGTTCATGAAACCACGAAAGCCATGGCAGGGGCGGAAGTCCGATGGGACGGATGCGCTGCATGAGAAAGGGGACGACCCCCAACCAGGCTTTTCCATCAAAGGTATCGACATGCAGGCCTTGCGGTAAACGCGGAGCGATGAGATCGGGTGAGATGGACCAGTGAAAAAATCCGAGTTCCGCCCAGCGTTGTTTCATCACAGGAAACCCGTCGGGCTTTTGCTGTTGGGCGAGGCGTTGGGATGGGGTTGGCGGCATCGTTGGGTTTATCGGGACAGGTGACAGGAATGGGCGGCGAATCCCGCGCCGAAGGCGGTGAGCCAGAGCGAGCGGGTTGCCGGATGTGTTTTCAAACGTTGCTCCAGAGCGAACAAAACCGATGGGCTGGACAGGTTGCCGTGTCGGCTGAGGATTTCGCGGGTTTCGGTGAGTTCGTATTCCGGAATGACGGACTCGATCGCATCGATCACATCGCGACCTCCCGAATGCGCGAGGATTTGTTCGGGATCGAATTTTCTGCGTTGATAGAGAGTGGAAACCGCCTGTGCCGCGAGACTGGGAACAGTGCGGTGAAGTTGGTTTTTGAGTTTCCCCATGGAGTTGGTGAAACGGATTTTTTCGCGATCGGCGGGAACGTGGTGGGTGTCGAAGTCATGAAATTTCAGATCGGCTTCGGAGGATGCTTGTCCGCTTAAAATCGCCGCCGCCGCGCCATCGCCGAACAAGCACAGGGAGATCAGAACCCCTGGATCGTTGTCGATGTAGAAGGCTGCTGATGAAATTTCCACGGCGACTACAGCAACCCGATGGGCGGGATTTGCTGCAAGGTAACCGTGAGCGGCGCGGAGTGTGGGAACGGCGGCACCGCATCCCAGTCCGACCAGATCCGCGAGGTAGGTGTCGGAACGTAGGCCGACGATTTCCGCAACATAGCTCGATGGCCCTGGGCAAAGATAGCCGGTGCAGGTGCAGAGAAACAGGGCATCGATTTGATCGGGTGCGAGTCCGGCTTGTTGGATGGCTTTGGTCAGAGCCTGGCTTGCGAGCTCGGGCGCGTGTTTTTCAAAGGAATGATTGAGGGCTTGAGCGTCTCTTGCGAAGACCGACTGCAAATCATCCGAGCTGAACTGGCGGGTGTGAATGCCGGAATTCGTGTGGGTGAGGATTTTTTCCAAAATCGCCAACGAACGCGGCTGAAGTTGATCGATTTCAGGATGATTCTGAAGGGTGTCCCATGTTTGCAACTGGGTGAAGGGGTGAGTCGCCTGAGCGGTGCTGATGCTGTTGAGATACATGGGCGTGTTAGCGAAGAAGGCT
>CBFGOP010000071.1:0-11303 GCA_965650415.1 uncultured Prosthecobacter sp. | reverse complement strand
ATATTATCGGAATTTGAAAAGTGCCAAAGCCGTTGAATTCAACAAAATGAAATCGTCCATCACATCCGTCACCTGATTCAGCACATATGTTATATTGGCCCCAGTAAACGATTTCTCCGTATTTATCGTTATTACGACCATAAGGATAATTAATTGAATTCAACCAGACTGGAAGCGTTAGCGTCATACACGACCAGCAACACTTTTGACCCAGTTTATCCCAGTTATTCACTCCATCATTATTGACAAACCCATAAAGGTTCACTCCCCCCTCTTCCCCAATCGGATCTCTAGATGGCCATCTGCCAGTTGCTGCGTCGTAGTCGCGGTAGAGATACATATACAAGCCTGTGGCTGATTCGTATCTTCTCACGTTCCAGAGGATGTCGTTATCAATCGCTGTGGTGGTTAGGTGGCTTCCGGTTGGGGTGTAGATTTCCGGCTCACCGAAGGCAGTGTAGCGGTATTGCTCGATGATGTTGCCATTGTCGTTGGTCACAGCCATGACGTGGTCGAGGTAGTTTTTGTGGAAATACTCGATCTCGAATTTGCTGCCTTCCAAAGCACGGGCGAAGATGGTGTTAAGGGCTTGCTCGCTGGGGTTGGCTTGCAGGTCGTTCTGGATGGTTTCTTGTCCGGCTTGGTGCTTGTGTTCCGATTGCTCGGTGTTTCCCCACCAGAGCAGGGCTTCTTTTTCCGTGCCTTGCTTGCGCACGATTCTTCTACCCAGGGCATCGTAACGGTATTCGATGTCGGTGTAGCTGCCCTCGGCTTTGACGATGCGGTTGTCGATGTCCCAGGTGTAGGTGTTGCCGCGGCTGTCGGTGAGGAGGTTGCCTTTTGCGTCGTGGGTGAGGTTATCGCCCGCAATGCTGTTGATTTCATCGCTCGCGCTATGGGTGCGGTTCTGGGTCGTGCCATCGATGGTGGTGGAGTTCCAGTTTCCGGCGTCATCGTAGTTCCAACTCTGGGTTTCGCGCGCGCCGATATAGCTGTCCTGACGGTTGTAGGAGGTGACACGGTTGCCAGCATCGTAAGCAGCGGTGAAGGAGAGCTTTCTGAGGTTTCCGGCAACTTGGGTTTCGGAGAGAACGTTTTTATCGACCGAGTAGGTGTAGGCGAAGGTCAGCTCCTCCATTGCCACGTTGCCCTCGCGAACCAGGTCTGAGGTGCGCATGTTGTCCTGACGGCCAAACGCGATGTTGCGGATGAGGTTGTTTCCGAAGCTTTGCTCGGTTAGGCGGCCTGCGGCATCGTGGATTTGGTTGAGCACGAGTTTGCCGTCGTAGGTTGCTGAGGTGACGAGGTGGCGTTCATCGTGGGTCCAGGTCATGACTTTGCCGTCGGCAAAGGTCTGGCTGATCACTTGGTTGTCCGCATCGTAAGTGCGCTGCAAGGTGTAGGTGCGGCCATCGAGGGTCTGGGTTTCGGTCAACTGTGCGCCGTCTGCCGCGTAGGTGCGGGTGGTGGTGATGGCATGGCGGCCTTTGGTGGCGCTGAGCAAACGGGAGGCGCCATCGTAGGTGAAGGTGTCAGGGGCAGCCGGACTGGAGTCCGGCTCTCCGTATTGCCTCTCGATCATCCGACCTGCGAGGTCGTAGATCATGGTAATCGTCGAGCTGTCCTGTTGGGTTTTCACTTTGAGGCGTTGGAGGGCATCGTAGCTGTAGGAAACCGTATCACCGGCATCCGGCATGGTTTTGGTGATGCTGAGGTTACGGGCATCGTATGTCCAGCTGCGAGTTGCGCCTTTGCCGTCGGTGAGAAAATCCGAGCGTTTGCACTGAGAGGTAGTATTTCTTACGCCTCATTTTTTAAATCAAGCGTTTGAGTGCTTTTCCCCGTGTATACATCCAAACAAAAAAGGCGCGGAGGTGAGTCCGCGCCCTTTTGAATGATGATTGTGATCAGATGAATTCGTTCACCAGATTCTCCAACATTTCCTGGCGGCCGGAGTCGAGGGTCGGCTCGCCGTTCGCAAGGGCGTAGGCGCTGACTTCTTCCAAGCTGATTTGCTTGTTGGAAATTTTTGCACCGATGCCTGTGGTCCAGGATTTGTAGCGGTTGTTGACGAATTCCTGGAGCCTGCCGTCTTCGCGGATGGCTGCGGCGATTTTGAGGCCGCGGGCGAAGGCGTCCATACCGCCGATGTGGGCGTGGAAGAGATCGGAAGGTTCGTGGGATTCGCGACGGCGTTTCGCATCGAAGTTCAAACCGCCGGTGGTGAAGCCGCCCATTTCCAAAACTTTCAACATGATCTCGGTGGTGAGATAGATGTCGGTTGGGAATTGGTCGGTGTCCCAGCCGATGAGCTCGTCACCTTGGTTGGCGTCCACGGAACCGAGCGCGTTCGCATCGATGGCGACGGTCATTTCGTGAAGCATGGTGTGGCCGGCGAGGGTGGCGTGGTTGGTTTCCAGGTTCAGTTTGAAATGATCCATGAGACCATACTGACGGAGGAAGTTGAGGCACGCGGCGGAGTCGGAATCGTATTGGTGGGTCGAGGGTTCGCGTGGTTTTGGCTCGATGTAAAACTGGCCTTTGAAGCCGATTTTTTTCGCGTAATCCACAGCGAGGTGAAGGAGGTTGGCGAGGTTATCGAGCTCGCGTTTCATGTCGGTGTTGAGAAGGGTGGAGTAACCTTCGCGACCACCCCAGAAGGTGTAGCCTTCGCCGCCGAGTTTCAGCGTGCCGTCCATGGCTGCTTTGACTTGAGCTGCGCCGTAGGCGAATACATCGGCGTTCGGCGAAGTGCCGGCGCCTTGGGCGTAGCGTGGGTGGGAGAACAAGCAAGCGGTGCCCCAGAGGAGTTTTTTGCCGGTGGCTTTTTGGAGACCGAGCAAGTGGTCGGTGACTTTTTCGAGGGCTGCGTTGGATTTCGCGAGGTCGCCGAGTTCGGGGGCGATGTCGCGGTCGTGCCAGCAGTAGTAATCGATGCCGATTTTATCGAGGAACTCGAAGAAGACATCGGCGCGCTTGAGGGCGTTGGAAATGGAATCGCTCTGATCGTCCCAGGGCATGAGCGCGGTCGGGCCTCCGAAAGGGTCGGAGAGACCGTTGCGCATGACGTGCCAGTAAGCAGCCGCGAACCGGCAATGGTCTTTCATGGTTTTCCCGGCAACGACTTCGTCGGGATTGTATTGCTTGAAAGCGAAAGGGTTTTTCGATTTCGAGCCTTCATATTGAATTTTCGGGATGTCAGGAAAGTAGGACATGCGTAGGGTCTATGGATTCCTTTTCGCAGCGGCAAGATTGAAAATCAGAAAACATGAGCCGGGAGTTGATTCGAGACCGGGAAAATCATACCACTTGCCTGTGACTCGTCCCGTTGATGCAGTAATCGAATTCCTCCAGTCTGAGCAGGACCGTGGCAAAAGCCATGTGTTTCTCGATGATGAGGCACGCGACGGCCTGCGGGAGTTATACATTCGTGCGAAAAAACCGGCGGAAGTTCGAGTAAGTCCTACATCTACCCCCGGCGCCACGGCACCGGTTTTGCAAGTCACTGAGCTGGTGATTGAGGGTTCGGACAAGACCTCGAAACTGGCCAGTATCCAACGCCAAGCCGCAAACTGGGCACCAGCCCGATCACTCGGGACTCTGCGCGACACGATGGTTTTTGCCACGGGCAATCCCGATGCGCGGATCATGTTGGTCGGTGAAGCTCCCGGCTACAACGAGGAAAAGGAGGGTCAACCCTTTGTCGGACCCGCAGGACAAAAGCTCAACGATATCCTCAAGGCGATGGGTATCGCACGCGAGGAGGTTTATATTTCCAACTTGGTGAAGTTCCGTCCCGCAATTGCAGGTCAGACCACCAACAACCGCAAACCCAGCCAAAACGAAATGGCATCGTGTTTGCCTCTGGTGCAGGCGGAAATTTCGGTAGTCCAACCGGAAATCATCATCGCGCTCGGAGGCACCGCAGCTGAGGGACTGTTGAATCTGGAGGGGGCTGTCGGCGGAATGCGTGGCAAATGGCACAGCCTTGCAGGAATTCCGACCCGAGTGACCTATCATCCGAGCTACCTGCTCCAAAGTGGCGGTTCAAATCAAGTCAAACGCGCGCTCTGGGAAGACATGCTCGAAGTCATGGAGAAACTCGGCATGCCGATCTCGGAAAAACAACGCGGCTTCTTCCTGCCCAAGGCTTGAGCGTGATCAAGCGATGCCCTTCTCACCAAGTGCAGGTATCGGCTTGGGAGCTTTTTTCCTGCGTAAACCGAACTGCCTCACTGCGTGTCTCTGCAAGTGGGCTTTGGCTTCCTCCACACTATCGGTGAAAAAAATCAATTCCGGATCCTCCGGACTGATCATCCCTTCGTCCGCCATTTTGTAGACGAAATCCATCAGCGGCTGCCAGAAATCCTTGCCCATGAGGACGATAGGGAAGTTGTTGAGCTTGCCGGTCTGGATCAAGGTCATGGTTTCAAACATTTCATCCATGGTTCCGGCTCCACCCGGCATGACGATGAAGGCGTAGGAGTATTTCACCAACATGGTCTTGCGAGTGAAGAAGTAACGCATGGTCACCGAGCGGTGGACATAGGGATTCACCTCCTGCTCGAAGGGAAGCATGATGTTGACCCCGATCGAACGCCCACCGGCCTCAAAAGCGCCCTGGTTTCCGGCTTGCATGATGCCGGGCCCGCCACCGGTCACGACTGTGAAACCCAGTTCGCTGCAAGCCGCACCCATTTGACGCGCCAATTCATACCATTGCGTTCCCGGTTTGGTGCGGGCAGAACCGAAAATGGTGACGCACGGTCCGACGAAATGCAAAATCCGATAAGCGCGGATGAAATCCAGACTCACACGGAACAACGAGCAAAGATCGTGAAACCTTGAACGCGGTCCAGCCAACCACGAGCGCTCTTCCAACTCCAATTCATAAACCCGCTGCTGACGAATCTCCTCTTCGGTAATCTGATGCTCATCGGTAATTTCCGGACAATCCGGACAAATTTTCTTTCTGCTCATTGGACACTAGTAACATGAGTTCGGTTCTCGGCGATAAGAAAAATCCACAGTTTGCGTGAGATTCTCAGGTCACAAAAAAAGCGGGGGTGACCCGCTTTTTTTGATAGATGGATGAGGGTTTCGTGATCCGACGGGAGCCTTCAGTAAACTTGCAAAATTTGATTCGAAAAGAATGACCCTTTCAGCAACTGAAGACTCCCGACCAAGCGCGATCCCCGCATCCACATTACACCAACAACATGAACAAAAAATTAACGTTTTACCCGCGCTAGAACCGCGGCTTTCGACTGGGTGGGAGCCAACTTGGCAGCTTCCTGGCCAACCCGCTTCAAGAGGGCGATCAGCGAAGCATTGATAAAATATTCTCTGAGCAGCACTTCACGTGACTCTCCGGTTTTGCTTTTTTTAACGATTTTCATGAGATGAAGAATTTGGATTTGATGACGATTTCTCAACTCACAACCGGATCTTCACCTTTATCGGGCTTGGATTTCGGTCGCTTACAAACTTTAGAGCGGAGCCAAAACGAGGATTTTTTTATTTTTTCGAAAATCGCCGGGTTTTTATTCGCGATGTCCGGTTTTCATGGGGCATCTATGAAAACGGGGCCGCGATTATGAATGCGCTCTGCTTGTTTGGACTGGCCGGGAATTTCACTGCGGATGCCTTGTTGCGGACCTCCCTTTTTGCGGGTCGGCGTCGGACTCTCCGGCACGGTATCTCCGGTTTGCTCGCTCCACGCGCCCAATACTTTGGACAATTTTTTCTCGATTTCCGCATGCTCCACCTGTCCTGCGAGATTGGTGAATTGGTGCGGATCCGTATCCGTGCGGTATAGCTCCACGCTCGGACGTGGAGCGAGCTGCACATCCATTTGTGATGGCGACAACTTGCCTGCCCTTTGATATTCCCAATATTCAATCGCTGCGGGATAAGCATTCGGATCGCTCTCGACACTGAGCGCAGCGAATTCCGGAAAAGCGTTTTTGATGTATAACCAGTTTCCATGACGAACCGCACGCTCATGCGCGGAATAGACATGCCAGTTGCGTTCGGTGAAAGCCACATCACGAACCACCGCTTTGGAATCCTTGAGAATCGGTGCTAAGCTAACTCCCTGAATCGTAGGGCTCGGCTTGACCCCTGCGAGCTCAAGAAAAGTTGGCGCGAAATCGATCGTGCTGGCGAGGGATTCGGTACGCGCGGGTTGGATATTGCCGGGGCTCCAGATGAGGAGCGGAGTTTTGGAACCGCTGTCATACATGCGTGTTTTGCAGCGGGGAAACGGACGTCCGTTATCGGTGCAGTAAATCAGATAAGTGTTTTTCGCGATGCCCTCTTGCTCCAGAGCCGCCATCAACTTGCCGATGTAGAGATCGCTGCGACTGACCTCGCCGTAATAAGCCGCCAGATCCTTGCGGGTCTCGGGACCATCGACCATGTAGGGCGGTACTTCGATTTCAGCAGGATCATAGGTCACGGTGTCGCTTCCCAGATCCCAATTTCGATGGGCGTCATTCGATCCAAACCATGCGAAAAAAGGCTGATCTTTCGGGCGATTTTGGATGAGCTCCACGTAGTCTTCGCTCGCCGAAGGCCCCTTGCCACGAGAAACCTGCGAAAAACCCAGCGCATCGGAACGCTTTTCATTCATATGGTTTTTTCCGGAAAGAATCGTGTGATAACCCGCCTCCTTCAGTTGCTGGACAAAAGTGACCTGATCTTCCGGCAAAGTCATGTGCAACTCGGGTGCTCCGGTGTTATGAGGATAGCGACCCGTGATCATGCTGCAACGGCTCGGACTGCAGCTACTGGTTGTTAGATAGGCGCGATCAAACACCAGTCCTTCCTTCGCCATCCTGTCCAGATTCGGGGTTTTCACAAATTTGTTTCCGTAAGGGCCGATGTCATCGAATGAGATGTCATCCGTAATGAAGAAAATAAAATTCGGACGCTCCGCGGCGACGGCAAACGAGAAACTGGCAAGCAGGGTGATGACTGGAATTCGGATTTTCATGGGAATATGCTACGGGCGGGTTGAATGGGCTTTATCTGCCGCGAATGGGTTTGAACACGAAATGAACGAAAATCCATGCCGGAACCGAAAACACTACGATCGCGATCAATCGATCCCATGTCCATACCAGGTGGTTCGATTGCATCGCAAAAATCGTGATCATGAAATAGTTGGCAAAACGCGCGTGTCCCAGAAACGAACAATATTTCGGATAGCGTTTCCGAATTCCACTGAGAAATGCGGTCGCACCGATCAACAGTACCAACAAGGTTACGAGGATATTGATCGTAGGCAGCCCGTTATTGAAAACCAGCGACAGCCCTCCTTTTTGAAAATAGATCTGACTCCAATGAAGCCCAGCCCATAGAAACGAAAAGCCGCTCTGGATCGCGGTGTTGAACGATTTTTTATCACTGGTCAGCTCATTCATCAGCCAACCGAAATACAAAGGCACGATTCCCCAGATCAGTTTGCTGTGGGAAAACGGAGTTTCAAGCAACACCCACAGCGTTTCCCAATACGATGAAATTTCCGATGTAATGGAACCCATGTCGCGCGCTTTATCGGCAATCCTGCCTTCAGTTCCAACTAAATCCACAACAGACGCGCGGCAGCCACGAGGGAAAATCCGACGATGATCCACTCGAAAGCAGCTTGCGGAACCTTACCAATCAGCCAGCGCCCCGCAACAATTCCCACAACGACTCCGGGCAGCAGTTTCGCATTCTCCCACAAACTCGCCTCAGTGATCAGCGCAAGTTTGGCATTGAGCGGAATTTTGATGAGGTTGATCAGCAGGAAAAAACGGGTGCCGATACCAATCAGCTCCATCTTCGGAATTCGGCGTGTCAGCAGATACAGCTGGATCACCGGCCCTGCAGCGTTTGCCAACATGGTAGCGAAGCCTCCCATGACGCCCGCGGAAATCCCGAAAGAGCGAGAATCCGCCATCGCATCGAACCACGCTCCCCTCCATTTCCTCAGCGCCTGCACCGCAACCATGAACAACACACAAGCTCCGATCACGCGTCGCGCCACCGTGTCATCGATTTCACCCAGCAACCACCAACCCATCAGCAAACCCAGACATGCCGCAGGCAACAATTTCCACACGGGCTTCCACGAGCCATGCTTGATGAAAGCGGGATAGGCCATCAGATCCGCGGCAATCAACAACGGCAACGCGAGCCCCACCGAGGCTTTCGCTCCATATACATCCGCCAACAAAACCACCGAGACCATCGATATTCCGCTGAAACCTGCCTTGGACAAGCCGATGCAGATTGCAGCGATCAGCGCAATCGAAAGCATCCAGGGATCATTCAGCATCGGCGCGAACATGAGCGTTTTATCCGCGACATAGAAGCCATTTGTGTGACGTTTCCGGAATGATCCGCATAAAAGTGTCAAGCCTCACTTCCTTGTAGACCTCTCTCCGTCTTTCCCCTAAGATCCGGTTCGATCATTCTCTTTTATGGAAACTCTTCTTCAACTTCCCGAATCATCCGCGCCATCCACGATCAAGGAAGTGTTAGATGCACTGAAAAAACAACACCTCGAACCCCGCCTCGAATCGAAGGCTTGGGGCGACTGGATTTATCTTGAGGGTTACAACTCCGTCATCAGCATCGAATCCAATCGCGGCCTCTCGTCTTCCGCCACCATCGAACATGCTGAAGGCGAAGAAAGCGGCGAACTCGTCCAATCGATTTTCCGCGCCTTCGGCAAATTGGGCTGGCACGGCGTCGATGACGATGGTGAATTCACGCTGTGATTCATCATACCTCCATGCCTTCCTTCAAATCCCTCCGCACGCTCGTTTTCGCGTGCATCTGTCTAGCAGGTTTCCAAGTTGCCAGCGCCCATCAGGTCGACTCCGTTGAACTGGAGTTCCAGCAAACCAGCGATGCCTGGATTCTCAAAGGCTTGCTCGACATTTCCTACATGCTCCCCGAAGTGCGAGGTGTAACCGATGCGCTGCCGCTGATGCGCCTCGATGTCATGGCGCAATCCAAAGCACAGCACGCCCGTTACACCGAACAAACGGAACGCATGATGCGCCAGCTTCTGGAACTGAAATTCAACGGCAAAACCCTGAATTGGAGCATTGAGTTTCCGGATTTTGAAAAACAACCGCTCGTCCTCCCGGAAGAGACCGGAGGCTGGGCGCTGATGAATGCGGTCATCCGCGCACAACCCCAACCCGGGCCGGGGAAATTGGAGGTCTTCTGGAAGGACAATCTCAGTTCCGAGCTGATCATCATGATCGTTCGCGGCGAACAGATGGATCTTCTCAGCGTTTTTACCGGAATGTCGCAACCTCTGTTAGAAATCAAAGCTCCCGCAAAAAAAGACTCCGAATCTTCCAGATCCACCCAAACTCTTCCATCCCGCATTAGCCAAGCGCAAAGCTGGATCGTTTCCGGTTTCAGGCACGTGATCCCCTTGGGTCCTGACCACATTCTATTCATCCTCGGACTATTCCTGTTGGCTCCGCGCTGGAAACCGCTTTTGGGCCAATCCCTGCTTTTCACCCTCGCCCACTCGATCACGCTCACCCTCGCAACGTTTTCGATCATCCAGCTCCCCGGCTTGTTGGTCGAAGTTCTGATTGCAGCCAGCATCGCATGGATTGGCTTTGAAAATCTGATCGTCAAAAAACTCAAACCTTCCCGGCTTTACCTCGTCTTCGCTCTAGGCCTCCTCCACGGCCTGGGTTTCGCCTCGGTTTTGGGAGAAAAAATCAAAAACCTGACCCCTGAGCAGCTCGTCTTGCCCTTGGTTTCCTTCAACATCGGTATCGAACTCGCACAAATCAGCCTCCTCATTGCCGCCTTCATCGCGCTGATCCCTTTGAAAAAATGGACGTCCGGGGTGCAAAAAATCGGCTCCCTTCTGATCGGTTTGGCAGGGCTTTATTGGGTGTATGAACGTCTTTTTCTCTGAAATTTCATCTTTTCCTGAAGAAAACCCCCACTTTCATGCATGGATGTTTGACAGCCAAGGGTCGAATTGCTTTTTTCCTCTGATACAAAAACCACGGTATTTTACATGAACGAAAACACTCCTCCATCTGAGCATACTTCAAGCGTGACCCTCAAAAAAGAGACAGTCCGCGTAACGCTCAAGGCCTCAGATGCGCCTCCAGCTGTTCCTTCCGCCGCATTGCCTTCTGCCGACGCGAATAGCCCTGTCAGATTGGTCCCTGCGGCCGCTCCAAAACCTGTGATTCCAGTTGTGACCGAAATCTCTCCAGGCACTTCCGCACAGGCTCTGACTGCAAAAGCTCCCGAACCCGTTATTCCTCTCAAAATGGCTGGTGCATCCGGCACAGCAACAGCCAGCGCCGCGCCCAAGCCTCTGGCTCCAACCACTCCTGCTCCGACTCCTGTCGTAGCCAGCAAACCCACCGTTGCAATGGGCGCTCCAACCATCCCTCTGGCATCGGCTTCCGCAACCAAACCGCTTGCTCCTACCCCGCCAGCTGCTACCAAACCCATCGTTCCGACTGGTGCACCGACCATTCCTCTTGCAACTCCACTTGGCGGCGGGGCCACGCCACCAACGCCATCAGGCACTGCTACCAAGCCGCTTGTTCCAATCGCATCGGCAACAAAACCCCTTGGGGCTCCTGTGCCCACCGGCACCCCAACCATCAAACTGGCGACAACCAATGCACCTGTTGGAGCACCAACCATCGCTCTGAAGACAGCGAATGCTCCTCTTCCTGGCGCACCAAGCCCAACCATTCCTCTCGGATCAGCAGGAGCCGGAACGGTCGCCCTTCCAAAGGCAACTGTCGCGCTCAATCCAGCAACCAAACCACTCTCACCCATCGGATCGGCAACAATGCCGCTCGATCCGGGTGCCACAGCCACAACGGCTCGCAGTGCCACACTCTCTGCCGTCGCTTCCGAAGAGGATGAATCGGGAGCAAAAGGTTTTACTAACATCCTCTCGATCGTCGCATTTCTCGCTGCCTGTGTCGTTCTTGGCCTGCAATTCTCTCTGGCTGGTGTCTGGATCAACGCCAAAGACTCTGATGTTCAGGGAGACTACATGGCCATCCTCGAAGAAGTTTAACCGTAAAAACCAAACCCACTATGATCCTAGGAATTCTTAACGCTTTAGCTGCCGCTGGTGTGGCTTATTTTGCATGGGCTGGCGCAAACCTGCCAGATACGCCTCCTGTTTTTTAATTTCACACCCTTGACGAATTTCACTTTGGGTTTCAAGTTCCTCGCATGGCACTCAACCTTACCGAAGCGAATTTCCAATCCGAAGTGATCGATTCCGATCTCCCTGT
>CBFGOP010000070.1:0-11461 GCA_965650415.1 uncultured Prosthecobacter sp. | reverse complement strand
TTGGATCAACGGGGTGCAGGTCACGGACTACACGGAAAAGGATGCGACCATTCCTGCGGATGGATTTTTGGGATTGCAGGCGCACAGCGGAGGAAAGTTTTTGATCCAGATCAAGGATGTGCAAATCAAGGAATTGGCTCCAACACCGGGTTCGGCGAAATGGGATACGGAAGCGAAGATCCAGCCTCAGGCTCCAACATCGGGTATTTTGACGCCTGAGCAGCAATTGCAATCGTTTCGTTTGCCCGAGGGTTTTGTGGCGGAGTTGGTTTCATCCGAGCAAGAGGGAACGAACAAACCGATCACGGTGGTGTGGGATAGGCATGGGAAAATGTGGACCATGACGGCGGTGGAGTATCCGATGGATGCGAATGAAAACAAGGCTGCTGCCGAGGCTCTTTATGCAAAGGGTGGCAGGGATCGGATTTTGGTTTTTGATGAGCCGAATTCGAAGGAGGTTCAGACCCCGCGCGTGTTTGCGGATGGTTTGGCGATTCCGCTGGGTTTGTTGCCTTTGAAAGATGGCGTGTTGGCACAGTATGGAACGCAGATCCGGCGCTACATGGATGACAATCAGGATGGTAAGGCGGATCGTTTTGAAATCGTGTTGGAAGGATTCGGGATTCAGGACTCCCATCTCTTTGTGCACCAGTTCGAGCGTACGCCCGGCGGTTGGATTCATCTCGCCCAGGGAGCGTTCAACTCTTCCGAAGTGCGTCGGCCAAATGGATTGAAATTTGATGACGGTCTCGAAAGCGTGACGTTCAACAACTGCAAATTGGGTCGGTTCAAACCGGATGGTTCGCTTTTCCAAGCTCAAACCGCAGGCCCTAACAATATCTGGGGATTGGTGATTTCACGGACGGGTGAGACATACATTCAGGAAGCGAATGACGGAGGAAATCCGGTCATGGAGTTTGCCACTGGATCTCATTACCCGACACCCTTCGGTCCAAAAATGCGTGACGACGCGCCGATTCAGCCGCCATCGTTGAAGGGTAGCCAGATGGGAGGAACCGGCTTGAGCGGACTTGCGCTTGCTGAAGATGAGGGCACACCATTCGCGAAGGATTTTCCCGGGAAAGAGGTGTTTTATATTCCGAATCCGATCACCTCGAAAATCCAGATCGTGACCATGATCCGCGATGCGAAAGGTCATCCGAGCTACGAAAAAGGCCCGGATTTCATGTTGTCGGATGACAAGAACTTCCGCCCCATCGCCGCCCACTTCGGTCCGGACGGATGCTTGTATGTGGTCGATTGGTATAACAAAATCATTTCCCATAACGAGGTGGCGAGAGCACATCCGGATCGGGATAAAACCAGCGGCAGGATCTGGAGAATTCGTCACAAGGATCAAGCGGTCGTGCCACGTGTGGATCTGGCGAAGCTCGATGGACAGAAATTGTTAGAACATCTCGGCGGACCGAATGCCCGCACGGCGGCGATGGCTTGGAATGAGATTGTGGATCGAAATGAAACGGAGTTGGTGCCGGATTTGAAAAAGATTCTGGATGACTCCATGGCATCCGATGCGAGACGCTTGGGAGCGTTGTGGGCGTTGGAAGGGCTCAAAGCGGTGGATACTGCCTTGTTGCTGGGTTTGTCGAAATCTCCGCAGGCGACTTTTCGTCACGAAGCCGCTCGCATCGCGGGTGAGACCTCACTTCAGGAGAAGGATTTCCTGCAGGTCATGGAGGCTTTGCGAGACGATCCGCATTTCCGGGTTCGTGCCATGGTGATCAATTCGATTCGGTTGCATCGTGAAGCGACACCGGCGATGGTAGCGCTGGCTGCGGGTTTTGCGAAAGAGCCGCTGCAAGGTGACGGGCGTGAAGTTTACGACAGGGAATTCGAGAGATACCTGACTCGCTGGGCAATGTCTCAGCATACGGAAGCGACCCGAAAGATGATGGCGGAAATGACTCTGCCAGCCGAGGCCATGTTGGTCGCAGCAAGGTCGATCGATGGCAAGGAGGGCGCGATGATGATGGTGAAACATATCGAGCAGATTGAGCGACAGTTGAACGCCATGGAGTTAAGTTTGCTGGCTAAACACATGGATCAGCCGCCGGTCATGGAGCTCATCAGGAAATGGTTGAGTTCGGATAAAGTCCGACCACATGTGCTGGGTGTCATGTTGCATGTCGATCCATCCGTGACCTCGAATTCCGAGCTTGTGAGTTCCATCGGTGATGCTTGCAAAGCATGGTTGGCGACTTCGAGAAATCCTGCGAACGAAAGCTTGGTGGTTCATTTGGCGCGAAAGTTCCGAATTTCCGAACTCGGTGATGAGGTCCGCAGTTGGACTCTGTCAAAATCCAGAAAACCTGTCGAACTCGCGATGGGTTTGGCGACCCTGCGTGAAATGAAAGTGCTGAAAACGGATGACTGCCTCGTCCTGATGGATCACCCCGATGACAAGGTCAAACGTGAGGCGGTCACGGGTTTTGCTTCGTTGTCCGGAATACAGGTGATCGATGAATTATCAAAACGATGGTCGAAATTGTCCGGTGCCTTGCGGTCGATTGCGAGAGAGGGAATGACTTCGGAAAAAAACCAAGCCGAGCTGTTTTCTCAGGCTCTGATCGCCGGTAAATTCGGCCAGGTTGACGAGACATCGTTGGAGAAAGTGACAGCGGTGTTGGGCAAGGATCACCCGAACGTGGTGAGCTTGAATAAATCGTGCAGGTCAGAATTGACTCCTCAGCAGTTGAAAGAGAGTGAAGAAAAATTCAGACGCTTCGATGCATGGGCAAAAAAAACGGGAGACAAACAACGTGGTCAGAAGTTGGCAGAGGCGAGCTGTTTGATCTGCCATCAAGTCAACGGCAAGGGACTGGCGATCGGACCCGATCTCAGCGGAGCGGGGGCGATGGGTGTGGAGTCTTTGCTCAGAAACATCCTCACGCCGAACGAACAACTCGAGAGCGGCTACTATCGCCATGATGTGAGGCTTGCAGATGACCAGGTCATCAGCGGCTTTTTTGCAGGTGAAACGGATGAAATTCTGAAAATCCGGCGCATCGGCGCAGATGAGATGGTGATCCCGAAAAAGAACATCGTGTTTCACGAAATTTCCAAGCGCTCCCTGATGCCGGAAGGGCTGATCGATGGCTTCACCGAGCAGCAGGTTAGCGATTTATTCACCTACCTCAATAGCCTCAAATAGTCATCGCTTATCGTTCATCGGGATTTCCATGAACCGAATCGATGCAAAATGCCATCACTGGGCTTTACGGATGACAAAAGTTCGCTACGGTGCCCGTCATTACCTAAGCCTTATGTCCAATCCGACACCTCCATCTACCAAGCACATGATGAAATCCCTGCTGATGCTGACGGCAGCCGGTTTTTTTGTTTCGTGTTCTTCGGCGAAATATCAGAGTCAGCTGGCCACAAATCCGAATCCCCCCGCTGGAATCGTGACTCCGTTTCCTGATTTGCTGAATGATTCCGGTGAGCGAATCAATCGCGGTGTTTGGGTACTCAACGAAGGCTTGTTGGTCGGAGTGATTCACCCGACCGCCAAAGTTTATCGCACGGTGGTGCCGACACGGGCGCGTCAATCTATCCAGGATTTCAGTCGAAATATCACTTACCCGGGTCGGGTCGTGAATCACATGTTGCAAGGCCGCTGGGACGGAGCGGGGGATGAAACGCGTCGTTTTCTGACCAACTCCACGGTCGGAGTCGCAGGATTTTTCGATCCCGCAACCAAGTGGAACATTCCGAAATCTGAAGCCAACTTCGGGCAAACCTTCGGAACTTGGGGATGGACGCCGGAAAACTATGTCATGCTTCCGTTTTTCGGACCCAGCGATGAGCGCAGTGCGTTGGGACTGGTCGGTGATAAACTTTCCGAGCCGCTCAACTACTACCCGCCGTATGACATGATTTCGCCGGTCACGACCTACAACCGTTTGACCGACATCAGCGAGGATGCGAAGCGGATGTTGATCGTGGATTCCGATCCTTATGCCTCTTCGAAAATCATCTGGAGTTATGCCAAAAAGGACGGCACGCCGGATTTGACCGTGAGGGGGGCGATCGACAAGCCGACCTTGCAAACCTTCGGTGCGGTGAAATACGGCCCGAAAGATAAAAAATTCCAAACCCAGCGGAGTGAGCTTTCGGTCAAAATTCCTTCTACGGGTCGCAAAATGAAAAGTTCCCTGTGGTTGCAGCCAGGTCCCGCGCCTTTGGTTTATATCGCCCCCGGTCTGACTTCGCATCGTCTCTCGAACATGTCACTCGGACTTGCAGAGCTGCTCTATCAGAACGGTTACTCGGTGGTGAGCACGACAAGTGTGTTTCATCCGGAATTCATGGCCTCGGCATCATCTGCGGCTATCCCGGTCTATCCGGCTGTGGACAGTCACGATCTCTGGTTGGGAATTTCAGAAACGGATCGCATGCTGGTGAAGAAATATCCGGATCGTTTCACCAAACGAGCCATGATCGGGACATCGATGGGTGGTTTCATGACCCTGCGAATCGCCGCAAATGAAAAACAAGCGAGCTCCGAGTTCATCACTTTTGACCGATATGTGGCGGTCAACATGCCGGTGGATGTGAACTACGGACTCAGAAAGTTGGACAGTTATGCAAACGCACCCTTGAAATGGCCGGCTGCAGAGCGTCAGCAACGCATCAACAATACCATGCACAAGGTCAGTTACATGTTGTTGAACAAAAAAGCACCGAGCCAACCGGTGGTGTTCGATGGTGATGAATCGAAATACCTGATCGGCCTCGCTTTCCGTGTTGGTCTCCGCGACATCATCTTCGACAGCCAATCCAGGGAGAACCTCGGTGTGCTACAGACCCCGATTTCCAACTGGCGCAGGGAGCCGGTTTACGACGAAATTCTCGGCTACTCTTTCAACGATTACTTCGAGAGATTCGCCATTCCTTATTACCAGAAAAAAGGCGTCACAGCCGATCAGCTAGAAAGAGATGTGAATCTCAAATCCCAGGGAAACAAACTGCGCTCTCAGTCAAAAATCCATGTGATCACCAACGAAAACGATTTCCTGCTTCAGCCGAATGACATGGCTTGGTTGAGATCGACCTTCCCCGCTTCGCGCTTGACGCTTTTCCCTGAGGGAGGACACCTGGGAAATATCGGTGAGCCCGCAGTCCAGAAATCGATTTTGAAATCATTGCAAGGCATCAAATAATGAAAACCATGAACATCGGAATACCGAGGGAAATCAAGGCACAGGAGAACCGTGTAAGCATGATTCCGGGATCGGTCGCCGATCTGGTCAAACGCGGGCATCGCGTTTTGGTTGAGCGTGGAGCCGGAGTTGGTGCGAGTTATACCGACGAGCAATATCTCGCTGCGGGAGCCGAACTGGTGGCTGATGCGAAAAGTGTTTTCGAGGGTTCCGAACTGATCGTGAAAGTCAAAGAACCGCAGCCGGTTGAAGTGGCGATGCTCAAACCGCATCACACGCTTTTCACCTACCTGCATCTCGCGGCTGACAAGGGTCTGACCGAGAGCCTGATGGCCACCGGATGCACGGCGATTGCTTATGAAACGATCGAGGTGAACCGCCGTTTGCCTTTGTTGGAACCGATGAGCGAAATCGCCGGGCGCATGTCCGCGATTGTTGGCTCGTATCACTTGGCAAAACATCGTGGAGGTCGCGGTTGCTTGCTGGGAGGTGTTCCCGGTGTCGCTCCCGGCAGGGTGGTGGTGATCGGTGGCGGAACCGCCGGAGTGAACGCCGCAAGGGTGGCAACAGGGATCGGTGCGGACGTGACGATTTTGGAAGTGGATTTCGAACGCATGCGTTTTCTCGATATCACCATGGCCGGTGCGCACACGGTGTATTCCAGCGAAGCCAATTTGGCGGAACTTCTGCCGCGTGTGGATTTGTTGATCGGCGCGGTTTTGGTTCCAGGAGCGAAAGCACCCAAACTGGTCACTCGTGAAATGCTCCGCATGATGAATCCCGGCAGCGTGTTCGTGGACATCGCGGTGGATCAGGGCGGATGCGCGGTGACGAGTCGCGCCACGACCCATGAAAACCCGACCTTTGTCGAAGAAGGGGTGCTTCATTACTGTGTCGCAAACATGCCAGGTGCGTATTCCCGCACCGCGACTCAGGCACTCAACAACGTCACTCATGCCTGGACGTATTTGATTGCGGAAAACGGCGTTGCTGCGGCATGCACCCGCCGCCGCGAGCTTTTGAGCGGAATCAACATTCATGCCGGAAAAGTGACCTGCAAGCCGGTGGCTGAAGCGCATGGTCTGGAATTTCACGACATCCTCGGCCAACTGGGTTGATTTTCCGGCAAAAACGCCGCTCAGGTCTTGACCCCAAGCCCGGATTGGCGTGCTTTGTTTGCGTCCAAAGGATGTGCACTTCGCCGCGTCCAACTCTAAATTTCATCTACTCATCATGATCACCACGCTTACCGGAACTTCGTTTATTGGTTTTTCCCGATCCACCGGCACCGAACCTTGCGGTCAAGGTGTGAATCCCGCCACAGGAGAAAAACTCGCTCCTGTCTATCTCGCAGCAACACCTGCGGAAGTCGAAAAAGCGATGGCACTCGCCGCAGCCGCATTTCCGGTTTACTCAAACCTGCCGGGGAAAACCCGCGCGGCATTCCTGCGTAAAATCGCCGATAAGATTGAAGCCGTCGTCGAGGACATCGTGATCCGTGGTCCTCAGGAAACCGCACTTCCCGAAGCCCGCATGCGCGGTGAAACCGGCAGAACGGTCGGTCAACTACGGATGTTTGCAGCTCTTTTGGAAGAAGGTTCATGGGTCGATGCCCGCATCGAACGCGCGCAACCCGATCGCCAACCGATCCCGAAAGTTGACCTTCGCTCGATGCTCCGTCCGCTCGGCCCGGTTGCCGTTTTCTGCGCTAGCAATTTCCCACTCGCGTTCTCGGTTGCCGGTGGTGACAGCGCATCCGCGCTCGCCGCAGGTTGTCCTGTGGTCGTGATTGCCCATTCTTCCCATCCCGGTTGCGCGGAAATCGTTGCTAACGCGGTCATCGCAGCCGCCCGGGAATGCGGTATGCCGGAGGGCGTTTTCTCGGTGCTCTACGGTGGAGGTCGCACGGTCGGTCAAGCCGTTGTCAAACATCCGGTCATCCAAGCGGTCGGTTTCACCGGCTCGCGTGCCGCAGGAACCGCGCTTATGGAAACCGCTGCGAAGCGTCCACAGCCGATTCCGGTCTACGCGGAAATGAGCTCCATCAATCCCATCGTTTTCCTTCCTGGAGCACTCGCCAAAGGTGAAACCGCCATCGCTGAAGCCTACTATGGTTCGCTCACTCTCGGTGCAGGCCAATTCTGCACCAATCCGGGGCTGGTCTTCTTGCCAGAAGGTCACGGCGATGAATTTCTGTCGAAATTGAAGAGCTTGGTTGAGGCCGGTTCTCCCGCCACCATGCTCAATGCAGCCATCTGCAAGGCTTTTGCCGATGCCACGGAATCGCTTTCTAACATTCCCGGCGTGAGTGTTCTCGCTCGTAGCTCCGCAGACAAAGCCCACGGCCAATGCGCGCCTGCGGTGTTTACCGCATCGATCGAAGACTTCCTGAAAAACGAGCACTTGCAGGCGGAAATGTTCGGCCCTGCATCTCTCATTGTTCGTGGCAGCATCGCCCAAATCGAAGCCGCGATCGCCAAGCTCGAAGGACAGCTCACCGCGAGTATCCACGGAACACCGGAGGAACTCGCCCAATACGCGAACCTGGTTCATGGCCTTCAACAGCGTGCGGGTCGCTTGATTTTCAACGGCTACCCAACCGGTGTGGAAGTCTGCTCCAGTATGGTTCACGGTGGACCTTTCCCTGCGACCTCGGACGGACGCAGCACTTCCGTTGGCACTATGGCAATCTTCCGTTTCTGCCGTGCCGTCGCTTGGCAGAGTTTCCCGGACGCCGCCTTGCCAGCCGAGCTGCAAGACGCGAATCCGTTAGGAATCAAACGGATGGGGTAGGGTTTGGCTGGTTGTGATGATTTCTTCCATTACCCCCAAGCCGTGCTTGCGGAGTGGAATCTTGGCAGCTAGAAAACAACCATGTTGGAAGAGATACGTGGATTGCTGATTTTACAGGACAGGGACAAACGTTTGTTAAATTTGGCCAAGGATCTGGCGAAACTTCCGCAGGAGGAGGCGCGAGCGAAAACCAAACTGGCATCTGATGAAGCCGCGGTGAAGCAGGCAAAAGATGCCCTCAATCAAGCGGAGTTGCGTGTGAAAAAAATCGAGATGGATGCGGAGACCCGCAGAACCACGGTCAAACGCCTGAAAGTCCAACAATTCGAGACCAAGAAAAACGATGAATATGTCGCCTTGGGGAATGAGATCGTCCGCTATGAAAAGGAAGTCGACGATTTTGAGACCCAGGAGCTGGAAGCGATGGAGGAGCTGGATGGTTTGCGCGCGAAGTATCAGGAAGCCGAGGGCCTTTTGACAAAAACCCGCGCGGTGGTGGATGGGGATTTGGCTGCGATCCGCGAGCGCCACACCCGCATGATCGAGCAGCAGAAAGAAGTTCAGGCAGAGCGGGATGAATTGGTCAAAAATGTCTCCGAAGACATCCTTCCGCTTTACAACAAACTGATCAAATCCAAGGACGGTCTCGCCATCGCCACCCTTCATTCGGGAAATTGCACGGGCTGCAACATGAAGGTGATCGCTTCCACCGTGATCGCGGTTCAATCCGAAAAGGAAATCACCCAGTGCGAAAACTGCGGACGGATTCTTTCCATCCATGAATGATGCGGGTTGAACTCGAAACGGTGGTTCTCAAAGGGGTATCGCGTTCGTTTTACCTCAGCCTCCGCTTGTTGCCCGACTCGATGCGACGCGCCGCAGGGATCGCATACCTGTTGGCAAGAACCAGTGATACAATTGCGGATTCGATGGCTGGATCGGTTGAAAAACGTATCGACATGCTGTCGGATTTTGTTGCTCAAACTGGAGGAGAACGTCCACCAAAACCCTTTACTCCGGATTTTTTTTCCGGGCTTCAAAACCCACGCGAGCGAATACTGCTCCAGAGTCATCTGGAAATTTTACAAGCGCTGCATGAATTGAGCGAGGGAGAGCTGAGATTGATTTTGGAAGTTTTGGAAATCATCATCAGCGGGCAAATTCTGGATCTTCAGCGCTTTGGGAATGGGGAGAGCAAGCTCATCGCTCTGAAAACTGCCCATGAACTGGAAGATTACACTTGGAGAGTCGCGGGGTGCGTCGGGGTGTTCTGGACCCGACTCGGTTTTCTGACGATGGGAAATGCCTTTTCATCCAAAACTCAGGCGGAGCTGGAGCAGTGGGGCAGGGAGTATGGTGAGGGCTTACAGTTGGTGAACATACTCAGGGATTTCCAGACCGATCGGAACATGGGACGTTGTTACCTGCCAGTTTCAGACCCACTGGACGACAGCTCATGTTTGGCGGAGTTTCAAAAATGGCGTGAACTCGCCCTGAAAAAAGTTTCCTGCGGTAAGCTTTATGCGGAAAATCTGAAGACTTGGAGGCTTCGCCTCGCCAGCGGGCTGCCTGCGGCGATTGCGCTCGAAACCCTGAATCGGCTTCAGATCAGGCATTTGTGTGAACTTGAACCCAAGGTCAAAATCACCCGAAAGCATCTATATGGGCTGATTTTCCGCCAGTGTCTGGGGTTTTGAAGCGTCGCCATCGAGGTTTTCGTAACGCCTTTGCTCCTAGGAGTTTGACAAGTCACCCTGGAGAAAAGAAAAACATCGTATCTTATGAGTAAACTTAAATTGCACAACGCCATGTGGCCCGGACTGGTTGGAAAAGAACCGGGCACAGATCATCCCCCCATCTCCCTTGAGCGCATGCTCGATCTCACCACAGCGGCCGAAGTCAACGGCCGCAAATACGATGGAGTGGATCTTTTCATTTTCCACCCTCACACCGACCCTGATGCGTCCGATCTTGAGCTGCGCAAAATGGCAGACCTGATCGCATCAAAAGGACTTTCCGTCGGTTCTTTGGTGGCTCCGGTTTGGCCGGGCACGGTTGGTGGTCCGGCTTTCGGTTCGGATGATGACATGAAAAATTTCGTCCTCGCCGTGGAGAAAACCTGCCGTGTGGCAAAAATTCTTAACGAGCACGGTGTCCGCAAATCCGGCATCATCCGTGTCGACACCGCTGGTGGCACCGCGGATTTCGCAAAAGATCCTGCAGGCAACACCGCCAAAGTCGCAAAAACCTTCCGCGAGGCAGGAAAAGTCGCCGAGCAGTTCGGCGAGCGCATCGCTGCCGAAGGTGAAATCTGCTGGGGTGGTTTCCACTCATGGAAAGCCGCCGTCGATACTCTTGAAGCGACCGCCATGCCGGGCGTCGTCGGTTTCCAAGCCGACCTCGCACACACCTATCTTTACCTCATGGGTTACAACGCGCCCGAGGCTGCACTTCTTCAAGCCGGTTACAGCGATGAGGAATTCTGGCCTGCATACAAAATCATGACCGATGCGCTCCGCCCATGGACGCTCGATTTCCACGTCGCTCAAAACGACGGCTCCGTGCACGGAACCGGATCGCACGACAAGACAGGTCGCCACTGCCCGGCAGACGATCCGAACGGCAAACTCGATATCGCGAAATGCTCCACCTACTGGCTGCAAGGCGCCGCTGAACGTGGCATCAAGCACATCTGTTGGGATGGTTGCATGTTCGACAACTCCGTGCTCGAAGCAGCCGGAACATGGAACGCGATCCTCAAAGCCATGATCGATGTTGATCAAGCCCTCTAATTTCCAACCCCTTTAACATTTCAAATCATATGTCCAAGAAACCAATCCGCATCGGACTCATCGGCTACGGCTTCATGGGTCGCACCCACTCAAACGCCTACTCCCAGCTCTCGCACTTTTTCGACACGGAGCACTATCCTGTCCGCCAAGCCGTTTGCGGACGCGATGAGGAAAAAGTCAAAGCCTTCGCTGAAAAGTGGGGCTATGCTTCTTACGAAACCGACTGGCGCGAGCTCGTGAAACGTGACGACATCGATGCAATCGATATCTGCACACCTAACAACTCCCACGCCGAGATCGCTCTCGCCTGTATCGCCAACGGCAAAATGATCCTTTGCGAAAAACCGCTCGCTCTCAACGGAGTCGAAGGCGAGAAAATGGTCGAAGCTGTGGAGAAATCCGGTCTGCCAAACCTGGTTTGGTACAACTACCGTTTCCTTCCAGCCGTGACGCTTGCGAAAAACATCGTCGCTGCTGGTGAGTTGGGTCGGATTTTCCATTACCGCGCAAACTTCCTGCAAGACTGGACGATTTCCGAAGAACTTCCGCAAGGCGGTGCCGGCCTCTGGCGTCTCGATGCGGCAGCAGCCGGTTCCGGTGTGACGGGCGATTTGCTCGCTCACTGCATCGATACCGCACGCTGGATCAACGGCGACATCGTTTCCGTTTCCGCGATGACCGAAACCTTCATCA
>CBFGOP010000069.1:0-11483 GCA_965650415.1 uncultured Prosthecobacter sp. | reverse complement strand
TGCCGCCGGTCAGAGTCATGATTCCGAGAACCGGCCATGGATTTCTAACAAATCTTGCGACCAAAGAACTGACAGCCGCGCCGATCGCGAGTCCGACCAGAACCACGATCAGGATGATCGCGTAGGAATAGACCGAGTTTTCATGCACTTGGGCGAAAATCCGTGTCCACACCACCTCCAAAGCAAGAATCACGAAGCCGGAGAAAAAACACAAAGTACCCAGGGCGATGCGTTCCGTGAGAGGAGTCGGAATGTGGGATGCGTCATCCTTCGGTTTGGCTGGAGCGGGCATGGAAACGGGTTGATCCGGCAAACGCCAAGCGACCAGTCCAACCGCAACAGAGGTGAACAAGGAAATGGCGTAAGTGAGGTTGAATCCCAGAGACGGGATCAAGAGAAACGCCGCGACCCCAACCCCGAGCGCGGCTCCGAGCGTGTTCAGGCCGTAAAGGAACGCTCCCGTTCGTCCGAGTTGGTCCGAATTCCGGATGGCGACCTGAGCGACCGCAGGCACGGTTCCGCCCATGAAAAACGCCGCAGGAAACACCAGCAGAAGTGCCAACAAAAATTTCACCACCAGCATCCAGACGCTCGCGGAAATGGAAGCATAGAGGAAAGGATAGATGGCTTCGAACAATTCCAGCATGACAAAATACGTCAGCGCGGAAATGGCGATTCCGAATTCCAACCACGCGTAGAGACGCAGCGGACGATCCGTCTTTGAGAGCCTTTTCCCCCACCACCAACTTCCTGCGCCGAGGCCTGCGAAGAATGCGGCAAGGGTGGCGGCAGCGGCATGGGAGGTGTTCCCGAAAAGCAGCCCGAGCTGCTTCATCCACAGCACCTGGTAAATCAACCCGGCAAAACCGGAGGCGAAAAGCAACAAAGCGATGACACCTTTGCCATGTTCGCGCGGGGTTTCCGGTTTGCGCTCATACTTGGATTTTCCCTTCATTGCTGCCCAGCCCTACCAGCGAGCGACTCTTTTGGCAATCCCCTGAAAACGCTCAGGATTTCACCGATTGCGGAAATCAGTTTTTCTCACGGGGATATCTTGGGTGGAAATTTTCACGCAACCTTATCTCCCGCCCGAGGTTCCAACAGGTAAGATGAAAACCCATATTTTCCACAGCATGGCGCTTCTGTTCTTTATCTCGCTCGGGCACGCAGAAGAGTCGGTCAAACCCCTGGTGAGCCTGAGCGTCAAACCCCACGTCATGGACACAGACAAAAATGATCTGGGTCCGAGATCCGAAGCCCGCAGCAAGGATTACACGCTCAGGGTGACCATTAAAAACGTCAGCCCCGCGCCGCTTGAAGGTGCCGAGCTGTTCGGAGTCGTGCTCGTGGAGCGCTCGGCTGAGGACAAGGAGAGATTGACCATAGAAACTCTCACATCCCTGAGCATTCCCCGAATGAGTTCGAACGAAACCCTTACTCTGGATCTCGGCAAGATCACACTCAGGCAGGTCGAATGGAGAAATCACAAGTTTCAGGAGAAGCTTGAGGAATGGAAAGTGGTTTGCAAAAAAGAAGGCGTGACCATCGGAGAAGCAGTCAGCGATAAAAATTTCGAGGCCAAGATCAAACAACTGGAAGCAGAGAGAGACGAACTGCCGGATCGGCCCATCCGCGATCCAAGAAAGCGTCCGTTGCGAGATTGATTCGAAAAGATCGATCCCCTACCTCCAGGAAATGCCCTTGAGCGCCTTGTAGGATTCGTAAGCCATGAAGCCCATGAAAATGGGTAGCAGGATGCCGAATTTGAAATGCAATGACAGCAGAGCCACGACGATCGCGGTGATCATGGAAATTTTCAGGGTCAGGCGGATCCGCTGCGGTCCGAGAATCGCTTCCAGCATGCGTCCACCATCCATGGGGAGTACCGGCAAAAGATTCAGCAAGGCCCAGATGATGCTGATCACATAGGTCACCGCCACGAAGTAACGCATGGGTTCCGTGAGACCTTTGGCTTCGCGTAAGATCCACAGGGCGATCAATCCCAAAACGATCTGAATCCCGGGGCCCGCCGCTGTGACCAGGAAGGTTTGGACACGACTCAATCTCCCGCCGCCGCTGTAAGCCGCGTAGCCGCCAAAGGCTTGGAGGACAATTTCGACCTGTTTCCCGAAATGTTTGGCCGTCAGCGCATGTCCGAGTTCGTGCACCAGAATCGAGATGAAACCCGCCAGAACAAACAACACCAGGTTGAACAAACCCTGTTTGGAGTCCATTCCGCCCATACTGCCGATCAAAACCAATGTCAGCCAAAACCACGGTTGGACCCGGATGGGGATATTGAAGAGGGAAAACTGAATCATCTGCCGTTGAGCTAATGCAGGAATCAGCCAAAAGCAATTTCCATTCATTCCGGCAATTTGGACAGGGAGGGAAGAGGTGAGGGAGGCCGGGAGGATCGTTTTTAAATTCTCCTCTCCTCCCGTTTCTCCATCCCTCCCTGTAAAATACGCCCGAAAAACTTGGAGCTAAATTGAAAAATCAAAATTTCCCCGAAAGTCGCCATTTTTAAGCATCGATATACACTCAATTTCCCCAACTTACGAAAAATTCCCCAATTTTCGGTTGTGCTCGCTGGAAAAATCATGCAACTTTCCGCCTCAACTCCAATTTTATGAGTAAACAACAACTCGACGGCGCGCAAGCCCTCATCAAAACGCTCGACGATCTCGGCATCGAATACATCTTCGGATATTCCGGCGGTGCGGCGATCCCTATCTTCGATGCTCTTGAAACCATCAAGACCAAGATGAAGTTCATTCTGGTTCGTCACGAGCAGGGAGCGGTCCACATGGCCGATGGCTATGCACGCGCGACTGGCAAGCCCGCAGCGGTTTTGGTGACTTCCGGCCCTGGCGCAGGAAATACCGTCACCGGTTTGATGACTGCGATGATGGACTCCGTCCCCATGATCGTGATTTGCGGCCAAACGGTGACCTGGATGCTCGGCAAGGACGCTTTCCAAGAAGCCGATATCTTCGGCATCACCATTCCTGTGGTGAAACACAACTGGTTGGTGAAAGACACCAATTCCCTGCCACGCATCGCCCGCGAGGCGTATCATATCGCGACGACGGGTCGCCCCGGTCCGGTGTTGATCGACGTTCCGAAAGACATTTCGCAAGGACCTTTCAGCGGAGATATGAATCCGACCTTCAACCTTCCCGGTTACGACCCAAGCAGCGATTTTGATATCTGCAAAAAATCCGTGAAAGCGGCAGCAGATCTCATCGCCGCCGCCAAGCGTCCGGTGATTCTTGCCGGTCAGGGTTGCATGATCGCCCGTGCGGACAAGGAGCTGATGTATCTTGCGGAAACCCTCGATTGCCCCGTGACCAGCACGCTTCTGGGCAAAGGCGTTTTCCCGGAAAACCATCCGCTTTCGCTTGGTATGTTGGGCATGCACGGCACCGCGTATGCGAACAAAGCGATGATCGAGTGCGATCTTCTCATCAACGTCGGCTCACGTTTCGATGACCGCATCATCGGCCAGCCATCCAAATTCTGCAAAGACGCGAAAATCATCCACATCGACATCGATCCCGCCGAAGAGGCGAAAATGATCCAGCCGGACGTGATGATCGTTGGTGACGCCAAAGCCGCCCTAACAGAAATCAACGAGAAAATTTCCAAAGTAAAACATCCCGAGTGGAACGAGAAACTCAACGGTTACAAAAAGAAATTCCCGCTCAGCTACAAGAAACAAGGCGGACTGCGCATGCAGCAGGTCATCGATGAGCTCTATGAACTCACCGAAGGCAATGCGATCGTCTCCACTGACGTGGGCCAGCACCAGATGTGGGCGGCTCAGTTCTACAAAAACCACGAGTCCTATCATTGGTTGTCTTCCGGTGGAGCCGGAACCATGGGCTTCGGTTTCCCCGCAGCGATCGGCGCGCAGCTCGCGCATCCGAAAAAAACCGTCATCTCCATTTCCGGCGACGGTGGTTTCCAGATGACCCTCTTCGAACTTTCCACCGCAGCCATCCACAAACTTCCGATCAAGATCGTGGTTCTCAACAACCACTACCTCGGCATGGTGCGTCAGTGGCAGGAGTTGTTCTATGAAGACCGCACCTCCGGTGTGGATCTGGTCGGAAACCCGGATTTCTGCAAACTCGCCGCCGCTTACGGCATCCCTTCGGTTTACATCAAGCGTCCGGCCGATGTGACCAAGCAGTTGGAAAAAGCCCTCGCTTATAACGACGGTCCCATCCTCATCCATGCGGAGTGCGTGAAAACCGACAACGTTTTCCCGATGATCCCCGCCGGTGCCGCGCTCGAAGACATGATCGTCGAAGCCCCGAAAACCCGCATGGCAAAACCTGTCGGTTCCACGTAAACATACGAGTTTGCTAGTTTTCAGTGTTCAGTTTTCAGGAAAGTAAGACCTGTTCACTGGCACTGAGACTGCAAACGCACGAAACAGGCTCATTCCTTCAAACTTCCAACTTTCAACTAGCAAACTTTGAGATGAAAACCATCACCACCACAGACACTCCTGTAGCAATCACATCCGCTGGTTCCGGTCACACGCTCTCCATTCTCGTGAACAACCAGCCGGGCGTGCTGATGCGCATTTGCCAGGTCTTCTCACGCCGCGGTTTCAACATCGACTCCCTCGTCGTTTCCCAAGGTCGCAACCCTTCGTTCTCACGGATGACCATCGGCATCTCGGGCGATCCGGCAGGACTCGATCAGATCATCAAGCAGGTGAACAAACTCATCGATGTCATCCATTGCTTCGAGCACACCAGCATGGATTCGGTCACCAAGGAAATGATCCTGATCAAAATCCTCTGCTCCAGCGACGAGCGTTCCGCGGCTTTGCAAATCACCGAGCACTTCGGCGGCAAAACCGTCGATCTCACCCCGACCTCGATGGTGGTGATGATTGCCGGCGACAGCCCGAAAGTGGATGCTGCGATCGCGATGTTCTCGCAATACGAAATCATCGAAACCGTCCGCACCGGCAAGGTCGTGATGGCCCGTGGTGAACAGCCAACGTAATTTTTTCACGATGATTTTACCCATCGTCCAATACGGCGATCCTGTCTTGCGCAAGCAATGCCGTCCCATCGAAAAGGTCGATGACACGATCCGTGAACTCGCGGCCAACATGATTGAAACCATGGTCGATGCGAACGGGGTCGGCCTCGCCGCTCCTCAGGTCGGGGTGGATTTGCAGATCGCCGTGGTCGATGTCTCACACGATCCCGAGTGCATTTCCTATCTCAAGGTGAACGGCAAACATGCCGAGCTCGCCGATTTCATGCCTCTGGTTTTCATCAACCCGAAACTTGAATACGGTCAGGAAAAGGAAACCGACTTTGAAGGTTGCCTGAGCATCCAGGGAATCCGCTACGAGGTGCGCCGCCCGGCGGAAGTGAAAGCTACGCTCGAATTGTTGGATGGAACCACGCTCGTCATGGAGACCGACGGCCTTCTCGCCCGCGCGCTCCAACACGAAATCGACCACCTCAACGGAGTGCTGTTCGTCGATCGCCTTTCCGCAGTCGGGAAAGTCAGTGTGAAGAACCGGTTGAAGAAGCTTTTGGGAAATTGAATTGGACCGCGCGACTCCACTTGCCCCGAGTCGTCGGGGGTCGCGCTCCAGTCGAAAGGACGAAAATCTCCCGTTGCGCGATGGAATTTCGATCTTATTCTACGCCATGAATTCCGAGTGTTTGGACGGCAACTGCCGGGTACTGCGATGGATGCGCAAGATTCTTGTGGTCGGCGGGCTGTATCATCTTCTGTTTGCGATCTGGGTCATGACTTGCCCGCTGCACGCCTTTGATTTCCTCAATTTGCCACATCCGAACCATCCCATCCTCTGGCAGATTCTCGGAGTGATTTCCGGGATTCTCGGGCTGGGACTCCTGATTGCTGCGAAGAACCCCATCCATCATTGGCTGATTGTGTTGTTGGGACTGATCAAATCCGTAGTCGCCACCGTGGTGATTGTCGCTGCGGTATGGAGAACAGAATTGCCCGTTTCCGCACTGATCATTTTGGGCTTCGACGATGTGGTATGGATGCCTTTTTTCGCGCTGATCCTCTGGGCGGCACTTCGGGCTCATGCGGGCATTCCGCCATCCCGCAGGCAGCCTTACACGATTGAGGAAGCAGCCGCCGCCTACCAGCTTTCTGATGGTCGCAAGCTCCACGAAGCGTCGATGCAGAAACCTTTGGTTTTGGTTTTCCTCCGTCACTTCGGATGCACCTTCACCCGTCAGATCCTGAGGGGCTTGCAGGATCTGGAACAGCAGGCGAAACAACAACACGCGGAATTGATCCTGGTGCACATGCTGCAGTCCGGTGAGGAAATGGATTATCTCGGCAGGAATTCCAACATCTCCCGGATCGCCGATCCGCGTTGCGAACTCTACCGCGCCTTCGGACTCGGCAAAGGCGGTTTTCTCGAACTCTTCGGCCCGCATGTTTGGTGGCGTGGTGCGATCGCGATTTTCAAAGGCTGCGGTGTGGGTCACCTCGCCGGAGACGGACTGCAAATGCCCGGTGCGTTTGTGTTTCATCAGGGAAAAATCATTGCGTCACAACCCGCCCAGAGCGCGGCGGATTTGCCGAATCTCGAAGCATTGTTTGCAGCAAGCCCGGATCTCGTGAAGACTGCGCCGCAAAGCTGATTCGGATTCAGCGAATCCATCCCCATGTTGCGCCTCCTGTTTGTCAGTGTTTTCGCCCTGCTGTTTTCCTCATGCCTGGATTGTCATGAAGAGGTTTGGTTGAACTCGGATGGTTCCGGCAAAGCGCGGATCCGCGTCAACATTCCATCCCAAGCCGCAAGACTTTACGGCGGAGAAATCGGGGTGAAAAAGATGGTGACCCGCTATCTTGAGGAAACTCCGGCGTTCCAGTCCTATGCGGTCGATACCTCGATTCAAGAAGACCGGCTCCATATCGATGTCTCCGTCAGTTTTGAAAACGCGATGGATTTATCGGAAACCACCACGAGCGCCTCATTCGATCAACTTCCCGCAGCCGCGCGAGATCTTGCGGGACACACGGATGTGCGTTTCGAGGGTTTGAATATTTTGTTTCACCGCAAGATCGATCTCACGCGCGTGATCCCCGGATCCGCTCTGATTTCTCAGGAACAACTCAAGGGCTACTCCATCGAAACCATCGTCCATCTTCCCAAAGCAGCTACGGATTCGAATGCGGACACCATTTCCAACGACAACAAAACCCTCATCTGGAAATCATCCATCAGCCGCGCATTCCGCGAGCCCTTGCATCAGACATTCACCATGCCTTTGCCACTGCCTTGGGGGAATATTATCGCCTTGGCGGTTGGCGGATTGGCGGTTTTGATTGCGATTGCCCTTTTTGTTAGAAGCGGGAAGCGGAGACGAAGGAAGTGAGCCCATCTCATCCCAACCATTTCTTCAGCGTCGCGAGGTCGTTTTTCATGGCTTCGACGCTTCTCGGAACCAGGTCATCGCCCTTGATGTATTCGATGTGAACGCAGATCGGAACGTCGTTGGGGAGTTTTTGAGAGACCAGTTTGGCGGCGTTCGGGTTGACGACACCTTCTCCCAGCGGACATGCCTGCCATTGTTTTCCACTGAGTTGGTAATCTTTGAAAAACACCGCACCGATGTGGGGCTGTGCCAAATGGAAATTCATTTCCCAAGCGTTGGCACCCTCGACAGTGGCATGTGCGAAGTCGAACGCCATGCCGAGATGGGCGGGGTCGATTTCCTCCAACATACCTACCATGTCCCAGATCGGTCCGCCGACGTAATCGCGTCCCCTGTGATTCTGATAGAGACCCTGGATACCGATGGCTTTATTGAGTTCCGCAAGATCCTTGAGTTGTGCCTTGAAATTCGCGAGCTGGGGTTTGATCGGCTTGGTAAGATCGTATTTGAGATGTTGAAGTCGGTATTTCTTGATGCCGTTTGCCGCTGCGACGCGCAGTTGTTTCTCAGCCAATCCGTCCTTGTCCACCTCGTTGATGCTGGATGCCATGATCAAGGTGCGAAGATTCTTTTTCGCCAGAGCTGCGGTGAAAGCAGGAAGTTTTTCGACCATCTCCGCAGGCTCGATGTGTCCGCCCTTACGTAAGGGTGCCTCAAGGCCCGCGACGCCGAGAGGAGCGATGGTTTCCGCAAGTTGATCGAACGGGAGTTTTTCAAAAAACTTGGTGAACACGGCGATTTCGCGCACGGCTGTGGTTTCGGCTGCCATCGCCCTGCTGCCTGCCAACATACCGATTCCGGTGAGAGCGGATGTGGTGAAAAAAGATCTCCGATTCATGCGGCGAGCATAGAGCACGAGGCGATCCTGTCAAAACAAGGTGCGATCAAACAAAAAAAGTGCCGCCAGGAAACCGCGGCAAGCATGGACAAACTACCGTTGCTCCGATTAAGGCCTGGCGGGGTTCGCTTGCCAAACCTCCACGGCTCCTGACAGCGAGAGAAAACAACCGCACTCGTGGCAAACCCGCAACCTTAAACTGCGTTTTCCCAACTCCGGAGTCGCAATGCCTCTGCTGCTGCGCGGGCTTCCGCTTCCTTTTTGCTTTTGCCTTTGCCTGTCGCGAGCAGTTGGTCTCTCCAAGTGACCTCCGCTTGGAAAACGCGTCGATGATCCGGGCCGCTTTCATTGACGATGCGATAGACCGGCGCGATCGGCTCGATGGCTTGCAGGTATTCCTGTAGCTCGCCTTTCGGATTCCGCTCATCAGGGCTATCCATCATGTCTTTGATTTCGTTTTCAAAGAGCCGTAAAATCAGGTTCTTGGCGGATTCCAGACCGGAATCCATGTAGATCGCTCCGATCAGGGACTCGAAGGCATCCGCCAAAGTCGAGTGGCGCTTGCGCCCGCCGGTGGATTCCTCACCCTTGCCGAGCAACACGTATTCACCGAGATGAATGACGGTGGCGAAACGTGCGAGAGCCTTGCGGGAAACAACCCGCGAGCGGAGCTTGGTGAGATGACCCTCGGTGGCATCGGGGAAAATCTTGAACAAGGCCTCGGTGACAGCGAGCTGGAGCACGGCGTCGCCCAGAAATTCCAAGCGTTGATTGTCGAAGTGGGGTCGCTGGGATTCGTAAGCCAGACTGGGATGGGTCAACGCCTCAGCCAACAAAAGCGAGTTACGGAACTTATATTGGATGCGACTTTCCAGGGGTTGCATGCGAAATGACGGTTGGTCACTTCTTGCTTCGAATGCGGTGAGCAGAGCTCCGAAAACGAAGGAAAAAGTGGGGTGATCGACGGGACTCGAACCCGCGACAACCGGAATCACAATCCGGGGCTCTACCAACTGAGCTACGACCACCGTTAAAGGCGGGCGCCACGCTTAGCCCACCCCGACGGGCTTGCAAAGAGAAAAATCAGTCGATTCGGTAAATTGAATCCACGATCCCGATGGGATCAGGGGAATCTTGGAGAGAGATTCGGTTTCCTAGTATCAATCGATCAAGTCTTCCAGCGCGTCTTCCAGCTTAGAGTAACGAAACTCAAAACCTGCATCCAACAATTGCTCCGGCAGCGCGCGTTGCCCTCCAAGCAGGGCGTCTCCGAAACCACCGAGGACAAGTTTCAATACCAGACCCGGGACAGGAAAAAACACCCACCTGCCGACAGCTTTGGCCAAGAGATGCGTGAGTTCCTTATTGGTGACGGGGTTGGGGGCACTGCCATTGACCGCACCAGACAGGTTGTCATGAACAAGGCTGAAAACGACAGCCCGTCTCAAATCATCCACATGAATCCACGGCGTCCATTGCCGTCCCGAACCCAGCCTGCCACCCAAACCGAAACGGAAAACCTTCTCCAATTTTTGAAACGCTCTGCCATCCCTGCCCAACACCACTCCGATCCGTAGTTTCACCACACGCACCCCAAAAGCTTCAGCCGATGTTGCGGCGTTCTCCCAAGCCATGCAGAGATCCGCCAAATAACCTTCACCTGCGGCCGAGGATTCGCTGAGGATTTCGTCTTGGCGATCGCCGTAATAACCTACCGCAGATGCATTCACCAAAACCCGCGGCCTGAGCTCTGCTGGCAAGTCGGCGATTTTTTTCACGATCTGCTCAGTGACCCCGATACGGCTGGCGTGAAACACCTGCTTCTTGTCTGCCGTCCAACGTTGATCGATGGGTTCGCCTGCTAGATTGATCACAGCCCGGCAACCTGAGAGATCAATCCCATCGGGCGTGTGCCATGATGAAACTCCATCGAGGTTTCCTGTTCCTTTGCGACTGACCCCGATCACCTCCCAACCTTCGTCCGCAAGCAAAGACGCGAGACCTTTACCGACAAATCCACTCACGCCATAAATCGCCACTCGATTGCTCATGGCATAGAACTAACTCTGGAAAGCGGAATCCGCAAGCGGGCTGAGCTTGTGGAATTGAGGATGAAGGCAGGACTACCTGAGATACCGTCTTGTGTCTTGCGTTTGACTCCGCTGCGCTACGCCCACGCCATAACGCTTCGCTTGAAATGAAAACTCACCAACGCTCGTCCGGCTTTCCAAGTCTTTTGTCTAAAAGTCCCATCTTGAATCGCTGGTGCGATTGGAAATGGACCTTTGACCTTAAGACTTTTAGACCTTAGACATACGTCTCCTTTTCCATGCAATACCCGCTCACATCCGCCACCCGCCTCACGCTCCCGAACGGCCTCACACTCATCCTCGATCCCGATCCATCAGCTCCCGTCATTTCCGTGCAGGCATGGGTCGCCACCGGCAGCATCCATGAGGGCGAAAAACTCGGCTCCGGGCTCTCGCACTTTCTCGAGCACATGGTCTTCAAAGGCACCCGCGACTATTCCGCCGACGAACTTGCACAAACCGTCCAAGCGGGTGGGGGACATTGGAACGCCTACACCACCTTCGACCGCACGGTTTACTACATCGACGGTCCGTCTCATTCCCTGGAGTCGTTTCTCAAATGCCTCACCGGCCTGGTGTTTTTTCCGAACATCCCGGAAGCGGATTTTGAAAATGAAAAGGATGTCATCCGCCGCGAGATCGACATGGGACTCGACGATCCCGACAACGCATCGACCCGCCTGCTGCTATCTACTGCATTCATCGTAGATGCTCGCAAACATCCGGTGATCGGCCACCGCCATCTGTTTGATGAAATTTCCTATCAGGATCTGGTGAACTACCATCGCAGCCGCTACACGCCGGATCGCATCCACATGGTGATTTCCGGCGATTTCGATCCCGCGCTCGCGATCGCGAAGGTCACCGAGCTCACCAAGGATTGCCGGATCGTCTCCGGTCCCGAGCCGCACATCCAACGCGATCCGCAACAAATCGGCCCGCGTGAGGGCTTTGAAAACTTCGACATCCCAACCAGCCGCCTTTGCCTGTCATGGAAAACGCCGGCACTGGGTCATCCGGATACTCCTGTTTACGACATCCTCGCGGCCATCCTCGGTCGCGGCCGCTCTTCGCGTTTGCACCGCGTGC
>CBFGOP010000068.1:0-11891 GCA_965650415.1 uncultured Prosthecobacter sp. | reverse complement strand
CTCGGCTTCTGGCACAACTTCGGCCACGTCGATAGCTTTGAAGAATCCCGTGCGATGATGCGCCGCGCCTTCGATCGCGGCATCACCCATTTCGACCTCGCGAACAACTACGGCCCACCTCCCGGATCGGCTGAGGAAAATGTCGGGAAAATCCTCGCCGAGGATTTCGCCCAACATCGCGACGAACTCATCATCACCACCAAAGCAGGTCACACGATGTGGAACGGACCGTATGGCGAATGGGGATCGCGCAAACATCTGCTGGCCTCGCTCGATCAATCGCTGAAACGCCTGCGCCTGCCTTACGTCGATATTTTTTATTCACACCGCCCCGATCCCCACACCCGACTCGAAGAAACCATGTCGGCGCTGGCCACCGCGGTCCAATCCGGCAAAGCCCTATACGTCGGCCTCTCGAAATATCCCTTGGAAATGCTCAAGGAAGCCGTGGCCATTTTGAAAGGGATGGGTGTGCGTTGCGTGATCTATCAACCACCCTATTCCATTCTCAATCGTTGGCCGGAGGCCGAGGGAATTCTGGATTACCTCGACCTTGAGAAAATCGGCTGCGTGGTGTTCTCGCCTCTCGCGCAAGGCATGTTGAGCCCGAAATATGTCGATTCCATTCCCGCCGATTCCCGAGCCGCCCGCGCCGAGGGTTTTCTGCAAGAGGATCAAGTGATCGCCCAACAGGAAAAAATCCGCGCGTTGGATCAGCTCGCGAAATCCCAGGGCATGCCGCTGCATCACATGGCGATCCGGTTTGCACTGAACCACCGCTCCGTCACCTCCGCCATTATCGGCGCGCGAAACGTCGCCCAACTCGATGACACCCTCGCTGCCTTGGAGACACCAGCGCTTTCCGATGACACCATGAAACAGATCGATGCCATCGCTCCTGCGAGAAAATCAAAAGACGCGGAGTCCTGAAGACAAGCCCGTGAACCAAACCTCCTTCACAAACATCTCATCCGATTGGTTCCGCGCCTCCGAGGCGGCGGGCGATTCGATGGAGATTGTCTACGGAAGGATTCCGAAGGACTCCGGTCAAATCGAATGGTTCCATCTCTCCCACTGCGAATGCGACGGAATCGGCGGCTTCACCCGTCTGTTGCGCGAACGCGGGATCAAAAATCTAACACCTCCGAAAACCAAACATCCTTTCCGTAAAATGTTCGCACCTCTGTGGAACAGGGTGATCGATAGCATCTCCCTGCCGCCCTGTGCGAATCGATCCGATTGGAAACACAACGTCGCTTCCGCAAGCGAAGAACATCCGGTGGGTTGGCATCTATTCACAAGAGAGGAAACCCAACGGATCATCGATCACTGCCGCCAACTTCAGGTCACGGTGAACAGTTTCCTCCTCAAGCAACTCGACCAATCGATCCGTCAGGAAATTCTCCGACCCGAGGAACAAGTCTCATGGATGATCCCCGTCAATCTCCGGGGTGATGTCGAGTATCCGGATGACACCGCGAATCATGTGAGCTGCATCGAACCAAAAATCGCTGCGGACGACACTCCCCAATCCATCCAGACACAGATCCTTTATCGACTCAAACGTGGCGAGCACCGCGCCAATTTTCTCCTGCTATCCCTTGGCGGGATTCTCAGCCACACACTGAAAGTCAAAGCCCTCCAAAAAGACCGCACCAGACCCGCCGGTAACATCGGTGCGTTTTCCAATCTCGGAGTCTGGGAAATCGATCCCGCCCTAACAACCGATGAAGGCTGGGTCTTTTGTCCGCCGCGCGTCACGGGTCAGTTGCTCGGCGCAGGATGCGTGACCTTCAACGGCCGCCTCGGTCTCGCCACCCAGGGAAAGTCTTCTGCAGAACGCATGAAGCGTTGGGTCGAAAATATTGGAGAGCCGTGTCTCCGACCGGCTTCGTGAAAGCCGATGGGAATATCACCCCCTGCGGCGCTGCAGGAAAAAATCGATCCCATCGACCAGCGCAATCCAGCTTGCTTCGATCACGCTGTCGGACACACCCACGGTTCCCCAAGTTTGATCGCCATGTGCGGAAACAATCAACACACGGGTTTTCGCTGCTGTGGCATCATGGCCGTCGAGAATACGCACCTTGTAATCCACCAGTGAAACCTCGGCGATTTCCGGATAAAACGGCAACAAGGCTTTCCGCAGCGCGAGGTCGAGCGCGTGAACCACGCCGTTTCCTTCCGCAACCGTCAGTTCTTTTACCCCATTCACGCTGGCCTTCACCGTCGCTTCACAAACCGGCGCATGGCCATCGCGATACTGACGGAAACTGACATGGTATTCGTTGGCTTGGAACGCTTTGTCGTATTTCCCGAGCTCGCGCCGGATCAACAATTCCAGCGAACCGCCCGCTGCCTCAAAGGAATAGCCCTCGTGCTCGAGTTCCTTGACCTTGGTCAGAATCGCCGCCGCTTCTGGTGCGCCTTTGGCAATCGGCATCCCGATCTGCTCGGCTTTCAGCAAAATGTTAGATTGTCCGCTCAATTCGGAAACCAGAATGGTCTGTTCATTTCCCACACTGGCAGGAACAATGTGCTCATAGCTGCGGGCCAATTTCTGAACCGCATTCACGTGCATCCCTCCCTTGTGCGCAAAGGCGGTGCGACCCACAAACGGGGCTCTTGCGAAATGCGGGTTGTTCGATACGTCATCAACAAAAAACGAGAGATTTTTCAGTTCTTCCAAGCGGGGCACGACCTGCATTCCCATTTTCAACTGCAAGATGGGGATCACCGAGGTCAGGTTGCAATTTCCTGTCCGCTCGCCATAGCCGTTGATTGTGCCCTGCACTTGGACCGCTCCGGCATCCACCGCCGCGATCGCATTCGCAACTGCCAACTCGCAATCGTTGTGGGTGTGAATCCCGATCGGAGTTTCCGGCAGATGATTACGAACCGCCGCACAGATTTCCATAATCTCTTTCGGCAAGGTTCCGCCGTTGGTATCGCACAACACCAGGCAGGCAGCACCACCTTCAGCCGCCGCTTTCAAGGTCGCCAAAGCATGCTCGGGAGAGTCTTTGTATCCATCGAAAAAATGCTCGGCGTCATAAACCACCTCGCGGCCGTTTTTCACCAGATAGGCCACCGTGTCTCGGATCATCGCTTGGTTTTCCTTGACGCTGGTGCGCAAAATTTCGGTCACTTGCAGCTCCCAGCTTTTCCCGAAAATCGTCACCACCGGAGTTTCCGCTTCCAGCAACAAACGCACCTGCGCATCCTCTTCCACTTTCACATTCGCCCGGCGGGTTGATCCGAATGCCGCCAACTTCGCGTGCTTGAGGTCCAGTTTTTTCGCCTCTTGGAAAAACTCCACATCCTTGGGATTCGATCCCGGCCAGCCGCCTTCGATGTAGTCCACCCCGAACTGATCGAGGTGCCGCGCGATTCTCAGTTTATCCAAACCGGATAACTGGAAGCCCTCGCCTTGGGTGCCATCGCGCAAGGTCGTATCGTAGATATAAACAGGTTTCATAAGCTGCTGCGGGGCGCGTAGGCTAGACACCACCGACAAAAGGCGCAAGACGTTAAACTTCAAACCTTAAATTCTAAACTCCAGGTCTGAGCCCCTGCGGGGCTGTTGACATTGACAAGGTCCCACCACGCCTACATGGTAATGACGCTTTATCCACGTCATGTCCACTGCTTCACCATCCCTTGGCCCCAATCAACGCGCTTTCAACTGCCCTTCCTGCAAAGGCCGGATCGTCATTCCTGCCGACCTCCCCCCCACCACCGGCCCCTGCCCGCACTGCCAAGCCACGATCACCTCTCCCGCACCTGAAGCCGCCGTCACTCCGACTTCAACCACTACTCCGGTAGCCCCTTCTTCCAAGCCGGTTGAACCCAAACCCTCGGAACCAGCTTCTGCAAAAGCCACCGAATCCAAGCCGCAGCCCTCCCCCGCACCCCAAAAGAAATCCAGCAAAACCGGTCTGCTTGTAGCCCTGCTCTTTCTGGTGCTTCTCGGCGCAGGTGGTGCCTTTGCCTACCTGAAATTCATCAAGCCCAAATCCGAGGTTTCCACGCTCAATCTCCCCAAAAACCTCCCAGCTCCAAGCAACCCCGTTCTGCAGAAATATCTGACCGCCAAAACGGTTGAAGACAAGCTGCCGCTCATTCTCAACGCCGAAGCGCTCCAAGCCAAAATCCAGGAGTTTTACCAGCAGCATCCGGCTGACGAATCCAAGACTCTGGCCAGTGCCTTCTTCCCGGTGAAACTCCCAGAGCAAGACAGCAACAAAGGCTTCAGCCTTTTCACCTACAAACCTGCCGCAAAAACCTCACCAAGTGCTCAAGCCACCGAAACTCCCAAGATCCTTGCCTTCATCAAGGACACACCAGGAGGCAAAAAACTCGATTGGGAAATCTTCACGCAAACCAAGTATCGTACGCTCAAGAAATTCAGTGAGTCCCGCACGGTTGGTAAAACCGAAGTCTTCCGCGTAATCCTCTCCACTGCGAATCAAGCAGCGGCAATCTACCATGTGACCGACCCGGCGTATCCTTCTGATCATGTGAAGGCCTCACCGCTCGCAGGTTCAGCAACCGCTCAAGCGCTCTCACAACTGGACGCATCTGCCGCGCGCACCGCCACCGTCGAACTCGAATGGATCGATGATGCACAGAATCCCCAGATTCAGATCAAACGTCTGATCTGCTGGGAATTCCTCGGTCTCGGAAACGAGGCCGAGTCCCAATAGGCAACCCGGAAACCCATGGCTTCGCCCAATTCCTCGACGATCGCCGCCATCGCTTCCCCCCTCGGCGTCGGTGCCATTTCTCTCATCCGCATCTCCGGACCCGATGCCTTCCGCATCGCCGACATCGCGACCGACGGCATCGCCTCCTCCACCATGCCGCGCATCGCACGCCGCTGCAAAATCCGCGACGCCGCAGGCGCCATCATCGATGACGGTCTTCTAACCGTTTTTCTCGGGCCCAATTCTTTCACCGGCGAAGATACGGTCGAGTTCGCCGGACATGGCGGCATCCTCGTCACCCGTGAAGTGCTCGCACGCTTTCTCGAATGCGGCGCCACCCACGCCTCACCCGGAGAATTTTCCCAACGCGCTTTCCTGAACGGCAAACTCGATCTCACCCAGGCCGAGGGAATCATGGATCTCATTTCCGCGCAGACCCGCCTCGCGATCCGCGCCGCCCATTCCCAACTCGAAGGCACTCTCGGCAAACGCACCACCGCCGCACGCGATGAACTGTTAGAAGTCCTCGCCCACCTCGAAGCATGGATCGATTTTCCAGATGAAGACATCGACCCTCAAACCACCATCGAACTCCGCGCGCGGATAACAAACATCCTCGCCACCATCGATTCCCTCCTCGCCACCGCCGATCAAGGTCGCGTCCTCCGCGAAGGCGTCCGCACCGTCATTTTTGGCGAACCCAATGTCGGCAAATCCTCCCTACTTAACCGCTTGCTCGGCTTCGATCGCGCCATCGTCTCCGACATCGCCGGAACCACGCGCGATACGATTGAGGAAATCATCAACCTCCACGACATCCCGCTCCGCCTCGTCGATACCGCCGGCGTGCGCGAATCCGATGACCTTATCGAAACCCAAGGCATCCAACGCACCGTCCGCCAGATTGAATCCGCCGATCTCCTGTTAGAAGTCGCCGACGCCTCACAACCCCGACCCGAGCGCGCCGTTTACCCCTCCAACCACGCCACCCACCTCCTAGTCCTCAACAAATCCGATCTCGGCGAACATCCTTCATGGAAAGACGCCGATGCCATCCGCATCTCCTGCTTGAGAGAAGATGGTTTCGAACAGCTCTCCGAAAAAATCCGCACCGCCCTCCATTTCACCGAAGCCGATTTCGGCGAACACGCCGTCGCCATCAACGCCCGCCACCAAGCCTCCCTCAAACTCGCCCACACTAGCCTCCACGCCGCGCTCCACCTTCTGACCGATCACGCCGCCAACCCCGAACTCGCCGCTATTGATCTCAGAGAAGCCCTGGACGCGCTGGGAGAAATCCCCGGAAAAGTGGATACGGAAGATCTGCTGGGCGTGATTTTTTCGAGCTTCTGCATTGGGAAGTGATCAACAAAAGTCCTATTCGACCGATAGGACTCATGCGAACTATCGCTCCAAATGAATCCCCCTCATTTTGATGTTTGAAGTTTGAAATTTAGCGTTTCTAATTCTCCGCATGCCTTCAAACCCGTCCAAGCCTGGTAAACTTCTTGCAGCCAACCGCGGTGAAATCGCGATCCGTATTTTCCGCGCCGCCACCGAACTCGGACTTCGCACGGTTTCCATTTTCGCTGAGGAAGATCGCTTCTCCATCCATCGCTTCAAAGCCGATGAAGCTTACCAACTCGATTCCTCAAAAGGTCCGGTCGGCGCTTACTTGGATTACGAAGGCATCGTCAAACTCGCGAAATCCAAAGGCGTCACCATGATCCATCCGGGCTACGGTTTCCTCTCGGAAAACCCGCACTTCGCCCGTGCCTGCGCCCGTGAGGGAATCACCTTCATCGGACCGTCTCCGGAGTTGTTGGAAAACATGGGCGACAAAACCGCCGCCCGCGCCCTCGCTCACAAGTTCAACGTCCCGACCCTTCCCGGCACTGAAGAGCCGATCACCGATCCCAGCGCCGCCGTCGCGGTCGCCCACGAAATCGGTTTCCCCCTCATCATCAAAGCCGCCTTCGGAGGTGGTGGACGCGGGATGCGCGTGGTCGAGACTCCCGAGCAACTCCCCGGCCTTCTCGCCGAGGCCCGCGCCGAAGCAGAGAACGCTTTCGGTAATCCAGCCGTTTTCCTTGAGCGCTACATCAAACGCGCCAAACACATCGAGGTCCAGATCCTCGGCGACCAACACGGCAACGTCGTCCACCTCTACGAACGCGATTGCTCGGTCCAACGCCGCTATCAAAAAGTGGTCGAGGTCGCACCCGCCATGCACCTCGATCCAGTCATCCGCAAGGAGCTTTGCGACGCCGCCGTGAAACTCGCCGACGGCATCGGCTACAACAACGCCGGCACGGTCGAGTTCCTCTACGACATGGATCAGAAAGATTGGTTCTTCATCGAAATGAACCCGCGCATCCAGGTCGAGCACACGGTCACCGAATGCGTCACCGGGATCGATCTCGTCCGCTCGCAGATCCTCGTCGCTCAGGGCGAATCGATTTTCGGCGATGAAATCGCCATCCCCTCACAGGAGAACATCCCGTGCAACGGTTTCGCGATCCAGTGCCGCATCACCACGGAGGATCCGGAGAAAAACTTCGCCCCGGACTACGGCCGGATTCTGAACTACCGCTCGGCCGCAGGTTTCGGGATCCGCCTCGACGCCGCATCCGGCGATGCGGGTTCGGTCATCACGCCTTACTACGATTCCATGTTGGTGAAACTCACCGCCACCGGCCGCAGTTTCCCGACCGCCTGCCAACGCATGGATCGCGCCCTCCGCGAGTTCCGGATTCGCGGAGTCAAAACCAACATTCCTTTCCTCGAAAACATCATCGCCGATGACACTTTCCGCGCAGGCCAGGCGCACACGAAACTCATCGATACCAAAACCGAGCTTTTCAAATTCAGCAAGCGCCGCGACCGCGCCACCCGCACCCTCGCCTACCTTTCCGACATCACCGTCAACGGCAATCCCCACGCCAAAGGCTACAGACCCAGCGAGATCATGCTGCCCGCAGTAGCTCCAAAACCACTGATCACTGACCCGTCCGTCGTAGCTTTAGCGAAGTCGGATCACTCGGCACTTGGCACTAAAAATCTTCTCACCGAACTCGGTCCCGAGAAATTCTCCCAGTGGATCCTCGATCAGAAACGCCTGTTGCTCACCGACACCACCCTGCGCGATGCCCACCAATCGCTCATCGCCACCCGCATGCGCACTTACGACATGCTCAAAGTCGCCGAGGCCTATTCCACCCGCACACCGGAGATGTTCTCCCTCGAAATGTGGGGCGGCGCCACCTTCGACACCGCAATGCGTTTCCTCAGCGAATGCCCGTGGGAACGCCTCCGCAGCCTGCGCGAAAAAGTTCCCAACATCCTTTTTCAAATGTTGTTCCGCGGCTCGAACGCGGTCGGCTACTCGAACTATCCCGACAACGTCGTCGCCGGTTTCATCAAACATGCCGCCGATTCCGGAATGGATATTTTCCGCATCTTCGATTCCCTCAACTACCTGCCAAACATGAAGGTCGCGATGGAGGCTGTTAGAGAACACGGAAAATCCATTTGCGAAGCCGCGATCTGTTACTCCGGCGACATCCTCAATCCCGCCCGTTCCAAATACGACCTCAACTACTACATCGCGAAAGCGAAAGAAGTGGAAAAAATGGGCGCCCACATTCTTTGCATCAAGGACATGGCGGGTCTCTGCAAACCCCAGGCCGCTTACAATCTCGTTCACGCCCTGAAACAGGAAATCGGCATCCCCATCCATTTCCACACCCACGACACTTCCGGCCTTAACGCCGCATCGGTCATCGCCGCTTCCCGCGCCGGTGTCGATATCGCCGACCTCGCAATCGCCTCCATGTCCGGCTCGACTTCACAACCGAACCTCAACTCGGTTTGCGCCTCGCTCGCCTCATCCGAGCAAGACCCCGGGCTCGATCTCGATGCGTTGAATGAAATTTCCGACTATTGGGAGCAAGTTCTAACATTTTACAAACCCTTCGATTCCGCACCGCGTTCCGGAACGGCGGAAGTTTACGAACACGAAATGCCCGGCGGCCAATACACCAACCTTCGCGAACAAGCCAACGCCATGGGCCTCGGCCACCGCTGGCGCGAAATCGCCCGCACTTATGCCGATGTGAACCAGCTCTTCGGTGACATCATCAAAGTTACCCCGTCCTCCAAAGTCGTCGGCGACATGTGCATGTTCCTCGTCACCCGCGGCATCAAGGCCTCTGACGTGACCAAGATCAAACCCGGCTCCATCGACTTCCCCGAATCCGTCATCGACATGCTCTCCGGTGGCCTCGGCCAACCCGACGGCGGCTGGCCTGCCGATGTCCAAAAAATCGTGCTCGGTCCCAACCGCACCGCCACCACAAAACGTCCCGGCGAACTCGCAGCACCGGTGGATCTCAAAGAAGTTGCCAAAAAACTCAATCTCCAATCCCCCATCTCCAATCCCGAATCGCAGGATGCGATCTACTCCCATCTCATGTATCCGGGAGTTTACAAAGACTTCCAAGCCAACCTTGCGAAATACGACGACCTCTCCAAACTACCCACCCCTGCCTTTTTCTATGGCTTGCAGATCGGCGAGGAAATCGAGGTCGAAATCGATCCCGGAAAAATCCTCATCATCAAGCTCATCTCCATCGGTGAAGCCGACCATGAAGGACGCCGCACCCTCTTCTACGAACTCAACGGCATGCCTCGCGAATCCATCGTGATCGATCGCTCCCTCGCCTCCGCCGACACCTCATCCCGCCAAAAAGGCGATCCATCGAATCCCAGCCATGTCTGCGCTCCGCTTCCCGGCATGATCACGGAAATCGCCGTCTCACCCGGAACCGAAGTCAAGGCCGGTGACAAACTCATCACCCTCGAAGCGATGAAAATGCTCACCACCGTCTCCGCCCAAGCCGACGGTGTCATCAAAGACATCCTCGTCAAAAAAGGCATCCAAGTGGACTCCGATGATTTGTTGGTGGTGATGGAGACTGCGGGCTGAACGAGCAGAGCTTTCTTCAGGTAGGGCGCCATCGCCGAGGTCGCCGCATTAAATGATGAAGAATGTGATGTTATAATGGAGTATTAATTACGATCCACTTTGCACGGCGCCCTCCCATTCATCCACTATAACACACATCCATGAAACTCACCGCTCTCCTCCCGCTGGCATTTTTGACAACCAGCGCCTTCGCAGCACCTCTCGTCAAAGAAACCATCGTCTCGGGTCTGCTGGATCCCATGGAAATCGCCATCGCCCCGAACGGTGATTTTTACGTCGTCGAACGCGAAGGCCGGGTCTTGCGAATCAACCCCAACACGGGCGGCATGTTCGAGCTCGGCATCATTCCCGTTCAAACGGTTAGAAGCGACAATCCGAAAAATATGTATGGCCGCGAGGACGCGCTTCACGGAATCGCCCTCGATCCAAACTTCGCAAAAAACCAGCGCATCTATCTCTATTACAGCGTCGCGGATGCGATCATGAATCGCCTCTCCCGCTTCACCTTGAAAGATGGCAAAATCGATTTCTCATCGGAACTCAAACTCCTCGAAATCCCCACCAACCGCGAACCCAAAGTCTGCCACCACGGCGGTAGCCTGAAATTCGGTCCTGATGGATTGCTCTATCTTTCTACCGGAGACAACACCAACCCGTTCGAAAGCAAAGGCTACGCCCCCATTGATGATAGAGACGATCGCGACCCATGGGATGCACAACGCACCGCAGGAAACACCAACGACCTTCGCGGAAAAATCCTGCGTATCAAACCCACCGAAACCGGCTACGAAATTCCTGAAGGAAATCTTTTCCCCAAGGGCACCGATAAAGCCCGTCCGGAAATTTATGTCATGGGTTGCCGCAATCCGTTCCGCATTTCCATCGATCCCAAAACCAAAACCCTCTACTGGGGTGAGGTCGGCCCCGACGGACGCGAAGACGCACCCGAAGGACCACGCGGCCACGACGAAGTCAACCAAGCCAAAGCCGCAGGCAACTACGGCTGGCCATTTGTCATCGCCAACAACAAACCCTATCCCATCCGGAATTTCGCCGACAACAGCATCGGAAAAATGACCGATCCCGCCGCTCCCGAGAATCCCGGCAAACGCAACACCGGTCTGAAAATCCTGCCGCCCGCCCAACCTGCTTTCATCTGGTATCCCTACGCCGCAAGCGAGGAGTTTCCCATCATCGGCCAAGGCGGACGCAACGCCATGGCAGGTCCCGTGTTTTATTACGAACCTAACAGAACATACAACGTCCTCCCCAAAGAAGACAACATGACCCTGCTCAACTACGATTGGATGCGTGGAAAGATTTTCAAAACCAAACTCACCGCCGACGAGAAGATTGAGAAAATGGACGTCCTGATGGAAAAACTCGTCCATCCCATGGATCTCGAAATGGATCAGGACGGTTCCCTCGTCCTGCTCGAATACGGCTCCGATTGGTATTTCAATAAAAACGGCGGAGTCTATCGACTCATTCCCGATACAGGAAACAAACCTCCCACCCTCACCATCAAACCCACCGATGGGGTCGATAAAGGTTACTCGGTCAACCAAGCCGCCGATCCCGAAGGCGGGAAACTCACGGTCACCTGGTATCTCACCGAAGGCGTTAACGATCGCAATCTCGGGACCGGCTCCAACGTGGTCATCCCATCCGGAACGTTTGAAGAAATCCGTGCCGTCGCCGAAGACGACAAAGGTGCGAAAACCATCGCCCGCGCTTCTCTAACAGCCGCGAAGGAACAACAAACCCTTGCGCTCGAACTTGATAAAGCTCCGGCGAAACTCGGTTTCGGCGACACGGCGAAATTCAAAGTCAGCGCCAAGACAAACCCCGACCCGAAACAACTCAAAGTCCGCGCCCGTTACATCCCGCCTACCGGACACGATTCCGGCGGTCCGCAGTTCGAACCCGTTCCCGCAGAACTCGCAAAAGTAAACCAATGCCTCGCCTGCCATCAGGTCGATGCTCCATCGATCGGACCTTCTTATTTCGATGTCGCTCTCAAATACCGCGATCAAAAAGACGCCGCTGAATATCTCAAAAACAAATTGAAAACCGGCGGTGCTGGAGTTTGGGGGGAAATTCCGATGCCACCACAGGTTGCACTCAAACCCGAGGACGCGGACAAACTCATCACAGCCATCCTCGCCTTATCCAACGGAAACACCCAAACCAGCGGC
>CBFGOP010000067.1:0-12001 GCA_965650415.1 uncultured Prosthecobacter sp. | reverse complement strand
AGGTTTTCTGAAAATTTTTAAGGTTTTTTCAGCAACATCCTCAAGCCCTTGATTTTACTGGGGTTTTGGAACCCAAAAAACTCGAAATCCACGGCTCAAATCCATCCCGAAGGAGTGGTTTTCCGAGGGCTTTTATACCCGAAAACACCTACCCCAACCTCCGCACCCATCAAAACAGTCCCACACACCTAACTACTAGGCACGTAGTAGTTTGAACTAACGCCTTTTGCTGATGAAGATTCTGACAAAAGGTGAATCTTGATCTTTTCCACGAGGCGGCAATGATTCCGGCAACCAAACGAGTCATGCCAAAAATCGCTCTTTTACAATCCCAGACGTTTCCAGACAAGCAAACCGCCATGGATCATCATGAAAAGATGATCCGTGAGGCGGCCAGCAAGGGCGCGAAGATTATCGCAACCCAGGAACTGTTTCTGACTCCCTATTTCTGCACCATCCAGGATACCGAGCGTTTTGCCCTTGCCGATCGGATTCCTAGCCCGATTACCGAGCGCCTGAGCCAACTGAGTCGTGAGCTCGGAGTTGTGCTGGTTTCGTCGCTTTTTGAACATCGTGGCCCAGGGATGTATCACAATACTGCGGTCATTCATGATGCCGATGGAACCCAGCTCGGGATCTATCGCAAATCGCATATCCCTCAGGATCCGGGGTTCGAGGAAAAGTTTTATTTCACACCCGGAGACACGGGCTGGCCGGTTTGGGATACGGCCTTTGGAAAAATCGGGGTTTTGATTTGTTGGGATCAATGGTTTCCCGAGGCGGCGAGATTGATGGCTTTGGGTGGCGCCGAGCTGTTGATTTATCCAACGGCGATCGGTTGGCTTCCTGAGGAAAAAGATCTTTTGGGGAAAGCCCAGCATTGCGCATGGGAAACGGTGCAACGCGGACACGCCGTGGCGAATGGTTGTTATGTCGCCGCGATCAACCGGGCCGGCACGCATGACGGCACGGAGTTCTGGGGGCAGTCGTTTGTTGCGAATCCTTATGGGGAAATCGTTGCGAAAGCATCGGTGGAAAACGAGGAGATCGTTTATCATGAGGTCGATTTCCAACAGGTGGAAAACTTCCGTCGGATCTGGCCGTTTTTCCGGGATCGAAGAATCGATGCCTACTCGGAAATCACCGAGAGGTGGCGCTAGTTCAGGGCTTGGGGCAATAGCCGAAGAAGCAGCGTTTCTTGATCAAGTCAGCCACTTCCTGAGGCACCATGCTTTCCCAGGTCGCGTCACCTTTCCCGATTTTCGCGAGCACATCTCTGGAGAGAATGCTGAGCACATCCGGGTTGTGGTTATCGAGATCGATAAAGCTGCCGCGATCTGCCAGATAACCGTAAAGTTTGCTCAGTTCGGGAGCCACTTTCATGGTGTCTTTGGTGATGATCGTGCCTGTTGCGGAGTCGAGCAACGGATAGATGTAGAGCTTGAGGTTGTGTTTAAAAAGTCGGCCGAAACTTTCCAAAATCCCACCGGGTAGCGCCGTGTAGTATTTTTCATCGAACAATTCGATCAACGACGGAACACCCATCACGATCCCGATTCTCTCCTTCGTCCGCCATGACAAATAGGCGGCGAGACGGTAATATTCAAAGTAGTCGGAAATCAAAACCGTCATCCCGCATGCGGCGAGCAGATCGACTCTTGCGAGGAAATCACGTCGATCCACATCTTTTCCACCGGCAAGCAGGTTGCGCATCGTCAGCTCGAAAATCGGCATCACTTCTTTACCTGCCATCGAGGGGTCTTCTTTGATCTTCTGCAAGGCGCATTCCAACATGTCGAAGTTCACATGAGTTGGCGGACGGAAACTCCCCCTTTCAACCAGAACGGCTTTCTTATAAAGCACTTCGGAAGGCTGGATTACCTCGCCGCTGGTACTGAACATGGCGGCACCACTGAGTCCCAGCTGCACGAGTTTGAGCGCGAACAGGCGATTGTCCACCGCGCGAAACTCGATTCCACTGAACTCGATCATGTCGATCTCGATGCGTCCCGTGGTCAGCTTGTCTAACAATCTTTCGACCAGTTGCTCCGGCTCATGGTGGAGAAAAAAGCCTCCGAAAAGGAGATTCACTCCGGCAATTCCCAATGCCTCCTGTTGCAGTGACGCTTCAGTATCCAGCATCCTGACATGAATCATGATCTGGCTGGGCTCATCATGGGGGCGGGATTGGAATTTCAGCCCCATCCAACCATGACATTCGTTCCCTCCTTGATAGGAACGGGCCACCACCGTATCCGCAAAAGCAAAAAATGCCGTGGTGTCTCCCCTTTGTGGAGCGAGCCGTTCGATATTGAGACCATATTCCCGATCCAGCATCGATTGGCAGCGTGATTTGGAAACGTAGCGATCGCCACTGCCGTAAATGGCGTCACTGACCGTCATATCATAGGCGGACATACTCTTGGCCACGGTTCCTGCAGCACCACCGACTCGAAAAAACCATCTGACCACCTCCTGACCTGCACCGATTTCCGCGAAGGTTCCATACCATCTCGAATCCAGATTGATCTTCAGGGCTTTTTGGTGCGTGTCTAATTCCAACTCTTGTTGCATGATCGATAGAAAAATTGAGGATGTGGGATTGCCCCATGTGCCGTACCGGCATGAAAAAAGGTGAGCCGAATGACTCACCTTTGACAAAGCATATTTGAGGCCGATTACTTCGCAAAATCTTCAGCCTTCATGTTTGGCTTGAATGCATTGAAGCTGTAAGGGCTTGGCTTGAAATTTTCAGGGACTGCAACACTGGCTTTTTCAGGAACTTCCAATCCCAAACCCCAGTAAACACCGTTTACGATGAGGCGACGCAGATTTTCATCCACCAACTCGGAAGCCGCGCCCATGGTCGTCGTCAAAACCTTGTTGCTCTTGCCGGATTCGTTTTTGACTTCCCGGATCCATGCGACCGGCATCGCTGGATCATTCACCTTCTGGGTATTGCCATTTTTTGTTTTCTTTTCGTAGTCAGCGGCTGCGTCGGTGCGGTTCATTCCCTTTAGGACCAGGCCACGGAGCAGAACAGTGGAATCCTCGGGAGGAAATGCTTCATAAACATCCGTGTCACCGAAAATGTCACCCACACCGTTCAAGACTGGATTTTTCGCATTCGCGGGTTCGGTTACGGTGAGAGTCGCTTCCTTTTTGTGGACTCCCCAGTGACTGATCCAGGTTTCACCAAGAACCTTACGACCAAAACCACCGCTGGGGTGATTCCACGACCACTCGGCCCATGGACTGTCTTTTTTAAAGTTGAACGTGTGGGTGCTGGTGCGCATGGCGACGAGAGGGATGCCCCGATTCACGGCTGCTTTGAACTTCTCCATCGTGGCATCATTCCAATTTCTGAAACGAAGGGACATGACCAATGCATCGGCCTTATCGAGCGCTTCCGCTCCCATCAAACTGTCGGTTGCTTTGGGATTGATCGTTCCATCCTCGTCAGCAGAAAACAAAACGGTTGTCTCGAAGCCATGTTGTTCAGCCAAAATCTTGGCTATCAACGGCATAGCTTCTTCGGAGCGATATTCCTCGTCTCCGGCGAGAAGAACCACGTGCTTGCCTTTGCCCGGTCCTTCACCTCCGCTGAAATTGAGGGTTCCGATTCCGGAGGTCATTTTCACCTCGGCAGAGATACCCGCCATGGCAAAAATAGAAACGACTGTTGCGCTGATCCATTTTTTCATCATGGGTTGATACAGAGCGAATCATCCCTACTTCTCAAGAAAAATGAGTCCGTCAAAAATAGATGGAATCTTGGGCAATCGGGCTCTTGCCAAAAAATCATCCATCATCATCTTTCATGTCATGAAAATCGCAGTTCTCATTTCCGCTTTATTGAGCATTCCGCTGTTGGCCCAGCTGGAAACCCAACACGCCAAGGCATCATGGCTCACTGAAGAAACCAAATTCGGAAATGGAGAATCCATACGGACTGTCATCAAAATGGAAATTTCAAAAGGTTGGCATACCTACTGGAAAAACCCCGGAGAAGGTGGAATTCCGCTCAAAATCCAAGCCATCTTGCCCGAAGGTTGGACAACGGGAGAAATCCAATATCCCGCACCCAAACGCTTCGAAACCGGGATTCTGCCGAGCTATGGGTACGAGGGCGTAGTCCATTTTCCACTCACCCTCACACCTCCAAAAGGCACGGATGGCCAGTTGCCGGAGCTGGTAGCAAAACTCACTTGGCTAACCTGCAACGAATCCAGCTGTGTTCCCGGTGAAGCAAAACTCATTCTCGAAACCTCAGCCGAAGCGAAACTGATCCAAACCGCCTACCAATCCATTCCCTCTCCTCTCGATTCGGCATCCCTTTCTTTCATTGCGACGAAATCGGAAGTTACCATCACCCTGACCTTGCCGGAAGGAAGCAAAATCGATCCATCAACTTACGAGGCATTTCCTGTGACACCGGATATCATCTCCGCCTCGCATGATCTGCGTTTCAGTCCGCATCCTGAAAAGCCGATGACATGGATCTGCAAAGCGAAAAGTAGCGATTACATTCCAGAAAAACCGACATCTCTGACGATCGAATTCTTCAAGAAAAACGAACCCTCATGGATCGTCACATCGGGAAATCAATCCCAGCCATAACCCAAATATGCGTTCATCTTCCACTGCAGATCTCTCCGGATTGCTCATCACTCTCAGGCACCTCATAAGGGAGCCGTCGGTGGTTGGTGCGGAAGATTCGTTTTTTCGCGTGATCCGCAGGGAACTTGAGGAAATCGACATCTCTGTGGAAAGGCACAGCGGATTGCTGGTAGCTCGTGGCAACCAACCGAACAGCGCTTATCTATCAGCCCACGTTGATCGCAACGGTCTTGTCTGCACAGGACCGAACGAGTTTCAATACGCCGCCTTCATCGCCAGCAATCGCGGTGAACTAACAGGCGATTCCATTTCCGAACAAATGGTTGCGACCATCGCCGATCGTTTCACCGGACAACGTATTCAGGCGCACCTGCCCTATTCCGGCACTTACATCGGCCAGGGCACGATTTCTTCAGGCTACCTCTGCCCGAAACGATCCAACCTCATCTTCGAAGTCGATGGCCTGGATTACCTGGAACCCGGCACGCCGGTCTCTTTCATCGATCGCCTGAAAGTCACGGACCGCCATGTTTCCGCACAGCTCGATAACGTGATCAGCGTCGCCTTGATCATCCACCTGTATCGAATCGGTTTTCAGGGCACGGCATTTTTCACAGCACAGGAAGAAGCGGGCAAAAGCTGGAGATACATGCTTGCTTGGTTCCAACGTGAGTCGCTTTGCACCAAACGTCTCTTGGTTCTGGATACCAGCCCTTATCCGACCCAAAACGAAGCCGAGGAACAAGACATCACATTGCGCTACCAGGATGCGACATCCGTGTTTGATCGCGCTTTCACCGATGAAATTGTGAATCGTTGCGATGCGCTCGGCATCTCGTATTCGTTTAAAGATGAATGGATCAGGAACAAAAATCTCGATCGTGAAAAACCGCTCTCACTGGGCAGAACGGAGCTCGGCAGATTGATCGCTGCATGCGAAGGACAAATCAGCGGAACCACGCTGCAGATTCCCACCACCGGGTATCATACTGCCAACGAAACGGCATCGCTTTCATCTCTGACAGCAGCACTGGGCTTGTTGTGCTCAATCACCGGAACCTAGAATTTCCTCAGGGTCGACGGCTTTTGAAAGCGCTCATCCGTCTCCGGATAATCCATGGTGTAATGCAAACCACGCGACTCGCGGCGGCGCAGCGCGCATTCCACAATCAGACCCGCCACAGCCACCAGGTTTCTCAGTTCGAGGATATCGGCATTTACCCGATGTCCCCAGTAGAACTCGCGCACCTCTTTCTTCAAATTTCTCAAACGAGCCGCCGCACGACGGAGACGGTTGTCCGTTCTAACAATCGAAACGTAGTCCCACATCAGACGGCGGATTTCATCCCAGTTGTGATAGATGACAACCAGTTCATCAGGCTCTGCCACATCTCCGTGATGCCATTCCGGAATCAGCGGCGCATCCATCACAGGCTTGTCCGGCGGATACAAACGCATCATTTCATCGAGCGCCAGTCGGGCGACCACATTTCCTTCCAACAGGGAATTCGAAGCCAGACGGTTCGCACCATGCAAGCCGGTGCAACCAACCTCACCAACCGCATACAATCCACGGATGGTGGTTTTTCCCGTCACATCCGTTTTCACCCCCCCACACATGTAATGCGCCGCAGGAACCACAGGAATAGGCATCGTTTCGCAATCAACTCCGAATTTCATCAGCGTCTCATATATGTAAGGGAAATGTTCTTTCATGAAGCCTTTTGGCTTGTGCGTCACATCCAGATAAACACAAGCGGCACCGGTCTTTTTGATTTCCCGGTCGATCGCCCGCGCAACAATATCCCGCGGCGCCAATGAGCCTCTCGGATCGATTTTTTTGGTAAAATCCTCACCTTTCGAATTGCGCAAAATTCCGCCTTCCCCGCGAACAGCCTCGCTAACAAGAAATGATCTGGCTTCAGGGCCAGTGGCAGCAGGATTGTAAAAACAGGTCGGGTGGAACTGAACAAACTCCATGTTTGCCATAGTAGCGCCAGCCCGCCAAGCCAGAGCAACTCCATCACCTGTCGCGGAATCGGGATTGGTCGTGTAGAGGTAAACCTTACCACAACCACCCGCAGCCAAGATGACTCGATCCGACCGAAAGACATCGACCTCGCCAGTTGCTCGGTCCAACACATAGGCACCAAGTATCCGGTCATTCGAGACCACGTCGAGTCTGGCTGCCGTGATCAAATCGATCACAAAATGATTTTCCAACAGAGTGATGTTCGGCTCTTTTCGTGCCGCCTGCAGCAGCGCTCTTGCGATCTCACGACCAGTGGTGTCGCGTGCGTGCAAAATCCTGCGATGACTGTGTCCACCTTCTTTCCCTAAGGAAAATTTCCCATGCTGTTGATCGAACTCGACCCCGTAGCCGACGAGATCCTCGATCGCGTTATTCCCCTCCTCGACTATTCGACGAACCACAGCCTCATCGCACAAACCAGCGCCGGCATCCAAGGTGTCCGCGATGTGTTTTTCGACCGCATCCCCCGCATCACACATGCCCGTTGGCAAAACCGATGCAATTCCTCCCTGGGCCCATGCTGTGTTGGATTCCTCGGCTTTCCCCTTGGTGAGAACTACCACTCGCCCGTGTTTTGCCGCCCGCAACGCGAACGACAAGCCCGCTATGCCGGCTCCAACTACCAAGAAATCTGATGTCATCTGCCAACACCATGCATCCACTCGCCCGTAAGGAAAACTGAAAAAATGGCAGTCGAATCCCAATTTTGAGGCCAAGGGGCTTATGTGAATCTGGAAAACCGGATTGATCCCGATGAGCCTGCTGCATGAAAACGATTGTTTTTTTTAGAGCCGCACCAATAAACTGCAGCCTCCAAGCGTTGAACCATCCATCGTTGCATGCCCAAAAATACCAAGCCCTCGTTCCTCCGTTATTCCGTAGCCAAACAGCGTTATGCAGAAATCGGTGTCGATACCGATGCCGCCATGAAAAAACTGGCAAGCATCCCCATCTCGCTGCATTGCTGGCAAGGTGACGATGTGGGAGGTTTCGAAACTTCGAGCCAAGAACTCAGCGGCGGCATTGCCGTCACCGGAAACTATCCCGGAAAAGCCCGCACCCCCGATGAACTGCGTGCAGACCTCGACAAGGCCCTCTCCCTCATCCCCGGAAAACATCGACTCAACCTTCACGCCTTCTACGGAGAGTTCGAAGGCAAAAAAGTGGATCGCGATGCGATCGAACCCAAGCATTTCAAAAATTGGATCGATTGGGCCAAATCCAACAAAATGGGCATGGATTTCAATCCCACCTGCTTCGCCCACCCGAAAGCGGCTGATGGTTTCACCCTATCTCACTCCAACAAAGGCATCCGCGATTTCTGGATCGAACATTGCCAGCGCTCCCGCGAAATTTCCGCGGCCATGGGCAAAGCGCTTGGCTCACCCTGCGTCATGAACGTCTGGATCCCCGATGGTTACAAAGACACACCGGTCGACCGCGTTTCTCCTCGCCAGCGCCTTGAAAAATCCCTCGATAAGGTTTTCTCCAAAAAACAAAACCCCAAGCACATGCTGGATGCGGTCGAGTGCAAGCTGTTCGGAATCGGCAGCGAGAGCTATGTGGTCGGCTCTCACGAATTCGACATGGGTTATGCTGTCAAAAACCAAAAACTTCTCTGCCTCGATGCAGGGCATTTCCACCCGACCGAAACCATCGCCGACAAACTCGGTTCAGCCTTGATGTTCGTGCCTGAAATTCTCCTTCACGTGAGTCGTGGCGTGCGTTGGGATTCCGACCACGTCGTCACACTTGATGACTCGCTCCAAGCCATTTCCTCCGCCCTCGTGCGCGACAACCTGCTTTCCCGCACGCACATCGGCCTCGATTTCTTCGACGCCAGCATCAACCGCATTGCCGCCTGGACCATCGGCACCCGAAACACGTTGAAATCGCTTCTCATCGCCCTGTTAGAGCCTGCGGTATTAAAAGAAGCCGAGAAATCCGGCGACCTCACCACACGCCTGGCCGTGATGGAAGAGCTCAAATCCATGCCATGGGGCGATGTATGGGATCAGTATTGCGAAATACAAAATGTCCCGGTTGGTTCTAACTGGATCAAAGAAACCCAAAAATACGAGGCGGCTGTTCTTTCCAAACGTAAGTAAATTTCACACCTAACCCTATCCAAAAAACCCACATGTCAAACGTCCATATCGAAGAAGAAGCCTTGGAAGAAATCATAGGCGGTGAATACGAACGTGAAAAAGTTCCGGGAAAAGCCCTGAAAGGCCCTAAATCTTTCTGGGGAATGTATGCCGGTGAACACGCCGCAGGAACCGAGTTCATGATCGGACCTTTGTTCCTGGCAGCCGGAGCCAGCCTGAAAGATCTGATGTTCGGTCTTCTGTTAGGGAATATTCTCGCAGTTCTGACCTGGCGTTATTTGGTCGTGCCGATCGCGATGAACCGCCGCCTTACGCTATACTATCAGCTCGAAAAAATCGCAGGTGGCAGTATGGTGAAAATCTATAACGTCACCAACGGGATCCTTTTCTGTTTCCTGGCTGGAGCAATGATCACCGTCTCCGCATCGGCCGTAGGCGTTCCGTTTGAGATACGCTTCGAAGTTCCTGAAGCCACCTTCGGACTTAGTGGGTCGGCATTCACTGCCATTGTGGCTATCGTTGGTTTGGTGATCGCCGCAGTTGCTGTTGGGGGCTACCAACGAGTTGCTCATTTCTCCAATATCTCAGCCCCTTGGATGATTCTGGTATTTGCCGTATGCGGTGTCGTTTCCCTTGCTCAAATGGATGCCCATTCATTCAGCAGGCTGGAGACAATCTGGAACGAGGGAGTTGCTTTCGTGCAGACAGCAAACGGAGAGGAAAGTTTTGGTTTCTGGAAAATTGTGATTTTCTCGTGGTTATGCAACGCAGCCATGCACTTCGGAATGGCCGATCTCTCGATCTTCCGTTTCTCCAAATCCAAATCCGCTGGATGGGCACCATCCGTAGGTATGTTCCTTGGTCACTACATGGCATGGATTTGCGCAGCACTGATGCTCGCAGCTGTGATCGCAACGAATCCAAGTGCAACCATGAACGCGGCCGGAAAAGTCCAAGCGGATCCCGGTTTCCTCGCATGGAACGCACTCGGCTGGACAGGTATCATCTGCGTGGTCATTGCCGGATGGACGACAGCGAATCCGACCATCTACCGTGCGGGACTGGCTTTCCAAAGCCTCTTCCCCAACAAACATCGCGCAACGGGCGTGATTCTCGCAGGAATCGTCGCTACAGTTGCCGGAGTGTTTCCGAACCTATCAGCTCAGTTACTTGGATTTGTTGGAACCTACGGAATGATCCTCGGTCCAATGGGCGCGATCATTTTTGTGAACCATTACTTTGCGAAAAAACTCGGCTTTCTCGAAGACCCGGCTGATAAAACCAAATCCTCATTTAACCTCGCTGTATTGCTCGCGTGGCTGATTCCGGCCGTTCCCGGACTGTGGCTGATTCTTTCCAAAGGTGTCTTCGCTGCCTACCTTGTCATTCCCGCTTGGATCGCATCCGCCATTCTTTACGTGATCCTTGGGAAACTCATGTTCTCTAACAAAACTCAAGATTGAACCCATGAAAACCCTCATCGCCATCGCCAAACCTCTCAGTTGGGCTTCACTACTTCTGATCGTTATTCCCCCGTTCCTTCATTTCAGCGGATCAATCAACGCCGGCTTAATGAACCAACTCCTCCTTGCCGGCACCATCATCTGGTTTGTAACCGCATCGCTGTGGATGAAATCGGAGTGATGAATTTTTTCACTACTCACTCCTCAAACTTCACCATTCAATACTCCTCCTCTTCCTCACCCGGAACGGGAGGAATCACGTCCTCGCGCTGGAGCAGTCTTTCCAGATCCAGATCTTGGATCAAATCGGCCGGAGTTCCGCGAACAATGGCCGCGTATGGAACGATCCTGTCCAGCTCGGCAATCGCGCAGTGAACCATGGATGAGACGATATCGGCATCGAATTTCTCGCGCTCGAAAAGATTAGTCACTCGGAAAACCAGCATTTCCCGGTCCATATCATATTCAAAACCACCCAGAGTAAGCGGTTTGTTCGCTCTCATCAGAAGTTCTAACAAAGCCGGCATCTGAGGTTCCGCGACAAACATCGGGCTTTCGGAAACCACACTTAGCGCGTTCAGCTCGGGAAAGGCCTGAACCACCAGATCCACGCGGGTGTGATGTGCCTCAAAACCCGCACGCAACACATCGCGTCCCTCGACCAAGTCGGTATGCCAGCCGTTTTTACCGAAAACTTCTTCTACCGATAGTATCTGTCTGGAGTGAGGTCTCATGTGTCGCGAGGAGATACTCGCCCCAACACCGCCTTGGCAAGCAAGCACCGCAGTTTTCTTGAAACCGGTTTCAGGGAAAGATGCAAACCGCAGCTTTTCTCCGGATTAAAATGCAGAGTCAGCCATTTCCCGTTCTCGCTAACCTCAGCCGCCAACACCTCCTGCCACATCACCAGATGCAGGTTTTTGCTGGGGAAGAAAAAAGGGAAAATCTCCAGTCCCATCGGAGTTAAGATCAGATACGCATGTTTGACCAGATGCCTTGCCAACCAGAAGCAGCCGAAAGCAATGATGAAAAGAGGCAACGCCCACCAACCAGAAGGCAGTGCCGGATTCACCTCACGATATGTTGCGGTGGCCAAAAGAGTCACGGCAGCTCCAGAGAATACGGCTCCAATCACACCGAACAGAACCGCTTGCCCTGAGCGAGTGAATCTCAATTCCTGATCAGGCTGCTTGACCATTTATTCCGGATCTTCAGGTTGCCGCTTGCGCCCCGACTCAAACTCACTTGCATCAAACTCCACAAACTCATCCCCTCCGGATTTTCGCCTCCAAGAGTTCAGGAAAATGATCAGGAAAAATCCCATGATCAGGAAAAAACCCTCCAACATAAAGGGACTGGAAATCATTCCTGCAAACATACCGATACTTTCACCCAGCCATCCGGGAATATATCGCCAGAAATTCAGCAGGCTGATGGTGGATCCGAAAACCACCAGCATAATCATCGCCCCAACAGCAACCTGCTTCCTCCTGCCATCGTTGTTTGCATCTTTTTCCATGTCTTTTCGCAGCCACCCTAGACCGAATCCATTCATTCTCATTCTTGTAATACATAGCACGCAGTTCGTCAAGGGACATGTCACTTTCTCGCTTCAGGATCGCCATTTCCTCTTCGTATGACATCTCACGTCCTAGCTTTTCTTCTGCCTCCATTGTGGTCTCGTCATCGATACCATCTGCTTCGTCGGGCTCAAAATCTTCGCTGGCACCATCATCGTCCTCATCCCCTGAAGCTTGCTTAAGTTGCTCATCGTTGCT
>CBFGOP010000066.1:0-12031 GCA_965650415.1 uncultured Prosthecobacter sp. | reverse complement strand
TGGAGGGTGTAGCGGTTGTAGCTGAGCACGCAGTCGATCTCATCCTCGATGTGGTCGAGCACGGTGTTGAAGGTTTTCAGAGGATAGCAGGAAAAACCAATCGCGCGGACTTTGCCTTGCTCCTTGAGTTTCACGAGAGCGGGCAGGGTTTCTGTCCAGATTTGTTCGAGGGGAACGAACTCGACATCGTGCAACAACATGATGTCGAGGTAATCGGTTTTTAAACGCTGGAGGGAAATGTGCAAAGACTCCTCGACGCGTTTGGCGGAGAAATCGAAATGGACATCGGAGTAGCGTCCCAGCTTGGTGCCGAGAAGATAGGAATCGCGCGGGATGTCCTTGAGGCCGAGACCCAACATGATTTCCGACATGCCGCGGCCGTAAAACGGTGAGGTGTCGATGAAGTTCATTCCGAGATCGAGCGCGGTCTTGGTGGAGCGCATGGCTTCATCGAGGGTGATGGAACGGAACTCCGCGCCTAGCGAAGATGCGCCGAAGGAGAGGATGGGAAGGTCGATGTTGGATTTGCCGAGTGGACGAGTTGGGATCATATGAATAAAAGCTGAAATACTGAAAAACTGAAACGCTGAAATAATTTAGATTACGCTGCTGATGGATTTCATGGTTTGAATGGCGGCGGCTTTGTCGTCCGGTAGGGGAAGGATCTCTGCGGAGAGGTGGCCGGTGTAGCCGATGTCTTTTAGGGCGGCGATGATGGGTTTGGGATCGGTGTGGCCGAGGCCCATGGCGCGGCGGTTGGAATCGGCGTAGTGGACGTGACCGACGTGTTTGCCGGCTGCGCGGAGGGATGCGGCGAGATCGGTCTCCTCGATGTTCATGTGGAAAAGATCGGCGAGGAGGACGATGTTATCCAACGAATGGGTTTCGATGAAATCCGCACCATCGCCGAGGCGGTTGATGAGGTTGGTTTCGTAGCGATTGAGTGGCTCGTAAATGAATGGGACGTTGAATTTGGCAGCGGTTTTACCCGCGATGACAAGGGCATCAGCCAACCACTCGAGTGCTTGCTCTTTGGAAACGTCTCCGCCCCATTTTCCCTGCATCGAACCGAGAATGGCAGGTGCTCCGAGTTGGCCACCGAATGCGATCATTTGTTCGAGGAAATCGAGAGCGGCAACGCGTTTGTCGAGCGATGGATCAGTGAGGGAAAGCCCGTGTTTGACCATGCCTGCGCCCGTACCGACCGCAGCGATGCCGAGTCCGTGTTGATTTGCCAGAGCTTGGATTTCGCTAACAGAAAAGGCATCGGGGCCGGGCAGGAAAAGTTCGACATCATCGAAACCGGTCTCTTTGGCGAGCGCGAAGGCTTCAGGTAGCGGTTGGTGGAAAACGAAGGGCCCAGCGGCGGCTTCGGGAACTTGGCAGAGAGTGATGGCGGTGCGCATGAAACTTTAATTTATAAACTTTAAACTCCAAGGAAGACTTGGGTTGTCGCGATTTCAAAATCGCGGTTCCTTTCTTACACCGATTCCAAAATCACGTTTCCGTAGGCGGTGGTGTCGCCGGTGCGGATGAGTCCGATGGCGTTGGGGACGAGTTTTTTGAAATCGTTGTGCGGTAGCCGGGTGACTTCGACTTTGGGATAGAGGCTTTTGAAACCTTCGAACGAGGTGTCGTATTTCTGGATCACTTCGCCCGGATTGGTGGTGAGAAATTCCTCGGCCTGCCAGATTTGGCCTACCTTGAAGTTGTCTTTCAGCAGATCGAGGAGGTCGGTGATCGTCGGAATGCCGCGGCAAAGGGTGAGGTCTACGGTTTCGACCTCCTCCCAGTAAGGAAAGGCCCAGTCGGCGATGACGAGGGTGTTGGTGTGGCGGATGCGGGCGAGGAGATGGAGGACGTCGGGGTTGAGGATTCCTTTTTGGAGCATGGTGTGAGTGGTGAAGTTCGAAGAGTGAAGAGTGAAATTTTCAGATAAGCCAGTGGGAATATTGTATCTTGGCACTTGATCCTTGGTTCTGATAATGCACATTAGTTGCGTGAGAGGTTCTCCGTTAATACGCGCGGCATGGGTTCTGGTGGCGATTTTTGCCACCGGGCTGGGTTTCATGCGTTTGACGGGACAACGGGAATCGCATGCCCCCGTCGAATATGCCGCGGGAAAAGAAGATAAAAAGATTCGGGCGCGTTACCAACTGACTTTTTCCGACCGACCCGAGCACGTGGAGCTGGTTAGTGGGGATCAGGTAGTCTCGCGGACGTTTTCATCCGAGAGCATGGAAAATGAGATCCAGGGAGACTTGTTGATCGATCCGAAGGAGCCGGTGGTTTTGATGAAAGTGAATTGGTATGAATTGGGAGAGAAACATGCTTTCGTGAAATTGGTTTTGGAGGTGGAGGGACAACCGACGATCACGCGGGTGTTCGATGCGGCGGGGAACATCGATGATTTTTTGGAGGTGGCATTTTGAAAGAGGAAGTTCATCACGAATGTTGTGCGCACCACGGACACCATCATGAGTTGGTGATCGAGGGCGTTTCTGTCGCCTATCGCGACATCCTAGCCTTGGATGGGGTTTCGTTCGCGACCTCCTGTGGAAATCGGGTGGCTTTGGTCGGACCGAACGGGGCTGGAAAATCAACTTTGCTAAAAGCGATCGCCGGATTGGTTCCGCAGCGGGTTGGAAAAATCCTGTGGCGCGGGAGTTCGGTGAAAAAATGGTCGCGCGAGTTCGCCTATTTGCCGCAACGCGAGGAAATCGATTGGTCGTTTCCGATCACCGTGAGGGGATTGGTGGAAATGGGCCGCTACCCACAGGTCGGTTGGTGGAGAAAATTTTCCACTGCGGACAACGAGGCGGTGGATGCGGCGTTGGAGTCGCTGAACCTGACAGATCTTCAGCATCGACAAATCCGCGAACTTTCCGGAGGCCAGCAGCAGCGGACTTTCCTTGCACGGGCTCTGGCGCAGGAGGCGCACGTGTTGCTGTTGGATGAGCCGTTCACCGGTCTGGATCGCAACGCGTCGATTCTGTTAGGCGATCTTTTGGCGAAATTGGCCGAGGAGGGAAGGCTGATCATCGCGTCGCATCATGACCTGGGATCGGCTTCCTTGTTATTCGATGAAGTTCTTGTCCTGAACACCCAGCAGGTTGGGTTTGGTCCTGTGGAAAGCGTTCTGACCCCGGCACTCATTGAGGAGACGTTTGCGGTAACCGGAGCACAAAGCCATGTTTGAAGAACTCATCAACAGTCCGTTTTATCAGCGCGCCCTTGCGGCGGCGGCGTTCATTGGCTTCACCAATGGATTTTTCAGCGGCTTCGTGGTGCTGCGACGCAATGCCCTGTCGGTTTCAGCTTTGTCGCATACCATGTTGCCGGGGATTGCCTTGGGAATTTTGGTGACCGGATATTTGTCCCAATGGAACGCGTTCATCGGAGCCTTGTTTGCCGCCTTGTTGGTCGGTTTGGGTTCGGTTGCGGTGGCGCGTGGAAAACGGATCGCGGAAGGAACCTCGTTGGCGGTGCTTTACACGGCGGCCTTCGCGGCGGGAGTGGCGATTTTGCCGAAACTGGAAACACGCACCGAGCTCGAGCATTGGTTGTTCGGCGACATCCTCGCGATCGGTAACTCGGATCTGTGGATTGTTTACACGGTGGGTTCCCTGATTTTGATCTTGAGCAACACCATGATGCGGCCGCTGCTTCTGACCTTATTCGAACCCAACGTGGCGGCCGCGCAGGGAGTTCCGACCCGTGCCATGCAATACCTCGTTTTCATGATGCTCGTGCTCGCTTTGGTTTCATCCCTTCAAGCTGTCGGCTGCGTGCTAACAGTCGGCCTGCTGGTGACACCGGCGGCTACGGTTTCGCTGCTCACCGATAAAACCTCCGCCCTGTTCTGGGGTGGTGGCCTGATCGGTGGGGTGGGTTCGGTCTCAGCAGTGTTTCTCTCAGGTTACCTCGGGATCGCGCCCGGTCCGGCGATCGTCATCCTACTCGGCATTTTGTTCATTTTAGCCTATCTCTTCAGCCCGAAATACGGTCTTTTGGTTCCGAAATTTATTTTCAACCGAAGACCATGAACGACCTTTCCGAAACCCTATCCGCCGCCGTCACCTCTGGAAAACTCCTCGAATCCGCAAAAAACAACATCGAATCCTTGTTGGCCGGCGCGGCAAGTGATCTGGCCAAACGCACGGTCACTGAGTTGTTAGAATCCGGAAATTTCTCCGAACTGAACGACCGGTTTTTCAAAACCCTCGCCTTCGGAACAGGTGGCTTGAGGGGGCGGACGATCGGTCGCACCATTACCGCTGTCGAGCAAGGTGCGGGCGGACCGAATGGCCGACCCGAGTTTCCATGCGTCGGCACCGCGACGATGAATTACTACAACGTCTCGCGCGCGATCCGTGGTCTGATTGCTTACATGAAATCGGTGGGGACGATAGGGAAAGGAAAAGTCACTTTTGCATTTGCGCATGACACCCGGCATTTCTCCAAAGACTTCGCGGACTTCTGCGCGAAAGTCTGCGCCGAGCATGGTTGCGATGCGTATGTTTTTGACGGCCCGCGCTCGACCCCGCAGTTGTCGTTTGCGATCCGCCAGCTGCGCGCGGATTCCGGCGTGGTGATCACGGCGAGCCACAACCCTTCGCACGATTGCGGTTTCAAAGCCTACTTCAACGACGGCGCGCAAATCGTCGAGCCACACGCGACCGCGATCATCGGCGAAGTGAACGCCGTGACCAGCGAGCGCTACGAGCCTCTGCCGCTCGCGGAGCAGGGGACGATCAAAACCTTGGGCGCCGATTTCGATGAGGTTTATGTTTCCCGTTTGAAAACCCTACTGCTGCAACCGGATTTGTTGAAAATCGCGACCACCAAAATCGTTTTCACCAACCTTCACGGCACCGGCGGACACATCAACGTGCCGATGCTGCGTGATCTTGGTTTCGAGGTTCTAACCGTTCCCGAGCAGGATATTCAGGACGGACGTTTCCCAACTGTCGATTCACCGAATCCGGAAAACGGCCCAGCGCTTGCGATGGCGATCCAGCTTGCGGAATCCTCCGGCGCGGAAATCGTGATCGGAACCGATCCGGATGCGGATCGCATGGGCGTCGCGGCACGTGACGATCATGGGAAAATGGTGCTGCTCACCGGAAACCAGATCGGTTCGTTGATGGCGTGGTATCGTTTGAAAACCATGTTCGAGCTGGGTTGGATCAGCCATGCCAACCGCACCCGCGCAGTCCTGATCAAAACCTTCGTCACCACCGAACTGCAAACCGCGATCGCCAATTCTTTCGGGGTTTCCGTGGTCGATACTCTAACAGGTTTCAAATACATTTCCGCGAAGCTCAAGAAATACGAGGACGCGATCCCGGCTGACAAGAAAGGCGATTACCGGACGCTCACCGAAGATCAAACCCGCGCCCTGCGTTTGGAATACTCCCGCTTCTTCGTCTTCGGCGGAGAGGAAAGCTACGGCTACCTCGGATCCGATTCCGTCCGTGACAAGGATGCCAACGGCGCGACCCTGATGTTCGCGGAAGTCGCTGCCTATGCGAAGTCGGTTGGGAAAACCCTGCCACGTCTTCTCGATGAGCTTTACGAACAGTTCGGTTACTTCCTTGAAATCGGAAAATCCCTGACCATGGAAGGCGCCGATGGCGCGGCGAAAATCCAGACGCTTGCGAATTCCTACGCGAACCACCCGCCGGAGGTGATCGATGGTTCAGAGGTGGTTCGTTTCCGCGATTTCTCGGCACAGGATATTTATGATCAGGAAGGGGACCTGTTGCCGAAGGAGAAGATGTTGTTCTTCGATCTTGCGGATGGTCGTTCGTTTGCGGTGCGTCCTTCCGGAACGGAGCCGAAGATCAAATACTACCTCTACGGGAAATCCAAAGTGAGCGGTGATCTTGCAGCGACGAAACAGCAGGTCGCTGGCGGATTGGATGGCTTGTGGAAATGGATTGAGAACGATGCGAAGGCTCGGGGGTGAGGTGACTTGGTTGGCGGGGATGACAGGTTTCAAACGGTCAATAGGATCCGGTTTCTCCCCCAACGATCGTGTCCCCCGCCATGTCTGAGCTTTTTGACAAGCATGGCGGATTCCGGAGGCTGCATTCGTTCACGCTTGCCACTCTCGTTCAGCTGGAAACCTTGCGGTTTTGCCGGCGTTTTCTGACTCACGATCATCGTGAAGCGAGAGAGAAATTCTACGATCCGAAGGGTCGCCAATACGACCAGATGACGCAGGCTGCGCGAAGCGGACGCCAGAACATCATCGAAGGCTCGGAGCGATCGTCCACTTCCAAGGATACGGAAATAAAACTCACCGACGTCGCTCGCGCGAGCCTCAGCGAGTTGCGCGGTGACTATGAAGTCTTCATTATCGACAGCGGTGAGTTGCCTTGGTCGGTCCACTCCGAGGAGGCTCGCGCGGTGAACGCTATTTCCATCGATCCCGCGCCATTTCATGACGACGTCGTTCATGAATCCGCCAAGCACGCTTTGGAGCAACGTCGGAAATATGCACGATGGCTGGATTCTAGAGAACCGGTGATCGTTGCCAACGCGATGCTGCTGATCATCGGCAGGGCGTTGAACATGCTGAAAAGCCAGATCGCAGCACAAGGCAAGGCGTTTGAAGAAACCGGCGGTCTCAGTGAACGACTCTCCACCCGACGTCTCCAAGTCCGCGAGGAACAACGCAATTCCGAGCCATCTCCATCATGCCCGCATTGCCAACAAACCATGCGACGGCGCAGATCCGCGAAAGGAGAGTTCTGGGGATGTGTTGGCTACCCGGCATGCAAGGGGACGAAACCCATGGAATGACTTCATTGACGCCACTAACGGTGTTGTCATCAAGGTCATCGAGGTCAATCAAGTCCCCCTTCAGCGGAAGATTCTTCCAAAAATTTCGTTGGGTGAGTCGGCGATTTCTGAAATTCTTCAGTTATCGATCATCGCTGGTTATAACTCATGAAATGTCCCCGCTGTGTGCAACGAATCCACCGAGCTGCGGAGAGCTGTCCGCACTGCGGGTTTTCGATATCGGATGCGGATGGATTTTTCGGGAGTGAGGCTATCCACCTGAAAATGCTGACCGATGCGGCGGGTTTGTTTCGGCTGCATGAGCGCGATCTGCTTGATGAAAAGCTTCATCGCATGGGCAGGGTGTTTCCGCAGTTGTTTGTATCGATTTACACCGGAAACCTGAATCACGCGGGTCAAGTCAGGCAGCTGGGATTTTGGCTGTTGAATCGGGGCGTGTTTCAGGATGTTCCTGTGGACCGGTCGAATGACAACGGGGTAATTCTGGTGATCGATCCCGATGCAAAGATGGCGGGAATCAGTTTCGGCTATTTGTTAGATCCATATTTCGAAGAAGAGGACAGCTTCGATTGCCTGGCAAGGGCACATGCTTATTGGTTGCAAGGAAAGTATGCGGAAGGTGCGCTGAGAGTGCTGAAAGAGCTGGAGAAACGGTTGAAGAAGCGCAGCCGTGATGTGCGGAAACATCGTCGGCAGGGACGTGAAAAAAAAGGAGGGGTGATATGAAATTCCTTGTTTTGGTTATGGTTTTGATGAGTTGCTGCGGAGTGTGGGCCGTGCCGGTGTGGGATGGTGAGGATCGTGAAAAGATGATTGAACAGGGTTGGTTGGCAGGGCAGGAATTATTAGATTACACCGCTATTCCTGATTATGAAATCATGGTTTACGTGGAACCGACTGCTGTGGAGACGGCTTTGGATTTGGTGGCGGTTCAATACGTGCCCGAGGAGCACATCAATGCCTATTTCGCCAAGAAGCCCGAAAAGTTTCTGGTCGATCCCCAAAATTTGATTCCTGCGAAAGAACGGGAGAAATTGGAGCGGTTCCTGCAGCTCCATGCCGACGATTCTGAAATCGATCTCTATGTGTATCTGTTTGATGCGGATCAATCGATTCCGAGTGATGTGAGGATTCAGGAGCTTCCGGAGCGATTGTTTTCCGAGGATAAGCCCGCGATCCTCGTGTTCTATTTCATGGGTTCTCCATCGAAAGCGGTGATGTATCTGAGTTCGAATATGACGGATGTGGTGTCGATCGCGGAACAGAGGCGGGCGCGTGAGAGTGCGTTGGTCAAGGCAACACAAGCGATGGGTGTGTATGAGCAGATGGAGGAGTTTTTGATCCAGATTTCCGTGCGGGCTTATTGGATGGAGCGGATGATGGCGGGAACGGCAAGTGAGACATCGGATGAGAGGCCCGTGACGAAGAAGGAGGTGATGTCCTCGAAAAAAAAAGGATTCAAGCTGCCGGAGTGGTCATGGACTTTAAAAGGCTATCTGATTGCCGCATTCGTGGGATCGACGGTTGTCGTTTTGTTGCTGCTGTGGGTTCGCTCGCGACGCAGATACACGTTTCCCAAAATCGAGGTCGAACCGCGCTTGGGTGCGGAGCATGCGGCCGGAGTTGGAGCGGTGCTGACGTTTTCAAAGTCCACGGTATCCTTGTCCGAACAGCGGGAACAGATTTTTGAAATGTGGGATTGAACCCTTTGGATGGCGGGGTGAGGGTTGGCGCGGATGGATAAACTCGGTATATCGGTGGAGGCTTGCGAGCGGGGCTCGGAGGTCAAGCTGCCTGGCAAACTTGGTGAAATGAGCCTGACGATGCAGGTTCTTACCCTGGCGGTGTGGCCGTTGTTGGAGCAGATTCTCGCGTTTTTTGTGGGAATGACCGATATCCTGATCGCCGGGCGCATGGCGGTTGGTGAAGAACGCGTGGCGATCATCGATGCGATGGCGCTGGGCGGATATGTGGCGTGGTTTCTTTTTATTTTTCAAGGTTCTGTGGCAACGGGAGTGATGGCTTTGGTTTCCCGTGCGACCGGAGCCCGTGATGAGAAATTGGCGAACCTCGGACTTGGCCAAGGTTTGTGGCTGGGTGCAATCGCAGGGTTTGCTGCATTTTTCGTATTACAGCTGGCGACGATTCCGCTGATTCGTTGGATGGGTCTCTCTCCAGCCGCCGCGGTTTTCGCAGAGGACTATATTCGCATTCTATCATGGTCGGGTCCCATTGCAGGGGCGGTATTTTCCGTGAACGCGGCTCTGCGTGGCGCGGGTGATACGAAAACCCCGTTTTTCGTGATGCTCGTCGTCAATATCGTGAACATGGGCTTCAGTGTGCTGTTCGTTTTCGGTCCAGAGCCGTTCGGAAACATGGGCGTGAAAGGGATCGCGCTTGGAACGGTGGTCGGCTGGATTATCGGACTTGCAACCGTAGTGGTTGCCTTGGCCATTCGCAGAAGCGAAGGACTGATGTGGCGCAAGGAGGCTCTGAAATTTCATTTTGATACGATCCTGCGAATCTGGAGGGTCGGCGTTCCGCAAGCCATCGAAGTTGCCGGAATGTGGATGATTCATTCCTACGGATTACGGGTGATTTCGAATCTGAATCAAGAGGGTGCTTTGGGCGCGCATTTCATGGCGGTGCGTTTGGAATCGATGAGTTTCCTCCCGGGTTTTGCGATCGCTGCGGCTGCGGCGGCTCTAACAGGTCAGTATCTCGGGGCGGGCTCTAAGGAAATGGCGAAGCACGCGGTTCGCTTTGCCTGGAAACTGGGGGCCGGCGTAATGTTCACGATGGGGGTGTGTTTTGTTTTGGGTGGGGATTGGTTGATCGGGCTGCTGGCGCCAGGCAGTGAACTGCACGCGAATTTAGCAGGTCCGTTGTTGGTGGTGTGCGCTATCACACAGCCGTTTTTTGCGACCTGTATTATTTTGAAAACGACCATGCGTGGGGCGGGAGCGACTCGCATGGTGATGCGTTGGGCGTTCAGCAGCATGCTGTTTTATCGCATCGGGGTATTGTGGGTGTTGTCCAGCATGGAACTGATCACTCTAACGGGTGTGTGGATTGTTCTCAGTCTGGATCTGTTCACGCAGGCGATTGTTTTCACAAGACTGCACTTCAAGGGCAGATGGTTGGACGCGAAGGTTTGAGAGTAGGGCACCATCGCCGAGGGTGCCGCATGAAATGAAAAAGAATGGAATGATTGATGAGATGATCCAATAGAGTCATCTTGCTTCGCGCGGCGCCCTCGGCGATGGCGCCCTACCGTTAACGCTTCACTATTCTCTCTCCTGATCTTTGAGTAGCTCAATAAACAGCGTCTCGACCTTGTTTCTCGCCCAAGGGGTTTTTCTGAGAAACGTCAGAGTGGATTTGATGGATGGATCGTTGGCGAAGCAACGGATGCGGATGCGGTCGGCGAGTTCGTCCCAGCCGTATTCTTCAACCAGACGGGTGACGATGGTTTCCAAGGTGTAACCGTGGAGAGGATCGTTGGGATGGGAGTTCATTTCAGGGTAATTCCCGGATCTTGAGGTTTCGGAAGCGGATGGGGCTGCCTTCGGATTCGAGGCAGATATAGCCGTCATTCGGGCTGGCGTTTTTGCCGCCGGAGACTTCGGTTCCGTTGACCCACAAGCGGATTTCTCCATTGATGGCGCGGACATAGTAATGGTTCCAGTTGCCGTGGGATTTGGTGGTTTCTGCGGATGGGAAACTGCGGGAGCCATCGGGTGAGAGAGGAGCAAAGGGTTCCAACCTCGCTTTTTTCACCGGAAACACATCACCGTGGCAGGTGAACCAATCGCCTTTTTTTCCTGAGCTTTTTTCGTAGTGATTCTTGAATCCGGGATCGAGGATCTGGACTTCAATTCCTTCGTCCGGCAGTCCCGGTTTTGTTAGGGTGTCGAGAGCGACTTTGCTGGTCCATACGAAAATGCCGGAGTTGCCTGCGGGTTTTTCATGCATCCACTCGACCACGAGTTCGAAATTTTTATAGGTCTTGGCGGTGCGAATCACGCTGAGCGGTTCGCCGGTGCATGCGATCTCGGCTTTTTCATCATCGAAGCTCCAGGTGTTTTCCGCGCTGTTGACCGGAGCGAAATCGGATTTTTTCAGCACAACCCATCCGGCCTCGTTCCCGGTGATTTTTGCGGCGGTTTCCTTGGCTTGAAGGGGAGTGAAGCAGAGCAGAAAGAGCAGCGGGATTTTTCCGAGAGGCATGGCTTTATTCGGTTAGATTGAGAAAGGCTTCGATCTCGCGTGAAGGGTCGTTGGCGCGCATCAGGGTTTCACCGATGAGAAGGGCGTTGGCACCAGCGCGAAGGGCACGGAGGGCGTCATCGTGGGTTTTGATTCCACTCTCGGAGACGAGAATGACGTCGTCGGGGACTTCTTCGGCCAGACGTTCGGTGGTTGCCATATCGACCTCGAAGGTTTTGAGGTTGCGGTTGTTGATTCCGATGAGGTCGGCCCCAAGTTCGAGGGCGCGTTCCATTTCAGGTAGATCGTGAACTTCGACGAGGACATCCAACTGAAAGGATTTGGCTTCGTCGTAGAGGTGTTTGAGAAGATTGTCATCGAGAGCCGCGACAATGAGCAGGATGGCATCCGCACCGGCGATGACGGCCTCGTGGATCTGGGTTTCGTGGATGGTGAAATCCTTGCGAAGGAGCGGGATGGGGGAGAATTCGGAAATTTTCGAGAGGTAGCTGAGGGAGCCTTGGAAATACTCTTCATCGGTGAGGATGGAGAGGCAGGATGCACCGCCATCGATATAGCGCTGGGCTTGGCGGATGGGATCGAAATCGGGGTCGATCAATCCCACTGAAGGCGAGGCCTTTTTCACTTCGGCGATGAGTCCGAGCTGGTTCGGGCCACGATCGAGGGCGGCGCGGAAGCCACGGAACTCGTTTCTCTGGAGGGCTGCGGCACGAAGATGTGCGGCACGGGGAAGGAGTGCTTCCACTTCGAGATGTTTCGTGGCGATGATCTGGGCGAGTTTATCGGACATATTCGGGCTGAGTATGGGTAGAGGTGCGGAAGCCCGGTGCGAAGAAAAATTTTTCACATTTTTACTAAAAATTCTCTTGATCGCGAGTCGCGGTAGGGTAACAACTCCGCACGCGTTTAGCGACGCGGGCGTAGCTCAGTGGTAGAGCGCCACCTTGCCAAGGTGGATGTCGTGAGTTCGAATCTCATCGCCCGCTCCATT
>CBFGOP010000065.1:0-12367 GCA_965650415.1 uncultured Prosthecobacter sp. | reverse complement strand
CCTCTCCATGGAGATTAACCCGCAATTCCTCGCTTCTGATCGTGTCCGCCTTGCTGTTCGTCAAACTGGCGGCCTAGTCGGACGATCGGTTGAAATCGACGGCGCAGCGGTTCCCGTATTGCAAACTCAAAACGTCGAAACATCACTTGAAATGACTATCGGTCAAACTCTTGTCCTCGGCGGTGTTAGATCGTCACGCACTACGAAAGCCAAGGGTCTTTTCAAGAAAACAACCGACATTGAAACAGGGGTTCTCTATGTTTGCATTTCGCTTTATTCTGACACGCCAAAAGCTCAACCCGCTGAAACTCCTGACTGGTTTTCCGAACTTGACGCAATGGTTTTGCCACCCCTAAACGCTCTTCCTGTAACAGAGTGAAGGGCGGAGCCTGACCATTTTCTAGGCCTCGCCTGTCGAGGCAGTAACAGGAGCTGGGGCGACACACTGCGAACGCTGGTCTTGCCTTCGTGGTCGTCCTTTGTTCTTTCGCGTCTAACAGCTCAAGGATTGACCCGCACCCATTCGCTGCTATCTTTAACGAAACTTAATCTTTCTCATGCCGAAATTCCCCAAAAGAACCCCGAAAAAGTCACTTTTTAATGACCCTTGGCGAGCCAGAGAGTTGACTAAAAAAGAACTCAATCGTCTCGAGCTTTGGCGTGTTTTCAGTCTCAAAGAAAATGGAATCTTGCCCCCACAACTTGCTGCCGATTACCTCAGAATGACTCTTGAAGGACTCCGAAAAGCTGCCGCCCGAGGGTGGATTCCATACATTCGTGTTGGTCGGATTCGCTACTACGGAAAAAAAAGTTTGGAAAATTACAAGTTCACCAAGTCCAAAAAGTTCCCCGAAAATCAGCGAATCCACCGACACGAAAACCCCGAATTCACACTTCCACCCGGTCACTTGTAAGGAAAGTCGATCTAACAGAACTCGCCGCAAACCCTTGTATTTTCACGCTATATGTAATGCCAAATCATTTAGTTTAGGGAGCTGGAAGGCAAGAAACTTGACTGAAATGGCCCTACACCCTGTTTTTGCGGATCGAAAAAACGAGTCGCAAGATGCGAAAACTCTGCGTAGTTTGCTGTTTATGGAATCAGCAAATGCCGAACGCCAGCGGTTCTGGATGAAGCAAGCACGCAGGCTGTCACGCAGCATCAATCTTGCTTGGTTTTTGGATGGATTGGCAGCGCCGCTGATGATTACGGCTGCCTTGAGTTCGGTGCTGGTTTTGGTATTTCGACGTGAATTTCCCCATTTTCACCCAACAGTTCTCGGTGGCTCCATTGGGCTTTTACTCCTGTTTGTGGCTCTGGTGGTTTTGGCGCGAGTTTGGAAGCGTTTTGAAAAACCCGAGCAATCTATGGTCCGGATTGAGGCCTCAGAACAGCTGGATTCAGCCCTTTCCACGGCTTCCCAAGGCATTGTGCCATGGCCGGACGCGCCGCCAAACCTGTCAAAATCGCTCCGTTGGCACCTCCCGAAAACCCTTACCCCCCCTCTCGCAGCCTTGATTTTGTTGGGTATCGGTCTCCTGATCCCGATCAAAGCCAGATCCACCGGCGACTCCCAAGGCCTGCGCGAACCTCAAGCCTGGTCGCAACTGGATTCTCAACTGGAGCAACTCACCAAGGATGCGATGGTGGATGAAACATACCTAGAGGAGATGCAGGAGCGACTGAACGAGCTGCGTGCCCAAGAGGAAGAACAATGGTTCAGCCACTCTTCTCTGGAGGCCACAGACAGCCTGATGGAGACAAATCAATCCAGCATGCAGGATTTGCAGAAAGACCTCAATGAGGCGGCGGAAACCATGAAAAACCTGTCCGAAGTCGCCAAAGAGCTCAGTTCTCAAGAGAAACAAAAGCTCGCTGAGGAATTCGAGGAGGCCTTGGAAGGTCTGAAAAACGGCGCCATGAAGCCGAATCAGGCGCTTTTGAACCAACTTTCCCAGCTCGATCCCAAGGATCTGGGTAAGCTGAACGCCGAGCAGATGCAGCAGCTCAAGGAAAACATGGAAAAGCTCCAGAAATCGCTCAATCAAGCATGTGATGGCCAAGGTCAGGGAGATGACTGGTCAGATCAGTTGCTCGGAGATGGCGAAGGCGAAGGAGGCGAAGGAGGCGAAGGAGGCGGAGGAGGCGGAGGAGGCGGAGGAGGCGGAGAAGGTCAACCGGGTGAAGGCGAAGGCAAAAATGGTCCCGGAAAAGGCGGAGTTCAGCGCGGCCCGGGCCACGATCCGAATGTGCTCAAAAACCCAAAAGACGGGGTTGATGTCGGAGATTTGACCGCTCTTGAAGCCAAGGATCTCTCCCGCTCGATGCCTGGCGATTTGCTGCAGTTGCAGGATGGGAAACACACGGCCGACCAAAGTGCCAGCCAGTCCACCGCCGGCGGACAAGCGACCAAGGGCTCCGGTGGCGATCGGGTTTGGAGAGAATCTCTCGCTCCCGACGAACAGCGCGCCCTCAAAAATTTCTTCGAGTGAAATTCAATTCACCTTGCCGTCCTTGATCACCAAGGTCCGGTCTCCGACCTTTGCTAGCTCCTGATCATGAGTCACTACTACAAGCGTAACGTCATGTTCATTAGCGAGTTGTAAAAGTATTTCCATGATTTCCTTGCTGTTTCTGGAGTCAAGATTTCCGGTCGGTTCGTCCGCAAAAAGCACGGCTGGCTGGTTCACAATCGCTCTCGCAATCGCGACTCTCTGCTGCTCTCCGCCGGAAAGTTCGGCCGGCAAATGATCGGCCCGGTCGCGCAAGCCAACCCGCTCCAGAGCCTTCAAAGCCGCCTCGGTTTGGTTCAATCCGGCGATGGCTCCCGGCACCGAAACGTTCTCGACTGCTGTCAGTTCGGGTAACAAGTGATAGTTTTGAAAGACGTATCCGATCGAACGATTCCGGAAAGCCGCCTGCTCTTTACGTCCCATCTGATAGAGGTCGGTTCCGTTGATCAGCACACTGCCACGTTCCGGGTGCTCGAGTCCAGCGAGCGTGTAGAGCAGAGTGGTTTTTCCCGCGCCGCTGGGTCCGCATAAAAACACCTTTTCGCCTTTGCCGATTTTCAGATCGATTCCGTGCAGCACCTCGATCGACTTTTTCCCGATCCGGTAGCTCCGGTGCAAATCCCTAGTCTCGATCATCGTCTCTCTCACGGTTGAGAAATTGCACCTGAAACCCGCTCTCTGTCCATCATTCTCCTGATCGAAAGACTAGCCAAGTCGATTTCCCCTGTTTAAAACCCCGCCATGACTTCACCCGTTATTCTTTTTTCCGGACAAGGCGCACAAAAAATCGGCATGGCTCGTGATTGGATCGAGTCCTCAAGCATCGCCCGCGATCTTGCTGTGAAAGCCGATGCCGCCCTGGGTTACTCTCTAACCGACATCATGTTCGAAGGCCCCGAGGACTCGCTTACGGCCACCTCAAAATGCCAGCCAGCCCTTTATCTCCATGGCTTGATCGGTCTAGAACTGCTCAAATCCCGTTTGCCAAATTTCAATCCGGTCGCCGCTGCGGGTTTGTCTCTTGGTGAGTTCACCGCCCACGCGGCCGCCGGAACGTTCTCCTTCGAGGACGGACTTCACCTCGTTTCCCGTCGCGGCACCTTCATGGAAGAGGCCTGCAACGCCACCGACGGCTCGATGGCCGCGCTCATTGGCGGCGATGAGGAAAAAATCCGTGAGCTTGCGAAAGCTACCGGAGTCGATGTCGCCAACCTCAACGCCCCGGGCCAGATCGTGATTTCCGGTTCTTCCTCTGGCATCGACGACGCGGTTTCCAAGGCCAAGGATTTCGGCATCCGCCGTGCGATCAAACTCAACGTCGCCGGCGCCTATCATTCCTCACTGATGTCATCGGCCCAAGAGAAGCTGGCTGCTGAACTTGGCAAAACCAACATCAGCTCGCCCGCCATCCCTGTGGTTGCGAACTTCACCGCCGCACCTGTCTCCGCACCCGATGAAATCCGCTCCACCCTGACCTCTCAAGTCACCGGTTCCGTGCGCTGGATCGAGTCCATCCAGTATCTGGTTTCCCAAGGCCATACCGAATTCATCGAAATCGGCCCCGGAAAAGTCCTCGCAGGCCTGGTTGCAAAAATCGCTCCCGAGGCGAAAGTCATCTCGGTCGAGGATCTCCCGTCCTTGGAAGCTGCGATCGAACAACTTTCGTAGTTATTATACATCTCCTCTTTTCCTTTCTCTCCGCTCCATGCTCTCTTCTTCTCTCAAAGCCGACTTCCCCATCCTAGCGGTAACCGTGAACGGTCGGCCCCTGGTTTATTTGGACAATGCGGCCACCACCCACAAGCCGCTGGCGGTGCTCGAAGCCTCGCGGAGGTATTATGAGAAAATCAATTCGAACATCCATCGCGGCACGCACCATCTGGCGCGTGAAGCGACACGGGCTCACGAAGAGGCCCGCATCACCGTTGCCAAACACCTCAATGCTTCCAGTCCCGATGAAGTGATTTTCACTTCTGGCTGTACCGACAGCATCAATCTGGCTGCGAACATTCTACCGATTGCTGCGGGTCAGGAAATCCTCATTTCAGCCCTCGAGCACCATTCCAATATCGTGCCATGGCAAATGCTCGCCGGGCGAACGGGTGCGATCTTGCGCGTGATTCCATGCGATGACGATGGTGTGTTGGATCAGACCGCGTTTCAAAACCTCCTCTCGGAAAACACCAAAATCCTCGCCCTCACCTGGGTTTCCAACGCCTTCGGAACGGTCAATCCTGTTAGGGAAATGATCGCCGCCGCCAAGAAATTCGGCATCACGGTGTTGCTCGATGCTGCGCAGGCCATCCCTCACCTGAGTATCGATGTCCAGACTCTCGGTGCGGATCTGATCACGTTTTCCGGTCACAAGGTTTACGCCCCCACCGGGATCGGCGTGCTTTGGGGACGCAAAGGGTTGTTAGAACAACTCCCGCCATGGCGTGGCGGTGGTGAAATGATCAAGGAAGTCACCTTTGAAAAAACCACCTACAACGACCTCCCTTTCAAATACGAAGCCGGAACTCCCAACATCGAGGGTGCTATCGCTCTGGCCGCCGCATTCGATTACATCAACGGCATCGGGCTTTCCAACATCCAAGCCCACGAGGAATCCCTGATCCGACTTGCCGCTGACGCACTATCCGAAATCCCCGGAATCCGCCTCTACGGTCCTGCCGACCGAATCGGAGCCATTTCGTTCGCGATCGAAGGAATTCACCACTACGATCTCGGGACCTTGATCGACCAGATGGGCATCGCAGTCCGCACCGGACACCATTGTTGCCAACCGCTCATGGCCCGTTTCGGCATCACCGGCACCACCCGAGCCTCCTTCGCCCTGTACAACACCGAAGAAGACATCGCCGCCCTCGCCCAAGCACTCAAAAAGGCAGCAACCATGCTGCGCTGAAATTTTATAATTTCATGAAAATCCTACTTGGAATATCCGGATCCATCGCAGCTTACAAGTCAGCCGATCTTGCGTCGCAGCTGATAAAAGCCAAGCATGAGGTGCATGCGGTGATGACTCGCTCGGCTTGTGAGTTCATCACTCCTCTCACATTGCAGACATTGACTCGCAATCCGGTCTTGGTTTCGTTGGAAGACGAAAAACAATCATGGAAACCCGGTCACATCGAACTCGCTGATACGGCCGATCTTCTCCTTATCGCCCCCGCTTCCGCCAATACCCTTGCTCTGCTGGCCCACGGCCATGCACCCGATCCCCTCACTTCCATTTACCTCGCCCTCCCACGCAAAACCCCCGTCTTCATCGCCCCCGCTATGAACGGAAAAATGTGGCTCCACCCCGCCACGCAGCGCAACGTCCAGCAACTTCAGCAAGACGGCTGCCACATCATCCAACCTGCCACTGGCGATCTTGCCTGTGGATATCAAGGAGTTGGAAGGCTTGCGGAAATCGCGGATATTCTTGAGGCTGTAATTGGGTGATTCATTCATCATTTTTTTTCAGAAAAACCCTTGACTTTGTTGCATGTAAATTTATTCTATCGATGCATTCGCAAAATCCATCATTATGAAAACCAAATTCAAATCAGTTAAGAAACTGTTGGCGGTGTCCGCACTGAGCCTTCTTTTTTTCCAAAACGCAGGAGCTGCACCCGCTGACGATACCGTTGTGTATCAGGTAGCCGACAAAAAACGCGTTCATGTTGAAGCCTGCAGAAGATTAACGAAAGATAAAGCCGAATTGGAAAAACTCAATAAAATGACCTATGCCGATGCCAAGAAAAAAGGCCTCGAGCTCTGCTCCAGATGCCCCGGCAGCCCAACTCCGAAAAAAGAAAAGGCAGAGGAATAATTGGGTCTAACCATCCATAATTCAACTCAGACTGAATTTCCCAGATCATCCCCCATCCTCCCCGAGGCCACAGAGAATTGATTTTCTCTGTGGCTATTTTTTTGGGTATAATACTTGAATTGCGGATTTTCGAGCATTTCAGAACAGAGACTCAAATAGGAATTGAAAGCAGATATTATCTGAATTTCTTTGTATTCTGTGGTTTTCATTTTCGGATTTACCCTGAATTATGCCCGCGTCCGATTCACTTCGGAATCAACCAACACGAATCTTTCCATGTCCAATCAGCACATCGATGTCAGCTATGTCGCCAAATTGGCGCGTCTCGATCTCACTCCGGACGAGGTTGTCACCTTCCAGTCCCAGCTCGACGCCATCCTGGAGCATGTTGAATCACTCTCTTCCATCGACCTCCCGGATGACATGGATCTGGACGATCATGGGCAACTCGGCCAGATGCGTGATGACACCCCCCTCACCAGCCTCGATCCCGAGCTCATACTTCGCAACGCACCCGACCAAGCTCAGTCCCAAATCCGCGTTCCCAAAGTCGTCGCCGATGCATAATTCTCTCTTCATGCGGCGCTCTCGGCGATAGTGCCCACCTTCACTCTTTATCATTCATTCTTCAATGACCCTCACCGAACTCCGCCGTCAATTCCTCTCAGGCGAATCCACTCCCAGCCAAGCCATCCAGTCACTTGCAACCGCAATTGCCGAACGCGATTCTCAAACTAAAGCGTACGTTTCGTTTGATCTCGAATCTGCGCTTGAAACAGCCGCTCAGGCTGAGCTTTCGAAACCGCTCGGAGGACTTCCGATTGCCATCAAAGACAATATCAACACCTTTGGAGAGCCTTGCACATGCAGTTCTAAATTTTTAGTAAATAATTACGTATCTCCTTATGATTCAACAGTTATTAAAAAATTAAAAGAGGCTGGTGCAATTCCATTTGGTCGGACCAACATGGATGAGTTTGCAATGGGCTCGGCTACTGAGAACTCCGCCATTCAGATCACCCGAAACCCACACGATCCGGAGCGAATCCCGGGTGGTTCCTCCGGTGGATCGGCCGCTGCTGTTGCCGACGGCACCGCGTTTGCTGCTCTTGGATCTGACACCGGTGGCTCAATCCGCCAGCCAGCCTCGCATTGCGGAGTGGTGGGATTGAAACCGACATACGGTAGGGTTTCCCGCTACGGCCTGGTTGCTTTCGCTTCTTCTCTCGACCAGATCGGGACTTTCACCAATACCGTGGATGACGCAGCTTTGCTTCTTCAAACGATCGCTGGATATGATCCTCTTGATACCACCTCAGTAAATATACCAGTTCCGGACTATTCGGCTTCTTTGAATGCTGGTGTGAAGGGTTTGAAGCTCGGAATCCCAGATGAATACTTCGCGGAAGGCATTCATCCTGGAGTTCGGGAAAATGTTGAAAAATGTATCCAACATCTTGAAAGTCAAGGAGCTGAGATTATTAAGTTATCCTTACCATATACCTCTCATGTGGTGGCGACCTATTATGTGATCGCCCCAGCGGAGGCGTCTTCGAATTTGTCCAGATTCGATGGAATCCGTTACGGAAATCGCGCCACCGGTGCCTCGGATATCATCGATGTTTACCACCAATCCCGCGAACAAGGCTTCGGTCCCGAGGTAAAACGTCGGATCATCCTAGGAACCTACGTACTCTCTTCCGGTTACTACGATGCATATTACACCCGGGCGCAGAAAGTCAGAAAACTGATCACCCGCGACTTCAATCAGGCGTTTGAAAATGTGGACGCCATTCTCTCGCCCGTGACCCCCACCCCGGCTCGCAAGATCGGAGCTTGTTCCGAAAATCCCTTGGAGGACTACCTGGCCGACATCTTCACCATTGCCGCCAACCTCGCCGGTATTCCCGCGATTTCGGTGCCCTGCGGCACCACCGCCTTTGATGGTGCGCCCGCCCTCCCGGTCGGAATCCAAATTATGGCCAAAAAATTCGATGAGGCCACCATGCTCCGCGTGGCGAAGGCGGTAGAAAATAAAATCTGAAACGCTGAAAATCTGAAATGCTGAAATTTTGCGCTTCGCTCTCAATTTTAAACCTCTTATTTGACTTCATCCAAGCCATCACGCTTCGCCTAAATTATAGCTCGTTAACACTCACTCTTATTTCAGCTTTTTAGATTTTCAGCGTTTCAGCTTTTATCTCCATGATCCTCGGCTACTGCACCAATATCCATCCGGCTGAATCCTGGTCAGAGACCCTCGGGGCTCTTGAAAAGCATGTGCTTGGGGTTCGGGATCGGCTGTTGGCCTCGGGTCACCAATCCACCCATCAGCCATTTCCCATCGGTTTGCGGCTTTCGGCCCGCGCGGCGGCAGAGCTGTTGGAGGGTGATCACCTGAATGGGTTTCAGGATTGGCTGCAGGAAAATCACTGCGTGGTTTTTACGATTAACGGCTTTCCCTACGGTGCGTTTCACGGGACACGGGTGAAGGAAAAGGTCTTTCAACCGGATTGGACGACAGACGAACGGGTCGTTTATACCCAGAACCTCTTCAAAATCATTGCCCGTATCGCGCCGAAAAGCTCCGGAGGATCGATTTCCACCCTCCCGGGTTCACACAAGACCTTTCATGCCGATGAAGCACAGATCCGCAAAAATCTCATCGAAATGGCTTATTTCATCGAGGATTTGTCGCAAAAATATCAGATCGATCTGCACTTGGGTCTGGAACCCGAACCTATTGGGCATTTTGAAAATACCGTCGAGACTCTGGCGTTTTTCGATCGGCTTCATCAAGACGCCAAATCCCCCACGCTGATTGAGAAGCGCATCGGCTTGAATTACGATTGCTGCCATTTCGCGATCGAGTTCGATGATGCGCATCATTCACTCCATACCTTGGCTAATTTGGCGGGTATCCGCCTGTCGAAAATCCATCTTTCCAATGCGCTGAGCTTGGATCCGCGTGATGCGGATGCGATCGCAGCCATCCGAAAATTCGATGAACCGACCTATTTTCATCAGGTCATTGCAAAACATCGAAATTCAGGAATCGAGCGCTTCCGGGACTTGCCCGTGTTTTTGGAAGCGATCGATACCAAGACGATCCGACCTGAGGATTTCGTCGAGGCCCGGGTGCATTTCCACATTCCTTTGGATACCAAACCCGCCAGTCCGTTGGCTTCGACCCATCAACACGTGGAGGAAACCCTGCATTGGTGGAAAAAGCATCCGGGCAGTTGCAACCATTTCGAAATCGAAACCTACACCTGGGGGGTGCTGCCACAAAACCTGCAACGCCCGGTCGAAGAGCAGATCGCCTCCGAATATCATTGGGTGTTAGAGAAACTGAAGTGACGTGGGGGCGAATTGAACCTTGATAAATCCCCGCATTTGCGGACATTTGCGGAGGCCGATTTCCATTTGGCTCACCTTTCCACGATCATGAACGACATCAAAATCACGCTCCACACCACCGCCGGCGACATCGACGCGACCTTTTATGCCTCCAAGGCTCCGTTGACCTGTGCCAATTTCCTCAATCTCGCCAAACGCGGTTACTACAACGGCATTGCCTTCCACCGCGTAATCGAGGGTTTCATGCTACAAGGTGGTGATCCGACCGAATCCGGTCGCGGCGGTCCGGGTTACAAATTTGCCGACGAGTTTCATCCGGAACTGCGCCATAAAAGCCCCGGTGTGTTTTCGATGGCGAATGCCGGTCCCGGAACCAACGGTTCCCAGTTTTTCATCACCACCACCCCCACCCCTTTCCTCGACAACCGTCACTCGGTATTTGGACAGGTGACCAACGGCATGGATGTGGTTGAGAAAATCACCGGTAAAAACAACACGGGAGAACGTGGCTGCAAGTTCAACGGTATCGGTGACAAAATCAACGCCGTCACCATCCACGACGACACTACCGCGCTGTTCCAAAGTCAGAAAGACCATCTCGAACATTGGAACTCAATCTTGGACAAGGCCTGATTCAACCCTCAGAGTTTCAATATTGAACCATGTTGCTCGACGTCAAACATCTCACCACCCGTTTCTTCACGCGTCACGGAGTGGTGCATGCCGTCGAAGATGTTTCCTTTCGCATCGATCGGGGTCAGACCCTTGGCATTGTGGGAGAATCCGGTTCCGGAAAATCCGTGACCTGTTACTCCCTGCTTGGCCTGATTCCCACGCCTCCCGGCAAGATCGTACGTGGTACGGCGATGTTTGATGGAATTGATCTGCTCAGTGTGGGAGAAAAAAAACTGCAAACGATCCGTGGAAAAAGAATTTCCATGATTTTCCAGGATCCGATGACCTCTCTGAATCCGTATATGCGGATTTGCGACCAGATTACCGAGCCGCTGGAATTGCACGAGAACCTCAAAGGCAAAGCGGCCATGAATCGGGCTATCGATGCGCTTGCCGAGGTTGGGATTCCTGATCCTGAAAAGCGGATCCAATCCTACCCGCATGAATTTTCCGGTGGCATGCGCCAGCGGGTGATGATTGCGATAGCCTTGATCACCAAACCGGAGTTGTTGATTTGCGACGAACCGACCACTGCCCTCGATGTCACCGTCCAGAAGCAGGTCTTGGATCTGATCAAGGACAGGCAGGAAAAACTCGGAACATCGATCATTTTCATCACCCACGATCTCGCAGTCGTTTCCGAAGTCTGCGATCACATCAACGTCATGTATGCGGGCCGGATCGTCGAGAGCGCGGAAAAGAACGAGCTATTCCGCAATCCTCTCCATGCTTACACCCGCTCTCTGTTGAAATCCATTCCATCGGTCCAGCCGAAAGGCCAACCGCTGATCACCATTCCTGGCCTTCCTCCCAATCTCGCGAAGCCTCCGGTCGGTTGCGCTTTTCAACCCCGCAATCTCCTCGGAAATTCGGATATTTGTCTGACCGATACCCAACCCCAGCTTTCCGAAATCCATCCGGATCATTATGTTCAGAACTGTCCCGGGTGTCTCGCCAGTTGATCCACTCACTTTGATTTCTCATCCCTGCCAGTTGACTTTTTTTCTCCTTCACCCCATAGCCCACACATGTCCAACGCGTTGCAACCCAAACCAAGAATTATCGGCCACAAGGTCAGAATCTGTATTGTTGCATCGAAATACAACGAGCAGTTCACCGACGCTCTGGTGAACAACGCGATTGAGGAACTCGGCGAGCTCAGTCCGATGGCGAGAATCGATATCGTCCGCGTACCGGGTGCTTTTGAAATTCCGGTGGTCGTTGCCAAACTGATTCAGCGACCAGACATCAGCTGCGTTATCGCACTTGGATTGATTATACGTGGAGACACCCAACACGCCGATCTGATCGGTGCTTCTGTTACTCAATCGCTGCAAGAACTTGCCGTCCAACACGGCATTCCGGTCATTCACGAGGTGTTGTTGGTGAATGATGAAATGCAGGCACATGCCCGTTGCATCTCTGCAAGCATGAACCGTGGCCGCGAAGCTGCCAGAGCGGCTGTGGGAATGATCGAGATCTTCACAGAGATCGAAAAAACCATGCCGAAGCCACTCCCTAACAAACTCAGATAACATTATGCCAAGTCGCAGGCAAATCCGAGAAGCAGCCATTCAATTTCTCTACTGTGCCGACCTCGAAGGCGGTGTATCGCCGCTCGAACTGCGCGAGCCATTCTGGCAGTTCATCACCGAATCGGATCGCAAAAATTTATCGATCGCCACCTTCCGTACGGTACAACACCTCGCTCACGGTCGTGAAGCCCGCCTCGCGGATTTTATCGAGAGAACGGAAACGGCCAAAGCACACCTCAACGCTCTGCCCGCTGCGGAGGCTTTGGTGACAAATCTGAATCGGCTGCTCGCTCTCGAATCTTCCTGGAGCATGGCGTTTGGAAAACTCGATAAACTTCCGAAAACTGGCGAGGGTGACCAGATCGCCGACCAACTCGATTCCAGCTTGATTCGCTTTTTTGAAGTGGATCGTGATCTTGCTTTCAATCGCGGGCAATTCCTCCGCACTGCCGAAGATTTTCCC
>CBFGOP010000064.1:0-12908 GCA_965650415.1 uncultured Prosthecobacter sp. | reverse complement strand
TTTGGGGAATGAATTTGCGGTGGCTGAATGCTTTTTTGTGGGGAAACTCGGTGGCCTTGGCGTGGATGTGGGGTCTCGGGCTGTTTTTCAGTGTCCAGATTTCGTTCATGTTCGGGATGCGCGGGCTGCTGATGTTTGCCATTCCCAATGCCATCGGCCTGATGCTTTTTGGATGGCTGACCCAGATTGTGGCGAAAAAACATCAGGGCGGTCAGGAATCTCTCGCCCTGTTTTTTGACAAGTTTTCCAAGCCCTTCCGGCTCATTTTTTACATCTACCAGATTGTGGCTCTGTCGCTGACGGTGTTTGCGTTGGTCAAATACCTGTTTGTGCCGCTGCTGGAGACCATGGAAAAATTCAGCGGCAACGCGGTAATGGCGCTGGCGGTGTGCATGGCGGTGTTCGTGGTGCTAGCAGTGGGCTGCCTGTTTGGTGAGGAATTCGGGATCCGCAAAATCAAGGCCGGGCACGCCCTGCTGGGCGCTCTGCTTCTCGCCTGTGTGCTCACGGTGCTTGGCTGGCTGTGTCCGATCCAGGTTGGCGACGGGATCATGGGCTTGGGAAAAGACCACCGATACGATGACGGACGCTTCTGGGGTCTGGCGGTGCCTTTGGTGGTCGGTTTGCTGGTGGGGCCATGGCTGGATTTGCAACATTGGCAGCGTGCGATCCAGATCCATCGTGAAAACACCTCGATCCGCCTGAGCTATGTTTTCGGCGGTCTGATCTTCTTCTGCCTGCTGATGTTCCACGGCTATCTCGCCATGTGGGTGATGGGGAATGCAGGTGACAAGTTGCAATTCACCGCCTCGCCTCTCGACAAGCTCGTCTACAGTCATCACCTGATCGTGGATTATTTCACGACCCTTTATGAGGGCAGCTCGTGGATTCCCGCGGCCTATTTCGGATTCCTTGTGATCTGTGTTCTGACCACGCTGGACAGCGGATATGTGTCGCTCAAGTGGTTCCTCGAGAAGAACGTCGAGAAGAGCGAAAACATGCTGCTCTCGATCATCCCGAAACAAATCGTCTCCTCACCCATTCCCACTTTTTTGGTCGTGGCGATTGTCACGCTGATCGGTTACTTCGCCTCGTTCGAAGTGGAATATTTCATGGTGTTTTACGCTTCGTTTTTCGTGGGCTACGCGGCCCTGGCGATTGCCCGCTGTTTTGTACCTAACAGTCAACAACCGCTGCCGCAGATCCGGATGTTCGCCATGGCCTGCCTGTGTTTGGTGATCTTCGCATTTGGCTACATGCTGAATCAGAACGTGCTGTTGTATGTCGGCTCCCTGCTTCCGCTCGCGTATGTTGTCTGGCTGGTAACGACCACCGATCTCCTGCGCCTGGTTACGGAAAAAGCCGATCAGGTCATCCATGCCGCGGCGGAAATCCCTGCGATCCGCGCCATCACCAAACAGGAACCTTCAGCACCCCGCTCGGAAGTCGAAGCTCCTGTCTCCGGAGGCGACCACAACCTTGCGGGCCACTTTGAAGGAAAATGGTTCGTTTACTCGATGATCGCGACCTATCAGGACACCAACTCCGTCGGCAACGTCTATTTCGGCATGTATCCCCTCTACGTCGGAAAAACCCGCGAGCTGTTCTTCAATGCCGCGATGCCGGATTTCGATCTCAAAACCACGAAGTTCTACATCCTCACCCGCTCGTTCGAGCACAAGTTCGTGCGTGAGAGCCGGGAGTTCGATACCATCACGGTGAAAATCAAAGTTGCCGAAGCGAACCGCAAGTTCTGCACTTTGGAACACCAGATCTTCGGATCCGACGGACAACTGTTAGGAAAAGGAAAACAGAGCCTGTTGTTCGTTTCCTCCAAGGATTACGGATTGCTGGATATTCCGTCCGAGGTTTACACCGCGTTCATGAAATATCTGTAATCACGCCAGATCCATCACCAGGACCTTCGCCCACATGTCGCGGTGGCCACCTGAAAAGGCGTCGTGGACGGGATCGGCTTTCTGGTATTTTTCGTGAGCCTCCATGGTATCGAAGTGCAGGGAAATTCCGTAATCCCATGAGTGATCGGTCACCGGACGCGATTCGGTGGCAGCGGGTTTGCCCCAGTGCGCTTTGGCGATATTCGGGGATTTCAGAAGCTCGGTGAGAGCGGCTTCCATGCGCGAGCGGCCTGCCTCGGTTTTGAATTCATCTTTGAGCCAAAAGTAAACGTGATGTTCCATATGGGTAGAGTTTGTAAATTCGCCGCGTGCTGGCAAGCGGACGATCAAATTTTTTCACCGCGCAATTCGAACACTTTCTTCACGGTGGCTTCGATCAGGTTGTTCGGGCAGGAAGCGCCGGCAGTGAGGCCAATGACCACGTGGTCTTTTCCCGAAAACACGTTGGCGTAGTTCGAGGTGATCTCCTGGTGATGGTGCAGATCATAGTGGACGATTTCCTCCAAGGATTTGATCTGGGACGCATCGCGGATGAAAAAAGTGGGCAGTTCCTTTTCACCGATCTCGACCAAGTGGGCGGTATTGGAGGAGTTGTAACCGCCGACAACCAACAACAGGTCCATTTTGGTTTTGAGCATTTCGAAAAGCGCGTCCTGGCGCTCTTGGGTCGCACCACAAATCGTATCGAACACGGAAAAATTTTCAGAAGAGCCATCGCGATCGCCGATGGCCTTGGCGAGGCGGTTCTGGATTTCCTGGGTTTCACTTTTCAACATGGTGGTTTGGTTGGCGACACCGATGCGCTGGAGATGCAGTTCCGGATCAAACCCTTCGGAGTAGGAACTGGCGAAACGTTTGAGGAATGCCTTTTTGTCGCCACCGTTGCGGATGTAATCACAGACGAAATCGGCATCCGCGAGCGTGAGGATCACCAAATAATGTCCCTGGCCCTGCTCGCCGAGGGCGCGCGAGGAAGTGGCGCGCGTTTCCTCGTGATCCGCTTTGCCGTGGATGATGGAAGTGATCCCGTCTTTCGCGTAACCGCGCACCCGGCGCCAGACTTTCATCACATCGCCGCAGGTGGTGTCGACCGTGTAGCAACCGCGTTGCTCGATCTTGTCCATGAAATGCGTGGGCGCGCCGAAGGCTGGAACGATCACCACGTCATTTTCTGTTAGATCGTCGTAGGACGCATCGATTTCCCGCCATGGCAGGGAAACGATGTTCATTTCCCGTAGCTGGCGATTCACCTCCGGGTTGTGAATGATTTCACCGATGAGAAAGATGCGGTTGTCCGGAAACACCTTTCGGGATGCGTAGGCGAGGTCGATCGCGCGTTCGACGCCGTAGCAGAATCCGAAATCCTTCGCGAGCAACAGGGTTGTGTTTCCGATCGAAAGCTTGCCGCCCTGATCCTTGATTTTTTCGACCAAGGAGGATTGGTAATGCACCGCGACCTCGGCGGATACGAGTTCCATCACATCCGGACGACGGACGTTCACACGCGGTTTTTTGTTAGAGGATTCGGACATGATTATTTGTTCAACGACTGAAGAAACGCCACCAGATCACGGATATCGGATTTGCTCAAAACCAGCCCCATCGGTGGCATGGTGGACATGGCGGGAGGGCGGGTTTTGATATCGGTTTTTTTGCAAACGGTTTCCGCCTTGGTTTCGATGTTCTGCACGACGACTTCGGTCTCGGTTTCTTTCATCAGCATGCCGGAAACCAGTTTGCCATCGTTCATGGTGATCGCGATGGGCGAGTAACCCGGTGTGAGTTTTGCGCTGGGATCGACGATGGATTCGAGGATGTAAGCCGCGTCGTGACGCGCACCGATGCCGTTGAGATTCGGTCCGGCCTCGCCACCAGGTCGGTCGCCGGCCTTGTGGCATTGCACACAGTTCCCGCTTCCATTAAAAATTTTGCGTCCGTTCTCAAGGTTTCCGCCTTGCTCCGCAGTGTGGAAAGCGGCGAGCGGATCGTTTTTGTCCAACGAGGCTTCGTATGCAGCGAGGGCGGTTTTGAATTCCGGCTCGGGACGTTTTGCTGCGGCGTTGATAATGTCTAGCTGGACGGCGGCGGGTTGGGCGGAAAGTTTATTCAATCGATCTAACAGAGTCTCCACCGATTTGGGATGTTTGAGCTTGGTGAGCAGGGCGTAAGCGCGTTGTTGGTCGTCCTGCTTGCCAGAGGTGAGAATTTTGGTGACCACTTCGAAAGCGGTATCCGGCGCGAGTTTGCCAAGTGATTCGAGAGCCGCACCGCGAATTCGAGGATCAGCATCAGCGGTGAGTTCGACGAGGGTTTTCGGAAGTTCGTTCGGCGCGTCTTTTTCCAGCATCTTGAGTGCGGCAAGCCGGATGTCCGGGCGGATTCCTTTGCCTTTGAGCTGACCGAACATCGATTCGGTTGGGATCGGCACTTTGAATTGGCCTGAGGCTCCGATGACTTCGACGAGCAGATTGCCGGAGGATTTGGTGAGCAGGGATTCGAGCGTTTTGCGGATTTCCGGCATCACGGACTCGATGCTGCGGGTTCCTTCAATCGGGCGATACTTCCCGGTGGTCGGATCGGTTGGGGGAATTTTATCGAAACGTCGGATGAGCCAGATCGCCTCAGTGCGGGCGTTTTCGGATTGGGAATCATCGCGGGCGATGGCGAGCAAGCGGCGCGCGTTTTCATCACCACCGGTGCGGATCATGGCGTTGAGAATGCGGAGATCCACCGCCCAAGTGGATTTTCCTAACAGGTGGGTGGCGGAGGCGAGGGCATGTCGGGCGCCTTCGATGTAGTTGTCATTGATCGCCTGAACGGCTTCGACAGCGATGGAAAGCTCGGAGTCTTTCAGGAAATCGCCAATGCGTGGCTCCTGCATGCGGCGAAAGGCGAGGACGATCGCGCGGCGCACGGCGGGAGATTCGCTTTTCGCGAAAGCGTAGATGGCATCCGCATCGCCGATGGTGACCATGCCTTGGATTGCGCCGTGGCGGAGATACTCATCCTTGTCGTTACTTTCTCTAACAACTTCCATGAGCGCGGCGACGTGTTCCTTGGTGCCGAGTTTTCCGAGAGCGATGGCAGCGAGCATTTGGGTTCTGCTATCGGTATCGGTCAGAAGTTGAACCGCGGTTGGAAGGGCGGGTTTGTGGTTTGCGTCGCCAAGGGCTTGGATGGCTTGACCGCGGACTTTGGCATCGGCGTCCGAGCAAAGTTTGACCAATGCATCGGCAGAAGCCGTGTCTTTCTTCAAACGGGCGAGATTTCCAAGTCCCCAAACTCCGTGAAGGCGGGTGGTGATTTTTTCTTTCGCATCCGTCGCTGCGACAAGGATCTCACGATTCGCCGGATCACCTGCGAGCGCAAACTGGGCACGAAGACGAACCCGCATGTCGGGATGGCGCAGCAGCTCGGCGAGTTTTTCCGGCAACAATTTCTCGATGCCATTCGCGAAAAGCTCGCGGATTTGTCTGGCCTCCGGCTTGGCGGTTTCCGCCGGATCTTCGAAGGAGAGAATATTTCCGAAACCGTGGGTCGGCCAACTGCCGACGTAATCGGTCACGTAGGCCTTGCTGTCGTAGCCGAACTCGATATCCGTGCAGAGCATGCCGGAGACGAAATTTTCCTTCCGCTCGACCTTGAAGCCCGCGCCGTTTGGTTCCATGCGGAAACCGATCACAGCACTGCCCGCACCGACGAAATCGCAGACAAAGAAATGGTTGTCCCATTTTTCCGAAAGTCCCGTGCCAGGGTTGTAGGCCAGACCCGACGGCCCCTTGCTAACCCAACCTGCGGGCGCGAGAATCGCGCGCGGACGCAGCGGGCTGTCCATGTCCCAGTGACGCTCACGCATCCAGTTGGTATCGTGGCGGCTTGTGCCTTGGATGAGGTTGGTGAATTTCTGGAATGCCTGATGGCCACGCTGCCAACCGGAATGCGCGCCTTCCACAACAGCGACCACGCGTGCCATATCCTGCATGTCCGCCTCGTTATCTACCGAGAACGCATTTCCGTAACGGTCAAAAGCAATCTCTTTCGGATTCCGCAATCCGGTGTGCACGACTTCCAGGTTGCTGCCATCGCGCTCCATGCGGAACACGGCGCCTTCGTATTGGGAGTAGAGATGTTTGCCTTCCTTGGTTTTCAGATTGTAACCGCGGTCGCCGATCGTGAACCAGATCCGGTTGTCGGGTCCGAGGGCGAAGCCGTTGAGATCGTGACCGCTCAGGCTGACAGAAATTCCATAGCCTTCCTGAAGCGATTCACGTTTGTCGGATTTCAAATCCCCATCCGTGTCTTCTAACAACCAAACGTGGGGAATGCAGGCGAAGTAAATTTTTCCATCCATTGCCATGACCCCGCCGGCAGTGCCGTCGAGCGGGTGGTTGAAACCATCGGCGTAAATCGTGGCATGGTCGCACTTGCCATCGCCATCGCGATCTTCGATCACCCGGATCATTTCCGAGTATTTCGTAAAATACTCCATGGGCTTTTTGTCAGGAAATTTCTCCGCGTATTTTTTCAACATCTCCAAACGCTCGGCGGTGCTGGTGAGCTTGTAGTCATCCGCCACCCACGGGTTGCGGCGGTTGTCCTCAACGCCGCGTTCGAAGCGGTGGGTCTCAGCGATGTAGAGGCGGTTCTGGTCGTCGAAGGTGATCGCGGTGGGGTCCTGAACATTCGGCTCGCGGGCGAAGAGCTTGGTCACCATTCCCTCGGGAGCCTTGATGTTTGCCAAAATGGCATTTTCCTCCTCGATCGCGGGAAGCGGGTTCGGATTGGCCGTGCCTTCGGTTTTGACGGCAGGCTCATCCGTGACAGCTGAAGCACTCAGCACGGAGATCAAACCGATTGCGGCAAGGCGCAGGATAACCGAAGCGGCATGCTTGTTAGTGGGTTTCATTGGCGCGGATTGTCCGTAAATCGAAAGGACTTACGAACAAAAAAACCGACTTCTCACAGGCGCAGTTGACCCATTTTATACCAGCTTACCAATTGGCATGTTCAGTCGGCACGTGCTCCGTGTGGCTGCATTGGCCAGCAAGAGTTCCCTTTGGTGGAACGGTTTCGCTGAAAGTGTAGGTGCCACCCGTTGGACAGACAGGTTGTTGCTCAAGCATTTTACCCGCACCGATAATTTCATTCCAGTTCATGGCGTCGCCAGCGTTGAGGCTGTTCATGCCTTGATATGAGCGAACCGCCTGTTGGACATTGCGGGTCTGAATGATACAAGCGGCGCGATCTGAGCCTTTTTTCCATGCTTGGGCTCCGATAAAAAGGATGGGGACAATGGAAAAAACCAATGCCACGAGACCGACATAACCCAAAATCGTTCCGGCAAGAGCCAAACCATGTCCCGTCAGTTGACCCGCGGATTTTTTGATTCGGGACATCGCCATGTGGCCAAAAATAATGGCAAGCGGAGCGACGCAGGTGATGCCTGTAACCAAGCTGGCAATCGCCAAGCCGGAAGTTTTGGGCGCAGGCGATGGAGGTGTTTGAGAATTTTCCATAAATTGATCCGAACAGGTTGTTAAGAATCTGTGGCCAGCGCAAGAAACATTTTATGGTGGAATCCGAAGCCATCTGCGGATTCCGGGTTGATGGCTTTATCCAAGGATGAAACAGTTTGGCAGAAATGTCAGTTTACAACCAAGGCGTCGTGCCACCACCGCTGCCGGAAAATCATGGGAAGCCGCTTGTGCCGGTTGCGATGGGTTAACGTATCGTATCCATTGATGCTGTTAGAGGTCTTGCTTTGCTGGGCATTCTGATTTCAAACATGATTTTCTTCAGTCAGCCTCTGGGGATCAATGGACTTCGTGTCGATTTATGGATGGGTTCGGCTGATCGGATCGCCGACTGGCTCACCATGATTTTCATCGAGGGAAAGTTCTATCCGATATTATCCATGCTGTTCGGAATGGGTTTTGCGATGCAGATGCAACGGGCCACGTCTCGCGGACTCGATATCAAGGCGTTTTATCTGCGTCGGCTTTTTATTCTGATGGGCTTTGGAATACTGCATGGAATCTTCCTGTGGGAGGGCGATGTGTTGCTGGCTTATGGGCTATGTGGTCTGCTGCTGTGGTTTTTCAGAAGGAGAAAACCTCTCACGCTTTTGATCTGGGCCATGGGTTTCGTTCTGGTTCCAGCTTTGCTGATTCTCATGATCGGCACGGTTCTGCATCTGGTTTCGGATTATCCGGAAGTTCAATCCGCAATGAATGAGATTTTTGCCGGTGATCCGGAGACCACTGAACAGATGTCACGTATTTTCATCTACGGCAGCTATTTGGATGTCGTGGGTTACCGAGTCGGTGAAATGGTATCTACGTTTTTTATCACCATGCTGTTTTCGCCATCATATCTGGGGTTGTTTTTGATCGGAATGTTGGCGGGACAAAAAGGCGCTTTTTCCGAAGTGCGGAAACATAAGCGCTTGCTGTTAGGGATCTTTACGGTCTGTGGTTTGATTGGCTTGGCCTTCAATTGTCTCGGAGCATGGCTGCAGATGATGGGCTTATCCGGATCGGACTACGGACAAATCCTGATGGGTGTTGGAGTCAACTCCATCTTCGGGCCAGTGCTGGCGTTTGGCTACATTGCCGGCCTCGCGCTGATCATGCAGCGTTATTCCTGGAATGACTTTTTTTCGCCGTTTGCCGCAGTCGGGCGTATGGCTCTGACCAACTACCTTGCGCAATCCCTGATCGCGACCACAATTTTTTACGGATATGGGTTTGGCTACGGTGGAACTGTCGGGAGAATGGGCACCATCGGAATTTCACTATTCATTTTTGCCGCACAAATCGTCTTCAGCATCTGTTGGCTCAATTTTTATCGCTTCGGACCTATCGAGTGGTTGTGGCGATCTCTGGCCTATGGATCGCGTCAACCGATGGCTTTGGATAAGCAGACAAAGTGAACGATTTGGATATCCATTTTGTTAGATATCTGCGACACGCGAGGAGTCGAGGCGTGCCGGAGAGCGCCGCCACGGCAGAGCGAGAAGCAGGAAAAACAACAGTGCCAAGCCTTGCATCGCGAAAAGGTAAATCGGCCACGGACCGAGGTGATCGATGAGCGAGGGATTTTCCGGAACGTGGGAGGCGAAGGCGAAGTTGGTTTTCAGGAAATGATTGATGATCAACGCGCACGCTTGGTATCCGATGGAAATGCCAAGCACTTGGAGTGGCGATTTCCACCACGGTTGCATCGGCTGCCATTTCAACACGATGGGAATATAAAGCGCGGCGGCGACGATGACGAAGTGTTGGAAAAAGAAATGGATGAACGGAAGTGACGGCGGACCGATTTCAAGCGCAGGCGTGATCAGCGCCTGGGTGGTCGCGGCGAGGCCCCAAAAATACGTCAGGGTGAGCAAGATCGGTTTGCGCGTGATCAATGCCGCACCCGCGACGATCGCGGCGACATCGCAGAGATGAAAGGGTAGCGAATTGTCGAGCGCGTGCGGATAATCCCGCCACGCATACAGCGCGAAGGGATAGGAGATCAAATTGCAAAACGCCAGGATCGCGGTGGCGTGGCGTTGTTTCTTTGCGGAGCGTTTTCCGTAAAGAATCAAACCCGCAATCAGCGAAAAGCCGATGACGAGGGTGATGAAGTGCTCGGAGGAAAAGGTCTGGAAGGGCATGAAACTCTAAAGAAGATAGATTGGTTCGATGGGTTTCTCGCTCAAAGTCGCAACTTCGCAAAGTTCAAAATCCAACCCGAAGAAATCGAATGATCTGAATTTCATCCATGACTTCATTTCCTGGCGAATGTGCGCCGGATCGGTTCTATCGTGTTTTCGCTTTGATCTCCGCCATCGCGGGTTTCTGCGCAAAGATTTGTTTCGCAATCGCTTGCACCTCGGCATCGGTGACGCGAAGCAGGTTTTCCCGTGCCTGTTGTGGCGATGGAATATCGCCGAAAAACATCAATCCCTCGCCCACCCATGCGGCGTGGGCGGCGGTGGATTCGAAACCGAGCTTGGATTGCGCGATGGCAAGGCGCTTGGCACGATCCAGCTCGCCGGCACGCGGGCCGTTTTGAGCGAGATCGGCGGTTTCCTTGAAAATGGTGTCGAGCGATTCCTCACGCGATTCGGGATCGAGCCCGGCGAGAATTTGCAAAGCGCCGATTTCCTGAAACAACGAAACCTCGGAGCCGACCTGATAGCACAACCCGCGTTCTTCACGGAGCTCGGTGAACAAACGGGAAGATGATGATTCTCCCAGAATCAGGGAGAGCAACCGCAGCGCATGACGCTCCGGCGCGTGGCGACCCGGAGTACGCCATGAAAGAGCGAGCTGGAGTTGGTCGGTCCTGCGTTTTTCCACCAATTCCCGCGAAGCGGCAAACGGCAGCTCCGGACGAGGCGTTGGTGAAACGAAGGTTTTCGGCAGCCGCGGGATCAGCAGATCGAGGATTTCCTGAGCGCTCATCGGCCCCGCTGTGGCAATGATGAGATCGCTTCTGAAGTGATGGGTGTTGGAGAAATCCAACAGGCATGCGCGATCGATTCGAGCGATCGATTTCAGCGAACCGGAAATCGATTGTCCGAGAGGATGGTCCGGCCATGTCGCCGCAGCCAACAGATCGTTGATATGATCCGACGGAGTCTCGCGAATCATCGTGATTTCCTCACCGATCACATCGCGCTCGAGTTCGATTTCCTGTTCGGGAAACGTCGAATTCCAAACCATGTCGCAGAGCACATCGATCAGGGTCGGCATCAGTCCCGCTTCGCCCTGGGCTTCATACACGGTGTGATCTTCCGAAGTGCAAGCATTGGCCTGGCCGCCACCGGATTCGATCGCCAGCGTCAGTTCTTTCGCGCTGCGCGTGGTCGTTCCCTTGAACGCCATGTGTTCGACAAAATGCGCCAATCCCGATGGCAGGTTCCCCGTCTCATCCCGGGAACCCACGGGGATGTAGATGGAGACCGCCGCACACTCGGATTCCGGCAAATGCGCATGGGCAAGGCGCGGACCGCCAGGCAGGGAATGGGAAGAATAGGTGGCGGGCACGCCGGAGGGTAAAATTCCAATTTCAAAGTTCAACTCCCAAGGAAGAGGAATTTTCTCGATTCATAGGCGCGATGCTGTAGCACTGGAATATGAAAAGCTTTTTCGGTTTGGGCCTGTTGCTGGCCTTGGGTTTGAGTTCGGGCGGGTATTTCATCGGAAAGGGCATTGCGGATCGAAGCCGCGGCAATCGGACGATTTCGGTCAAAGGCCTCGCGGAGCGTCACGTTCCGGCATCGATCGCGATCTGGACGATCGGGTTTCAGAGCAGCGGCAATGATTTGGTGGGGCTCAGTGAAAAACTCAAAAAAGATACGAAATCGGTCATCGAGTTCCTGACCCAGAAACACGGCTTCGCGGAATCGGATATTTCCGTGCAGCCCCCATCGTTCACCGACACGAGTTTGCAGTTTCGTGACAAGGACGCGCCGCCACCGCCATTCCGCTACAACGGTTATCAGTCGGTCCTGCTGCGCACCACTCGTGTGGACGCGATCAAAGGCACACAGGCGGATCTGGCGGATCTGATTTACAAAGATGTCATGCTGAGCAGCCGCAGCAACCCGAGCTTCAGCTTCGACAAACTCAACGAGATCAAGCCCGGGATGATCCAGGAAGCGACCAAAAACGCCCGCATTGCCGCCGAGCAATTTTCCAAGGATTCCCAAACCGAACTTGGGAAACTGAGTTACGCCTCGCAGGGTTGGTTCCAAGTCGAGGACAGGGATGATGCAACGCCCGAACAAAAAATAGTTCGCGTGGTGGTTGAAGTGCAGTATGAGGTGGAGTAAACAGAAACTGCTTTATGGATTTCATCTTTGATAATATTTATATCATCGCAGTCGCCGCTGCCGGTCTGGCTCAGTGGTGGAAATCCACGCAGGAAGCCAAGAAAGAGCGCGAAAACACCTATCGCCCGGAGGAATATCATCCGGAAAATTACGAGGAGTTTCTGGATCAGGCGGAACGTCGTCACGCAAGGCCGGCCGTTCCCCCACCCCTTCCACCTTCGGGTCCGCCGCCTCAGCCCAGCTTCGAGCGCAACACCCCGCCACCTCTGAAAAAACAGCAGCCCGCAGCTTCGGTGGGGACAACTGTTTTCAATGCCGCACAACAGGTCGCTGCCGTCGAGGCCGAACTCTTACGCCAGGCCGCCATCGCCGACCAAATCCGCGAGCTCAAGGAATCGAAAAAGAAAAAATCCGAAGCCACACAAGCCGCCAACCGCGAAAAAGCGGCTGCTGCTTCTGCCGGATTCTCGGGAAGCGTGCGGGATCGTTTGAAAAATCCTCTCGAAATTCGCAACGCATTCGTGCTCAAGGAAATTTTGGATAAGCCGATCAGCCTTCGTTAGAAAATTTCCTCAAATTCTTGGTAGCCATGCCGGACGGTTTCCACTAACTCCGCGCGCGATGTTTTCCCAAGAGCAAATTGAATGGCCCGATAAAGTTGAAATTCTGATCGATGAAATCGAATCCGAAGCGCCCGAACGCGAACTCACCCGCGAGGAACGCGCGTTGTTAGACGTCTATGAAACCGTGCCCATCCTGGAGAGCCGCGACTGCCTCCACGAGTTCTGGCAATCGAGCATCAACCACCAGCGCATCATCAAATCCTTCGACCTGATCGGCGCCTCCATCATCGTCGATGTCCTCAACGCCAGCCAATGGTGCCAAACCCGCACCATCGACCGCGAGGACTACAGCGAAACCGAAGCCGACTACCTCGCCGAAATCGAAGAAGAACTCCCCGCCGGCATGGACGAACTCGTCGATCTCGTTCTCGAATTCATCGCGGATGAGATGGGGTAGAAAGTCTAAAGTCTGAAGGTCTAAAGGTCTAAAGGTCGGAAGCTAAGAAATCGCTTTTTGCCCGGTAGCATTTGTGCATGCTGTATGGCATGGAATTGGAATTCAGCGGTGGCGAGATTTTGTGGGAAACCATTCAGCAGATG
>CBFGOP010000063.1:0-13224 GCA_965650415.1 uncultured Prosthecobacter sp. | reverse complement strand
AGATTAAAAAGAACGGCTACTCCGACCATCATTGTGGCATTGATCAGCACAGGTATGAACACGAAGTGGAAGCCAAGATCATGGATGGCTTGCCCGCCGATCACCGCCGTAAGAGCAGTCGCGCCGCCGGGAGGGTGGATGCATTTCAAATGGTGCATGATCGTGATGGAAATACCCACGGCACAGGCAGCAGCAATCGGCGGTGACCCCATCCATTTTCCACAGGCGACACCTACCAGTGCTGAAATCCCATGCCCGGCGATCACCGGCCACGGCTGCGAAAGCTGGCCGTGCGGGACGGCAAACAGCAACACCGCACTCGCACCCATCGAGGCAATCAGCACGCAAGCATTCGGAATTTCTAAAACCGTTCCCGTTATCAGGATCAGCAGGAATATGGATACGAACCCGCCAATACCGGCGATGAGTTTTTCCTCCGAGCGCGTGGGGTTCAGTTCGATGCCGATCCATCGGGCGATTTCCGCGAAAAATCGGTAGGGACATCGGGTGGCTCGGGCGGGGAAATCTTTATGAATCTCATTCATACTTCGGAGAACGCGCTTGCATTATATCGTAGAACGATATATTTCAAGCGGAAGATGTCGGCAGCACAACAAGGATTATCGGATGGGGATTATACGAAGCTGGCGGATTTCCGTTATGAGTTGCGACGTTTCCTCGATTTCAGCGCAAACGCAGCCGCCTGCGAGGGGCTAACTTCTCAACAACACCAGGCCTTGCTTGCGATCAGGGGAAACGCGACTCCGCCATCAAGCGTGGGCTATATCGCTCAACGATTGCGCATCCGCCCGAACACGGCAGCGGAACTCGCGCAACGGCTGGAGCAGGCGGGGCTTATCACGAGGAGGGAAAATGACTCGGATCGTCGGACGATGGATCTGGAACTGACTGAAGAGGGAAAACGCCGACTCGATGCATTGACCTTAGCACACCGCAGGGAGCTTTCCCAGCTGAGGCCGGTCGTCCTCGAATTGCTCGATAGTCTCAATGAGGAATCGGAATGAGACGCGACTTTCTTAAACATCAGCGTCTCAACCTCATTGCGCTTGCAGTCGGATTGGCCTCGGCAGTGATCGGCATCGGCATGGTCAAGTTGATCCACCTGATCACGAACCTTTCGTTTCATGGCAAATTTTCCCTCGCGGATAAGCGAGCCGATTTTTCCACCTGGGGAGTATGGGCGATTCTCGTCCCGGCAGCGGGTGGACTTGTTATCGGATTGATCGCGAGATACGGCAGTTCTGCGATCCAAGGCCACGGCATCCCCGAAGCGATGCACGGTGTCATCCTCAACCGCAGCAAGATTTCTCTGAAAGTAGCTATCCTTAAACCCCTTTCCACCGCCCTATCCATCGGCACAGGTGGGCCGTTCGGGGCAGAAGGTCCGGTGATCGCCACCGGCGGTGCCATTGGGTCGCTGTTTGGACAATGGTTACCGGTAAGCGACATCGAGCGGAAGATTCTGCTCTCGGCCGGTGCGGCGGCAGGTATGACTGCCGTATTCGGCACACCGCTCGCCGGGGTTCTACTCGCTGTGGAGTTGCTGCTGTTTGAATTCCGCTGGCGCAGCCTGATGCCGGTCGCGCTTGCCGTCGGTGCAGCGATGGCCTTGCGTGGGACGATGGATGAACCATTCCCCATGTTGCCCTTGCCATCGCCGCAAGCACCCGGTCCATTGGTCGCCATTGGAGCCGTTTTGGTTGGGATTGCAGGAGGGATATTCTCGGTGGGTATGACCCATGCATTACATTGGATCGAAGAGCTTTTCGAAAAATTTCCCATACCAAGGATTTGGTTTCCGATGATTGGAGGGCTGGCAGTTGGTTTGCTGGCATGGATCGATCCGCGTGTGCTCGGCACAGGATATTTCAATCTGCGCGAGCTTCTGGGAGGTAATATGGCGTTGGGAGCTTTAGTTGCGCTGCTCATCTTCAAATTTCTCGCATGGTCGATTTGCCTCGGCAGTGGCACAGCGGGAGGCACCCTTGCTCCCGTGATGACCATGGGTGGCTGTATCGGCGGAATCGTTGCTCTCGGGCTGCACCAGATTCCCGGTCTAGAAGGCTTTCCGATGGGAATCGCCGCACTTGTGGGCATGGCCGCCGTCTTCGCTGGGGCATCCCGGGCTTTCCTTACCTCCGTCGCATTCTCATTTGAGGCCACTCACTCAAGTGCTGCCTTTGGCCCCTTGCTCCTTGGCTGCGCCTTTGCAGTGCTGGTTTCCCGCATATTGATGAAGGAGTCCATCATGACTGAGAAACTCTCGCGGAAGGGCGTTCGCGTCCCATCGGACTATGAGCCGGACACTCTCGCAATCCGCACCGTGGAATCAGCCATGATTTCCAACCCCTTGACTGTCCCCGCGGACATGCCCGTAAAAGATCTCTTGGAAAAAATCAATGGAAGCGAAAACCCTTGGAATCGAGCGAGGCTCATTCCCATCCTAGAAAATGACAAGCTCGTCGCCGTCATCAGCCGCGCTGACATCCTCGCAGTCGCCATCGGATCGATTCACACCAACGTATCTGAAATCGGCACTAAGGATATACATACCGTTTACCCCAATGACTCATTAGCCGATGCCGCAGAAAAAATGATCGCACATGGCATTGGTCGTCTGCCCGTTGTTTCACTCGATGGAACAGGGACACTTTTAGGTATATTGACGAGAAGGGAAATCCTACTCGCGCGGAGTAGGCAAGAAACCAATCCTTGAGAGTCTTTTTCGGAGTCATTCAAGTTAGTTCACTCGAATAACTGTCGATCAAGTGAGCGGAACTGGATCGCCTCTAACACTTCGTTTCAGGTGATGTTTTCCTTTCCAGCGAGGTCAGCTAGGGTTCTAGCGACTTTCAATATGCGATCATGAGCACGGGCGGAGAAGTTCATTTCGGCCATGGCATGCTCAAGGTAGCTTTTGCCCTCGGCATCGAGTTTGCAGCACTCGCGCACTTGCTTCGCTCCCATCGCGGCGTTGGTCGTAAGCTTGGCAGTCTTCAAACGAGCGACTTGGATGTCGCGCGCAGCAGCTACTCTTCTCCGAATCGTTTCGGAAGATTCGCACGTGATGACGTCTGATGTTAGATCACGGAAATCGACCAAAGGAACTTCCACGTGAATGTCAATGCGATCTAACAGAGGTCCGGAGATGCGCTTGCGATAATTTTCGATTTGTCTGACTGAGCAGCGGCACATGCGCGCACCAATTTCCCCAGAATTTCCCCAGTAACCGCACGGACAAGGGTTCATGGCAGCGACCAACATGAAGCGCGCGGGAAAGGTATATGAGCCTGCGGCACGGCTAATTGAAACCGTGCCGTCCTCAGATGGTTGGTGGGTTTCACCACTTTGATTGGTTCGTTGCATTGGGTCACTATTCTGAGGCGAAAAGCAGGGTTGCCATGCTGCGGTTTGCCTCGGTAATCACGTAGATTTTGCGACCATCGGTCAAGTGGGCATTGAAGATTCGGCTACCATATTTAAGGGCATCATCGTTGAGGTTGAGGTTACCCCAGTCGCCGCCATTGTGGCGGCGAAGGTACAGTTCAGTGAATCTGCTGGGATATTCGGATTCTCGGTGGAGGAGGAGCTTTAGGGTACAGCGAGATGCGTGAGGAGACGGGTCTCCGCAAGTTGGATCTTGTGGAGGATTGCGGTTTCGCGCTGCACGAGCTCGGTATCGTGGGGGTTTGCCAAGACGCGCACCACAAGTTCGGAGCGCGCAAGGGCGAGTTCGTTGATCATTTCTCGGAGTAAATCGGACTGCTTCGCTAGGTGTGAATCCCGAGAGAAAGTTTCGTGGAGAAACTCGCCAAGGAAATGGGGTTGGCAAATGCGGTAGATTCTTGCGCAGTATCGCACGAGGTCGGGTAGCCATAGCCCTTGATAATTCGTTACACGTGCGAGTCCGAGGACTTCCTCGGCGGCATCCGTTGCGCGGGCGATCCAGTCGGTTTCGAGTTTCTCACCATTCGGAGGGTCAAGGATGTGGGCGAGAGCTTGACATAAGATGCCGCGGGCGTGGATGGACGCTGATGAGATTTCTTGGCGCGATCCGAGACTATCCAACAGGCGAACGGCATGGGCGGCATCTGACCATGCGTTGATCGGTTGACCTACGCCCATGAGAAAGCGGGCGCGGTTCGTGTAGAACATGGCGGCGAAGGTTTTCCGGTTGGGAGTGGTTTCGCTTCCCCATGCTGTTAGTAGGGATTCAGCTTTCGCAAAAGCTTCTACGGAGGATTTGGTTTGGTCTAAATCGCCGTGGGTTGTGGCAAGGTTGATCCATGCGAGGATTAGGCGATCTGGATAGGAGGGATGTTCGGAAAGTGGAACGTGCTCCATGGCAAGGATAGCGTTATGGAGGGAGCGGATAGCTTCGGGCAGGTTGCCGATTTGTCGGAGAGCATCGCTGCGGTTGATATGGGCGGCGGCGAGTCCCCACGCGGCAAGAGGGTGGCTTTGCCAATCACTTGCCTCACGGATAGCGATGGCCTGATCGAATAAGCTGAGGGCTGTTTGCAATGATCCGTTTTCGAGGTGAGTGATGCCCTCAAGAACTAGTTGACCTGAATTCTGCATGGTTCACGAGGTGATCGAAACGTTGGTTTTTCTTCGATTGAAGAAGCGTCTCCAAGCGAGTGCAAATCCGGTCCAGACGAGGACGATGCTGGAGGCGGAGGCAAGCCCAGCGATGGTTTGACCTGGCAGGCCGCCAGCTTCCCCCGTGTGAAGCCAACGTATCCACGTGCGGGTTTTACGGGCGGTGCTGAAAGTATCAAAGCCTTCGGTTTTCATGATTTCCCCGGATGGAATTTTTACGACGACTTCGCGGCGTTTATCCGGGCGTCCGCGGTGCGAATCGGCAACATTGAACTTCATGGTTTTTCCGGCGGGGAGTTGAAGTTGGATGCTCTGCCAGTCGGGGTTCTCCGCTTTCACGGTTGCTAGGGCGGTATCGAAACCATCGGTGCGAAGGATCAAGGTATTGCGTTCATTTCCGCGATTCATTTTCGACGGTGGAGTTTCGCCTGCTAATTTGAAAATGAGGGCGGTAGCCCATGGGTAAGAAATGACGGTACCGCAGGAGACGACGATGAGGAGGGGGATGGCAGCCCAGAAGCCGAAAACATGGTGCCAGCTCCAGTCACGGGCGCGTCCTTTAAGGCGTTTCTGAAAAAGTGTGATGGCGCGTATGCCTTTGACTGACCACTTTTTTGGAAGCCATAGGCAGATGCCAGAGACGACGAGAAAGAGGAACATCAGATTCCCCGCTCCGATGATCGCCTTGCCCGTTTCGCGAGTTGCACCTTCCCTTCCGAGCCAGCGATGCCAATTGAGCATGGTTTTAAAAAAAGCGCGCGCGGTCGTGTTGCCCTCGCCGAGAAATTTACCAGTATATGGATGAATGAATTCGGTTTTCTCACGCCCGTATTGGAGGGCGACGGGCAGGGACGCATCACGCTCAACGATGATGGAGGAAGGCGGTTTTTCTAACAGCGAGGCGAGTAATTCCTCGATGCCTAACCGTTCACCAGATGGCTCGATGTGAAAGCCATCGGCGAACACGGTAATCTGGCGCTCGTAGGTCATCATGATTCCGGTGAAGGCCATGACGAGCACCAGAACTCCAGCGATCATGCCGACCGCAAGGTGCAACCAGAAAATGGTTTTGCGGATGAATTTCATCTCACATTTCCGCCCATTGGCGGAGCAGATTGTGATACACGCCAGTGAGCTGGACGGCGCTTTTTTCCGCTGCTTGAATGCCCGTGCACTCAGAGCCAAGGCGCTGGGTAGCGAGATCGAGATCATAGAGCAATGTGCGCTGCTCATCGCTGCGTATCATACTCTGGAGCCAGAAAAACGAACTCACTCGCGCGCCGCGCGTCACTGGTGTGACGTGGTGGAGACTGGTGGATGGATAGAGAACCATATCTCCAGCGGGAAGTTTCACCTCTTGGGTGCCGTAGGTATCCTCGATACAAAGTACGCCACCGTCATACTCCTCCGGCTCGGCGAAGAAGAGCGTGGCGGAAAGGTCGGTGCGGATGCGTTGGCCTGTGGACATGTTCTGGCGAATCGCGTTATCCACGTGAGTGCCGAAAGATTGTCCACCGGAGTAGCTGTTGAAGAGTGGCGGGAAGACGTAGAGCGGCAGAGCGGCGGAAAGGAACGTTGGGTTCCTGCCGAGCGCGGCAAGGATCATGGCACCGAGTTTCTTCGCGGTGTCCGAGGTTTCGGGCAGTTGCATGTTGTTCTTTGCCTTGGCTGACTGATGGCCAGCGGTGACTTTGCCATCCACCCAATCCGCTGCATCGAGCAGGGAGCGGGCTTCGGTGACTTGTTCTGGAGTTAGAACTTTTGGAATCCTGATGAGCATTTTAAAATAATTGTTAGAAGGTGATTTCCGCAGTGAGGGTGGCCGAGCGAGCTGCGCCAGGGATGTAGTGACCGCCTCCGACACGATCGATATATTCCCTATTCCCGAGATTATAGAAGTTCAGGCGGAAGTTGACGTTTTCGTTGAGCTTGTAACCAATAAGCGCATCGAAGGTGACGTAGCTTGGTGCTTCGCGGATGGTCGCTGAGGTGGTGGAGTTGGTACGACTATCGACGTAATTCATGCCAAGACCTACTTGGAAGTCTTTAGGCAGATCGTATACTGTCCAGAGGTTAAAGGAGTTCTCCGGGGTGTTGCTGAGGTCAAGTCCCACTTCGGCAGGATTGTTAGATTTGGTCACCTCACCGTCGAGGTAGGTGTATCCGCCGAGGACTCGCCATTGGTCGGTGATAAGGCCGGTGAACCCAAACTCGAAGCCTCGGACTCGCTGCTCCCCGTCTAGTGAAATCAGGTTAGTGATCGGATCCACGGTGCGGGCGCTGGTTTTATCCGTTTGGAAAAGCGCTGCGTTGACAAGCAGTCGTTCATCGAGGAGTTCCCATTTTGTGCCGAGCTCCATAGTGCTGCTTTCTTCCGGTTCGGTGCTAAGGTTTGCTGCGTTGTTGGCTAGATTGCTGAGCGTAAGGCCTTCGGCGGCGGGATTGAACGAGGTGCCATAGCCCAGGTAAATACTGCCGTTTTCACGCGGCTTGTAGGTTATCGCGGCGCGAGAACTAAGCATTTCGTCGCGTCGACCAAGGCTGGTGGTCGCCCCACCTAAGGCGTTGGTTGCACGGGAATCGTAATCGACATCGAAGGACTCCCAGCGAAGTCCGCCGGAGAGCGTCCATTGCTCGGTGAGTTTTATTGTATCAAAGAGCGAGAAGGCGATGGTGTCGGCGGCGGTTTCGTTGACTCCGCCGTTATAGACTAGGTTTGCAGTGTAGCCGTACGGGTTAGGGTTATAGAGATCGGTATCCGGCGCTGGTGCGTTCAGATCATCACGCAATTTGTTTTCCTCTGTTTCATGCGAGAATTCCATAGCGGCAATGAGCTGGTGCTCCACGCTACCGGTGTGGAAGTCGTAACGGAGTTCCGTCTGGTTCGAAAGGATGGTGTCGATCTGATCGCGGTTTTTCCAGTCGGTGCGGCGAATTTCCGCTCCGGGAAGTGCTGGGGTATTGTAGCGTGGGGCAGTGACGCTGAGATCGAGATGATTGCGACCGATGCGTGAAATGTTCCGCAAGCTGAGGTTTTCATTGAAGTCGTGTTCGAAGATGGCAGTGAAAATATCAGTCTCGGTTTTCTCGAAATCTCTTCCAAGTAGGCCATACCAATTGCTGTTGTCCACAGGCGATGGCAATAAGCCGTTCCAAGGGATACCGTAGTCTGGAACATTGTCCTGTTCGAGGTGGAAGTAACTTAGCGTGAACCGGGTGTCCGTTCCCAGTCCGAAGCCGATGGACGGGGCTATCCCCCAGCGCTCCTGCTCGACATGGTCGCGACCCGGGTTATCCTGCGTGTGTAGCATGGCGTTGAGGCGGAAGGCTGCGTTATCCAAGCCAGAAATCTTATGGTTGATGTCCATGGTTGTGCGGCCGTAGCTGTCGGCGCCTCCACCGAGGAGAAACTGGTTTTCGTTATCAAGATGCGGTGTTTTCGAGGAAAGGTTGACTGCGCCACCTGTGGATCCGCGACCGGCATTGGTTGAAGACGGTCCTTTGGTGACATCGACCTGTTCGATGTTGAAGGGATCACGGCTGTATCCGCCGAAATCACGGACACCATCGACAAAAAGATCCGTCCGGGCATTGAAGCCGCGGATGGAGAGGTTATCACCTGGCGGAACCCCGCCTTCTCCTGCCTGAATGCTGATGCCAGGGACGTTTTTTAGTACTTCGCGCAAGTTGGCGGCACCCTGCTCCTTGATCACTTCTTCAGTGATGACGTTAACCGTTTGCGGAACATCGACAAGCGGCACGGTGTATTTACCCGTGGTGAGCTTCTCGGGTTTATATAGCTCTACATTATCCCCAACAACAATAAGTTCAGAGAGAGCTTCTGGATTCTCCAGAACTTCGGTTTCCTTCGGTTCCGTGGCCGCTGGCGCAGTGAGCTGACTTATGGCGAGAATGGTTCCCGTTATTACAAAAGCGTCTTTGCGGTGATTCTGGTTCAGATTCAAAGAAGGGATAGGCGTAGTGATTTCGTGTTTCATGGTGTGTCGTCGCTCATACTATTGAGACTGATTCTCATTATCATCAGAAGGTGTCAACCGTATTTTTTTGAAACGGACATTATTCGACACCAGATAGGCGCCCTCGACTGATTTCGGATGGTTCACATTTTTCACTACGTTTATGTTTTTGCCAGTTAGCACGGGCACATTGAAGGGAAAGAGCCGGATCGGACATTTCATGTATCCGTTCGTAGCCAACTTTTGCAGACCAGTGTTTGATTCGCTCCACCTTTGAGCTGGGGACACTTTGGACAAGGTTTAGCAGAGTCTCGGCGCTCCCTCACATCCGTGTGAAATTCCTTCCTTTCGGAACCTCTCTTTCAGCTTGTTCCAATATTTTCGAGCCGTTTGCTAATCAGGCTGTTGTGTGAAGACCTAGACGATGTCCACAACGGAGAAGAACTGGATTTCCGTTTTCTCATCGTGGACACGGCGAATTTCGTTTTCTTCAAAAATGGCAGGGGAGATTTTCATAGTGGTAAACTAAGTAAATAACTGTCGATCCAGTGAGCGGAACTGGATCGCTTCTAACATTTCGTTACTGGTGATGTTTTGTTTTCCTGCGAGGTCAGCCAACGTTCTTGCGACTTTCAAAATTCGATCATGGGCGCGGGCGGAGAAGTTTATTTCTGCCATGGCGTGTTCGAGGTAGCCTTTGCTTTCTGAATCGAGCTTGCAGTGTTCACGAACTTCGCGGGCGCCCATGGCGGAGTTGGTGGTGAGTTTTACTTTCTTGAAACGATCCACTTGGATGCTGCGCGCGGTGGCAACGCGCTCTCGGATGGTTGCGGATGACTCGCCGTTCACGGAATCCGAGGTCAGATCTTTGAAATCGACCAGCGGAACTTCGACATGGATATCGATACGATCTAACAACGGTCCCGAAATGCGCTGGCGGTAGTTATCGATTTGCTTCACCGAGCATCGGCATTGCCTTTTCGCATCGCCGTAAAATCCACAAGGACAAGGGTTCATGGCAGCGACCAACATGAAGCGCGCGGGAAAGGTATATGAGCCTGCGGCACGGCTAATTGAAACCGTGCCGTCCTCAGATGGTTGGTGAGTTTCACCACTTCGGGGATTTTTCTTTTAGGCTATAGGGTTTGTGCTCGGGCTGTCTTTGCCATACTTTTGACAGCTAGGTGATCATGCGTCTCGTTACGATCGCTGTCTGTCTAAAAATGATTGACGCTATACTTTCGAAGAATCGTTCATGATTGAGAAATATTGACCGTCTAAATCGGGCGTCGAAAGGTTGCCCGATGGGAGGAGATCGGTAGATGAGTCGCTTTGTATTAGACACCATCCGCAAGTATGGCTACTGACAACTCTCATGCATGATTTACCTCTCATCTCTACGATTGCCGCCGCTTTCACAGCGGCGTGGATACTGGGGTTGTTGACGCAGTGGCTAAGGCTTTCCCCGATCGTCGGTTATCTATTGGCGGGGATACTCATCGGCCCGCATACCCCCGGCTTCGTTGGCGACGTTCATCTCGCTACTCAATTAGCTGAGGTGGGAGTGATTCTTTTGATGTTCGGCGTCGGCCTTCATTTCCACCTGAAAGACCTTATTGCGGTTAAAAACGTGGCCATACCCGGAGCAGTCGGCCAAAGCTTGATCGCGACTGTCATGGCGATGGCGGTTTTCTCGGCATTCGGGATGCCTCTCAAGACGGGCGCGGTGCTCGGCATGGCGATGGCGGTGGCCAGCACAGTCGTGCTGATGCGCGTGCTAATGGACGCAGATGTTATGAATTCGCGGCAAGGACACGTTGCAGTTGGATGGCTTATCGTAGAGGACATTTTCACGGTAATTCTGCTGGTGCTTATTCCGGTGTTAGGTGCCGAGACCATAGGCGCGGCAGACGGGGAAGCCGCGCAAACAGTAACGGGTCCCGGAGCGTTCTGGTGGACGCTGGGTGTGGCCCTGGTAAAACTCGTAGTGCTTGTCACTATCGTGATGGTGGCCGGGGCGAAAATCGTTCCTTGGGTGCTGGTCCGGGTGGCCCGCTTGCGATCACGAGAGCTGTTCACTCTAACCGTTCTCGTCTTTTCTGTCGCTATTGCCGCAGCATCCTATTTTTTCTTTGGTGCTTCGATGGCACTCGGTGCATTCTTGGCGGGCATGGTGGTGGCGCAATCACCGGTCAGCCACCAAGCGGCGGCGGATGCATTGCCGCTGCGTGATGCTTTTGCCGTGTTGTTTTTCGTATCCGTCGGCATGTTATTCGATCCGGCATTTCTCATCGAGCAGCCACTGATGGTGAGCGCGGCACTTGGCATCATTCTCGTCGTCAAGCCACTCGCAGCGCTGCTGATCGTGGCGGTGCTCGGTCATTCTGTCCGCACCGCGCTCACGGTGGCCATCGGTTTGGCGCAAATCGGTGAGTTCTCCTTTATCTTATCCGAGCTTGCACGCAAACACGGACTGATGCCCGAATCCGGCCACAATGTGCTCGTTGCGGCAGCAATTATCTCCATCACATTGAATCCCCTCCTGTTCCGCTCCTTGCCGAAGGTTGAGAATTGGTTGAGAAAATATCCTCGACTATGGCATCTGCTCAATGGGCGCGCTGAACGCAAGGCGGCAGCTATGAATCTCATGGATGCCGGTCCTGAACACTCCTCCGCAGAAGGAAAGCGTCTGGCCATCGTTGTCGGATACGGTCCTGTTGGCCGATCCGTTCACAAGGTATTGCAGGACGCTGGCCTCGCCACCGTCATCATCGACATGAACATGGACACTGTCACTGCATTGCGTGCCGAGGGGCATACGGCGATTTTCGGAGATGCATCCAACCAGGGAGTTCTCGAACAGGCAGGCGCGGCCCGAGCATCACACCTCGTAGTCACCCTGCCCAATGCCTCGCATCGAGCTGCAGTGGTTACAGCTGGCCGAGCTATCAGTGAATCCGTGCGCATTGTGGTCCGTGCCCACTACCTCCGCGAACGCGAGGAACTTGAACGCAGCGGTGCCTCCGCAGCAGTCTTTGAGGAAGCCGAGGCCGCGGTGGCGCTTGCCCGACTGGTACTTGCCGATACTGGAGTCCATCGGCAGGCCGCCGAGCGGAAGCTGCAGGACATTCGCCTTCAGCTGATAACCGAAAACTTTGCGAACATCCGTTCTCAACACGTATCTTCCGTTATGGTTCCTTGGGCTCGGGTTCGGTGGTTATCTGCTTCGGCAGCTAGGCCTGATGTCCTTCAACAGATAGCACAGGAACGGTTCTCGCGATGGCCGGTGGTGGATCCTAAGACTCGGCGGCCGATTGGGTATCTACTCGCAAAGGATCTCATCGCTCAGTCGGGAGATGATCACTGGACCGCTCTGATCCGGCCACTGAAGTCCGTTCATCCGGATGATGGCATTGACGCCACCCTCACACGCATGCAGGGCGAAAGCGCTAGTCTCTACTTGATCGAAGATGCTGGCGTGATTCTCGGTCTCATCACGCTTGAGGAAATCCTAGAGCAAGTCTTCGGTCAGCTCGAAGATGAAGATGGCCGTAAAAAGCCGATTCTCTTAACGGACACCGTGACACACGGAGGCATCGTGATGCCGATGGAATCCACCACGAGAGACCAAGCCATCCATGAACTGGTATCGATCATTCCAGCAAACCGCCTCCCAGTTGGAATGGATGCTACACAACTCGCTGCACTGGTTTTCGCACGCGAGGAGGAAATTACTACCGATCTGGGCAACGGCATCGCTATTCCTCACGCGCGTTGCCCAGGTTTAGCCGCGCCATTAGCGGTCATTGGCTACTCCAAGGGAGGGATTTTATATAATGCCGAGCAAAGCGAACTGGTTCGTGTTCTATTTTTGCTGGTGACTCCCGCAGAGAGACCGGAGGCACAGTTGGCCCTTCTCCGGCAAGTGGCTAGGTTCTGCGACAATCAGGCGTCCAGAGCTTCCTTGATGAACGCGGAATCACCTGAAGCGCTATGGGATGCCTTAGACAAATTTCAAATTGCCAATGCATCGCATTAGACCAATCCGTCCTAAAGCATTCGCTCGCGTGCGCCTGAAGTTCTAGTGGTTGTCATCAGGAAAACAGCTTCCGGTCCAGCGAGCGGAACTGAATTGCCTCTAAAATGTCGTTGGGGCGTATGGACTCTGAGCCTCCAAGGTCGGCCAAAGTGCGAGCGACTTTGAGTATGCGGTCGTGAGCGCGTGCGGAGAAATTCATTTCTTCCATTGCGTGTTCTAGGTAGCCGCGTGACTCGGCATCGAGGCGGCAACACTCTCGAACTTGCTTAGCTCCCATCGCTGCGTTCGTGGTGATCTTGGCGGATTTGTAGCGTGCAACTTGAATTGCCCGTGCTGCGGAAACGCGGGCGCGGATTTCAGATGAGGAGTCTCCGGTTAGTTTTTCAGATGTGAGCTCCTTAAAATCGACCAGTGGGACTTCGACGTGGATGTCAATCCGATCAAGCAGCGGTCCGCTAATTTTCTGGCGATAGTTCTCGATCTGTCTAACAGAGCAGCGGCATTGCCTTTTGACATCGCCATAAAATCCACACGGACACGGATTCCATTTTCGGTGACAATTACATGGAGCTAGAAAAACCATAT
>CBFGOP010000062.1:0-13225 GCA_965650415.1 uncultured Prosthecobacter sp. | reverse complement strand
TTGGTAGAAAACAACGCTCCAACACCCCCGCTGCCTCCGCAGCTTTGGTCCGCTTGCGCGCACTCCAATACAACTCGGATTTGCCCAACCAGTCCCGCATCTTACTGTCATCACTGGCATTGACGATCAGACCGATGTTGGCTTTCGGATCCCGATCCAACATTTTTTTCGCAAACCCATAGCCCGGCCCCAGCTTCTGCAACGCCACATCCACGCCCGCCTGGGAATGCCGATTGAGCGGATTGACCGCCGGTTCCCATTCGTTCTTCTCGTTCAGTAGAAAACAACGCTCCAACACCCCAGCTGCCTCCGCAGGAATTTCCGCACGCCCCCCCATGTTCGCGTCACCGATCAGCAGATACACCTGAAGATCTTTCGGAATCTGATTCTGAGCCGAAACCCATCCGCTCAATGCGAAAGAAAGAAGGCTGAGGCAAAGACACTGGAAAGCCCGATGCGCAGGGATGGTGAGATTCATAGGGTTTGGTCTAAAGGATACGCTCACGCAGACCAATCTTTTGTTTATTTTCCAGAGGCTCAGTTGCCCAATAAACGACCAAGAATCAGCTTTTCATCGGAGCGCACGATCAGGGTCATCTAGTTAGGGGAATTTCATGGTAGGGTCGTTTTGATAAAACGACCGCCGAATCATCATCTCGGACAGATCCTGTATAGAACCGTCGCCTAGCCTTCCCAGCAATCTTAGTAGGTAGAAGACGCCGACGATGGAACGGGTACGCAGGGTGGCGGTCGTTTTATCAAAACGACCCTACCTCGTAGACCCTGCTGCCGCGATTTTTGATACCTCTCAAAAAGCAAACAGCCAGCGGATACGATCCAGCTGGCTGTTTGAAGTTTTGAACCTTTAACCGATCAATAGCGGTAATGATCCGCCTTGAACGGACCTTCCGGAGAAATGCCGATGTAGTCCGCTTGATCTTGAGTGAGCTTGGTGAGCTTCGCTCCGATTTTTGCAAGATGCAGTCTGGCAACTTCTTCGTCGAGGTGTTTCGGAAGCACGGTCACTTGACCGGCTTTGTAGGTCTCGCGGTTTTCCCAGAGATCGATCTGTGCGAGCGTCTGGTTGGTGAAGCTGTTGGACATCACGAAAGACGGATGGCCGGTTCCGCAACCGAGGTTCACCAAGCGACCTTCAGCCAACATGTAAATGCTGTTGCCGGTGGCGAAAGTGTATTTGTCCACTTGTGGCTTGATGTTGAGCTTGGTCACACCTGGTGCCTTGTTCAACTTGTCCATCTGGATCTCGTTGTCGAAGTGACCGATGTTACAGACGATCGCCTGGTCTTTCATTTTCGACATGTGATCGAGGGTGATGATGTCCTTGTTGCCAGTGGTGGTAACGTAGATATCTCCCCAACCGAGGGTGTCCTCGATGGTGAGAACGCGGAAACCTTCCATCGCTGCCTGAAGGGCGCAGATCGGATCGACCTCGGTCACAACGACCTGGGCACCCGCACCGCGAAGGGCTTGGGCGCAGCCTTTGCCGACATCGCCGTATCCGCAGACCACGCCGACTTTGCCGGAGATCATCACATCGGTCGCGCGCTTAATGCCGTCTAACAGCGACTCGCGGCAGCCGTAGAGGTTGTCAAATTTCGATTTGGTGACGGAATCGTTCACGTTGATGGCAGGAACGAGAAGTTTACCAGCCTTCGCCATCTGATAGAGGCGATGCACACCGGTGGTGGTTTCCTCGGAAACACCTTTCCAATCCTTGACGATCGTGTGGAAGATGCCGGGTTGCTTGACCTTGATGTCTTTCAGGAGATCCTTGATGACCTGCTCCTCTTCACTTTCGCCGGGGCTGTCGATCCAGTTGGATCCGTTTTCCATTTCGTAACCTTTGTGAATGAGGAGAGTCGCGTCGCCACCGTCATCGACGATGAGTTGCGGGCCAAGGCCGTCCTTGTTGACAAGCGCCTGCCAGGTGCACCACCAATATTCCTCAAGGGTCTCGCCCTTCCAAGCGAAGACCGGAATCCCGCGAGCCGCAATCGCTGCTGCCGCGTGATCTTGGGTGGAGAAAATGTTGCAGGAAACCCAGCGCACCTCGGCACCGAGATCGACCAAGGTTTCAATGAGAACCGCGGTCTGAATCGTCATGTGCAAGGAACCCATGATACGAACGCCCTGAAGCGGTTTGGTTTTGCCATACTTTTCACGCGTCGCCATCAAGCCCGGCATCTCGTGCTCGGCGATGTCGATTTCTTTTCTTCCAAAATCGGCTAGGCCGATGTCTCTCACTTTGTAATCTGTAAAACTCATATTTTTATTCAGTTAGATATTGTTATTTAATCGCTTTCTTGAGCGCGGAAACCTTGTCGGTTCTCTCCCATGTGATATCCGCATCATCTTTTCCGAAGTGGCCGTAGTTGGTGGTTTTCGAGAAGATTGGGCGAAGCAGGTTGAGCTGCTTCACGATGTCGGCTGGGTTGAAGGAGAATACTTTCAAGACAGCACCGAGGATTTTTTCGTCGGAGAATTTACCGGTTCCGAAAGTGTCGATGTGGACACTGCAAGGCTCGGGGTGACCGATGGCGTAGGCGAACTGAACTTCACATTTGTCGGCGAGGCCGGCAGCCACGACGTTTTTCGCAACCCAGCGGCCCATGTAGGCGGCGGAGCGGTCGACTTTGGATGCGTCTTTTCCGGAGAAAGCACCGCCACCGTGGCGCCCCATGCCACCGTAGGTATCGACGATGATCTTGCGTCCTGTTAGGCCGCTGTCGCCCTGAGGACCACCGATGACAAACTTGCCGGTCGGGTTGATCAGGAACTCGGTTTTCGAGGTCAGCATATTCTTCGGCAGGACTTTTTTGATCACCTGCTCGATGCAGAATTTTTCGATCTCCGAATGCGAAACACTGGCTGCGTGCTGGGTGGAAATCACCACGTTGACGATACGGGTCGGTTTGCCATTCACATACTCGACGGAAACTTGGGTCTTCGCGTCTGGGCGGAGCCATGGGGCGAGTTTACCGGCTTTGCGGATCTTGGTGAGCTCACGGCCAAGACGGTGGGCGAACATGATCGGAGCCGGCATGAGCTCGGGCGTCTCGTTGCAAGCATAGCCGAACATGATGCCTTGGTCGCCGGCACCTTGTTTCTTGGTCTTCTTGCCTTCCGCAGCTTTTGCATCCACGCCTTGAGCGATGTCGGGGCTCTGGATGGTGAGGTAGTTGTTGATGAAAAGGGTGTCGGCGTGAAACACGTCGTCGCCGTTGGTGTAGCCAATCCCGCGCACCGCATCGCGAACGATTTTTCCGACGTTGATCACTTCATCCATCGGCTTTGTGGTGCCTTTCTTTTTATCCTGAAGCGCGGGAATGGTGATTTCACCACCGACCACCACAATGTTGCTCTTCACAAAGGTTTCGCAAGCAACGCGGCTCTTGGGATCGATTGCCAAACAGGCATCAAGGATCGCATCTGAAATGGTGTCTGCAACCTTGTCTGGATGACCTTCACCAACGGATTCTGAGGAAAAAATATAAGTACTCATGTGTTTTTTGATTTTCGTATCGTCAAATCGTGATGCGTTGATGTATTAAGCAACCTATGCCGTCAACCATCAAATGCCTGAAACTCATTTCCGACCCCACTCGGCTCCGGATCCTATCGCTACTGAATCAGGATGCCCTGACGGTGGCGGAACTTCAGGAAATCCTCGGCATGGGTCAGAGCCGGATCTCCACCCAGCTTTCCCAGCTGAAAACGGCGGGTCTGGTCGATGATGAACGCGCGGGAAAAAACAATCTCTACTCCGCTCAAATCCCTTCCGAACTGTCTGCCGTGGTTTCCCACGCGATCGCTGAAATTTCTGAAATCACATCCGACAACCTCGCTCTCCAGCACATCTTGGGAAAACGCAAGGACTACGCCCGCGCCTATTTCGATGAACTCGCGGGTCGGTTCGGAAAAGACTATGTTCCGGGTCGCTCTTGGAAAGCCCTCGCCGAGGCCTTGATCAAATCCCTCAACTACCGCCACGTCGCCGACCTCGGTGCGGGCGAAGGCACCCTTTCCCAACTCCTCGCGCAACGAGCCGAGAAAGTCATCGCCGTGGACCTCTCACCGAAAATGGTCGAATACGCCCAATCGCTGGCCCACAAAAACGGCCTGCACAATCTGGAGTTCCGGATCGGCGACATCGAGAGCCCGCCGATCGATGAAAAAAGCATCGACCTCGCCATTCTCAGTCAAGCTCTCCACCACGCGGAAAACCCGCAGCGCGCCATCGATGCCGCCCATCGCATGTTGAAACCCGGCGGACGCATCATCATTCTCGATCTCCTCCAGCACAACTTCACCGAAGCGCGTGAACTTTACGCCGACCGCTGGCTCGGTTTCTCCGAAAGCCAGCTTGCTTCCATGTTGAAAAAATCCGGTTTTACGGAAATCGAGACCCTGATTGCCGATAAAGAAGAGGCGCATCCCAAGTTCCAGACTTTGTTAGGGATTGGAAAATCGTAACGGCGATTTATCAATGGACCGCGTGACTCCAGTCGCGCTCTTGTGATTTCCTCTGACTTCCAACTCACACGGCCGTTTTATCAAAACGGCCCTACCATCTTAACTCCTTCCCCACTTTCCCCTTTGCACTCCAGACAAGTGCGATTAGCGTCCAGCTCGACATGATCCGTCTCTTTCTCGCATTCGCCTTCATCAGTTTGCCTTTCCTACATGCTCAGGAAAAACCCACCAATGGATCCGCGATCTATCGTTCGGTTCTGCGCATTGAGGTGGCCACCCAGACGCCCGACTACAACACTCCATGGAACTCCGGCCGGTTCAGCGGAGGCATCGGCACAGGATTCATTGTCGGAGAAAACCAAATCCTCACCAACGCCCACGTCGTCTCCAACCAACAACGCATCCTTGTCACCGTCCACGGCAGCCCCAAAAAATATCCTGCGAAGGTCGAGCATATCGCTCACGATTGCGATCTGGCTCTCCTCTCACTTGAGGACTTTTCGGATTTCAAAGAATTTCCCGTTTTCTCTTTCGGCGAGGTTCCTCAACTCGAATCCGAAGTCACCGTCATCGGTTACCCCGTCGGCGGCTCACGCCTGTCTGTCACCAAAGGCATCGTCTCTCGCATCGATTTCCAACCCTACTCTCACAGCCGCGCCGACTCCCATCTGGTGGTTCAAATTGATGCCGCCATCAACCCCGGAAACTCCGGTGGACCTGTGTTGCAGGATGGAAAAGTCGTTGGCGTCGCCTTCCAGGGACTTCGTCAAGCGGACAACACAGGCTACATCATTCCCACACCTGTGGTGAAACGTTTCGTCACCGATATCGAGGACGGCAAATACGATTTCTATGCCGAGCTCGGAATCAACGAATTTCCCCTCCACAATCCCGCGATGCGCAAAGCGCTGGGTTTGCCCAACAACGACATGGGTGTCCTGATCACCAAGGTCACTCCCACCAGTTCTGCCGATGGATACCTCAAAGCGGGTGACATCCTCATCTCACTCGATGGCAGCAAAGTGGATTCCGCAGGTCAGGTCCTGATCGATGGAGAAAAGGTCAATCTGGCGGAAATCGTCGAGAGGAAATTCACCGGCGACAAAGTCTCCGTCAAAGTTCTCAGAAACGGCAGCGAACTCGATGTCGAAATGACTCTGAAAACCCTGCCCGCCGCGCAGATGTATGCGATCCGCTATGAGGCCAAGCCGCGTTACATTGTTTTTGCCGGTCTCGTTTTCCAACCGCTCGACACCAATCTTTTCGCCGCCTCCAAATTCTCCGATGTCACGGTTCGCAGGCTTTACAGCGACTACGTTTCGAAAGGTATTTTCCAGGAAAAGAAAGACATTGTCATTCTCACCCAAATCCAACCCGACTCAGTCAATTCCCAGATGGAAAATTTCACCGGTCTGGCTGTGAAGAAAATCAACGGCACCGAAGTTACCAGTCTCAAACACGCACATGAGTTGCTATACTCGGAAAACCCTCCCGAGTTCCATACCATCGAGTTCTACGGCGGCACCCGTCCGCTGGTCGTGCCGTCATCAGAGGTGAAGGCTGCAAACGAACGCGTGCAGGAAAGCTACGATATTGCGAAACTGTACAATCTGGCCGATTGATCTGCCCACGCGTTATTTATTCCCATGCCACGCGTCGCCATTGCTCTCGGCTCGAACCTCGGAAACCGTGAAGCCAACATCGCTGCTGCGATTGAGGAATTGCGAAAGATCGCAACACAGGATGAAACTTTTCTAACAGCCTCGCTCTACGACACCGAGCCACAGAACTGCCCGCCGGATTCCCCACGTTTCCTCAACACCGCAGTGGACTTCCATTTCTCCGGAGAGGATCCGCTCGAACTCCTCCGCCTCACCCAGGCCATCGAAAAAAAACTCGGTCGCGAAGCCAACCCCGTGCGCAACGCCCCACGCGTCATCGATGTCGACATCCTGCTTTTCGGCGACATCTCTCTCCAACATCCAGAACTCGAACTCCCCCACCCGCGCATTGAAGAGCGACCCTTCGTCCTCAACCCGCTTCAGGAGATCCGTCCCCTATGGAGAAGGGGTTTGTAACCCCTTGATCTCAACATCCCGTCAAAACACTTTTTTGACTTTGGGACATTCCGACTTTAAGACCTTGAGACTTAACAGCCATGTCCAAAAACATCCTACTCATCGGCGGCAACTCCGGCATCGGTCTCGCCACAGCAAGACTCCTCAAGCAACAAGGTCATCAGATCACCGCGGCCTCACGTTCTTCCGACCAACTCAACACCCTCGGCATCCCGCCCCAAGCTTTTGATGCGGAAAATCTAGGCGAACTCGTCTTACCTGATACACTCGACGGCCTGATCTACTGCCCCGGCACCATCACGCTCAAACCCTTCCACCGCCTCACTCGCGAGGATTTTCTCCGCGATTTCCAAATCAACTGCCTCGGTGCCGCTCAAGTGATCCAACAAGCCTTGCCCGCGCTGAAAAAATCCAACTCAGCCTCCATCGTTCTCTTTTCCACCATCGCGGTTGCCCAAGGCATGTCTTTCCACGCCTCCATCTCTGCCGCCAAAGCCGCGGTCGAGGGTCTAACAAAATCACTCGCCGCCGAGCTCGCCCCGAAAATCCGCGTCAACGCCATCGCCCCTTCCCTGACCGACACCCCTCTCGCCTCCAACCTCCTCAACAGCGAGGCCAAACGCGAGGCATCTGAAAAGCGTCACCCCCTCCAAGCCATCGGCAATCCCGACCACATCGCCGAACTCGCCGCCTTCCTCCTCTCCGATTCCTCAGCCTTCCTCACCGGCCAAATCCTCCACCCCGACGGCGGTCTGTCATCGATTCGGACGTTTTAGGCTGCCACTGCTTGACCTATCTCTCTGGAAATGCACCCTACGCGCGTTCCATGATTTCAGTCCAGTCACTCCGTGTCGAATTCGGCCCTCGCGTTCTCTTTAACGACCTCTCTTTCTCCGTCCTTCCACGCGAGCGCATCGCCTTCGCCGGTCACAACGGCGCCGGGAAATCGACCCTGATGAAATGCATCGCCGGAATCATCCCACCATCCGGCGGACAGATCAACAAACCCAAGAGCGCGAAAATCGGCTACCTCCCCCAGGAAGGCATCCACGTCCGAGGCCGCACCCTCTGGGAGGAAACCGAATCCGCCTTCGGGGAAATCATGGCCCTCAAGGAAAAAGTCGACCGCCTTTCCGACGAACTCGTCAAACTCGATCCCCGCTCCTCACCTTACGGAGATCTGTTAGAAGAAATCGGAGAACTGGAACTCCAGCTCTACGCCAACGATCCGTCATTGATGAAACCGAAAATCGAATCGGTTCTCAAAGGCCTCGGTTTCCAGGAAAAGGACTTCACCCGCGATTGCTCGGAATTCTCCGGTGGCTGGCAAATGCGGATCGCCATGGCGAAACTTTTCCTCCAACAACCCGAAGTCCTGCTGCTCGACGAGCCCACCAACCACCTCGACATCGAAACACAGATCTGGGTCGAGCAATACCTCGTCAACTACCCCGGCGCCATTCTGCTCATTTCGCACGACCGCGCCCTCTTGGACACCCTTTGCACCCGCACCATCGCCTTCGCCCACGGACGTGCGGAGGAATACGCCGGAAACTTTTCTTACTTCGAAAGAGAGTCGGTCCTACGCAAGGAAATCCAGCTCAAGCAATACACCTCACAACAACGCGAGATCAACGAGATCCAGCGTTTCATCGACCGCTTCCGCGCCTCGGCAGCCAAAGCGACCCTCGTCCAGTCCCGCGTCAAAATGCTTGCCAAAATCGAGCGCATCCCGGAACCCGAGCGCGCCGATGCGGTGATGAATTTCAAATTCCCGCCTCCACCAAACTCCGGTCACACGGTCGCGAAAATGGAAGCGATCTCCAAATCCTACGGCAAACTGCGGATCTTTGACCGCTTCGATTTCGAGATCAACAAAGGCGAGAAATTCGCGATCGTCGGTCCCAATGGTGCGGGTAAATCCACTTTCTGCCGACTCGTCACCGCCCAAGAGGCACCCGACAACGGCAAGGTCACTCTCGGCCACAACGTCGCGCCATCGTTCTTCTCCCAAAACCACGCGGACGAACTCGACCCGGATCTCACCATTGTCGAAACCGTCCAAGCCGTCGCTTCCCGCGATGCCATGCCCCACGTCCGCAACCTCCTAGGCTGCTTCCTTTTCACTGGCGACGACGTGTTCAAGAAAATCGGTGTCCTCTCCGGTGGCGAACGCTCACGCGTCGCCCTCGTCTGCATGCTTCTCAAGCCCGCCAACTTCCTCATCCTCGACGAGCCGACCAACCACCTCGACATGCAATCGCAAGGCGTGCTCCAGCGGGCGTTGATCGACTACCCCGGCAGCGTGATGATCGTCTCCCACAACCGGGACTTCCTCGATCCCCTCGTCACCAAAACCCTCGAATTCCGTCCCGGCGAAGAACCCCGCCTGTTCCATGGTAACATCGCCTACTACCTCGACAAAAAAGCCGAGGAAAAATCCAACGGCACCACCCCGTCCCGCAAGCCCCCCGCCACCACGGCAGATGCGGAGGTCGGTAGGGTCGTTTTGACAAAACGACCGGAGGAAACATCTACCGGTGTGAACCGCAAGGATCAGCGCCGACTCGAAGCCCAGGCCCGCGAAGCCCGCACCAAAATTCTCACCCCTTTGGAAACCGAATTGTCCAACTTGGAGGCAAAAATCGCCGAACAGGAAGGAGCCCAAGCCACCCTGACCGCCGCCCTCTCCAATCCGGACATTTCATCCGACCCCGAGAAACTTCGCCAAACCACCAACGCCGTCGAGAAAGTCACCAAGACCCTCGAACTCGCCTACACCCGTTGGTCTTCACTCACCGAAGAAATCGAGCAAGTCAAAGCCCAGCACGGTTTGTAAGCGTGGCGGCGGATTGGATCCGCCAAGCCATACTACATGCACACGCAATGGATTACTTTGCTCGTAATGATGACATGGCTGATGCAATCCGCCGCAACGTCAGACACCTGCAGAGCACAGCCATATCTCCCTATTCGACAAAACAGCCGGCATCGCTATTCTCGAGACCATGAAGCTCTCGCTCATCAGCCTCCTCTCCCTGGGCTTCCTAACCCCCGCTCTCGCCAACGACAGCTCCTATTTCGCCAGTGGAAATCATATCATCCCCCTGCAGGAAACCGACATCTCGGTCAAAAAGGAAATCCTAAGCATCAAACGGATCAAGGACAACAAAGTCAGCATCACGGTGGACTACACCTTTCACAATCCGGGAAAGGAAAAGACGATTCTCATGGGATTTGAGGCCGACTCTCCAGAAGGCGATGCGAACAGATCTCCACGTGATGGCGAACATCGCTACATCGAGAACTTCACGGTGAAAATCAATGATCAATCCATTCCACACCGGGTCTCACTGCTCACTCCCGTCTACAAAAAACATGATAATAAAAAAGCTCTCTACACTCTAGAGGACTTGGAACAAAAATTACTCAGTAAGAAACAACCCAAGACCGAGAACCTTGGTTACTACTTCGTCTATCACTTCCCCGCCACCTTTCCTTCCGGAGATACCCGCATTGTCCACACCTACGATTATTACATCTCTGGAGGCATTGCCACTTCAACATCGATCGACTACCTTCTCACCCCCGCTCTCCGCTGGGCGAACAAACAAATCGACGACTTCACCCTCATCATCGATCTGGGAGAATTCCAGCAATACCACATCACTCAGACATTCTTCGATAACCTCGACTCATGGAAATCCGAAGGTCGTGTCAAAATCGCTATGGAAAACGTCACGAACGAAATGACCGGAGAGACATCCAAAGTGCTTACCGTCTGCCAACACCACGGCAGCATGACCTTCCACGCCAAAAACTTCCAACCCAAGGGAGAACTCTCCCTTTTCGCGAATCGATTGCTTCCACGTGGTGAAATCATCGATTCCAAATCCCTCACACTATCTCTGCAGGATTACCCCTATGTCAGCGAACAGGAACTCAAAGACGAATTCACCCGCAAAGTCCTCGAAAATCTTCCCTACGCCCGGCGCGGTTACGTCTTCAAAAACAAGGAACTCAAGGCCTTTTACGAAAAACAACCCTGGTATCTGCCTGATCCCGATTACAAGAACGCCTCAATCACCCCCGAGGAAACCGAATGGCTGAAGCAAGTCCGCGCGCTCAAGGTCAAAAATTGACCCGTCCCGTCCAAAAAAACGCCGACCGGAGCTCACGGTGCTATTTTTCCCCGTAATCCCCGTAGAAACCCACGTGGTTTCGTGGATTTGAGCCTTCCCGCGCACAATTCCTGCTTGTCCCATCGCCATACCTGTTCTTTATTTCCCGCCCGCTCACATGACCAATCCCTTCTACCATTCCAGCACTCCCCTCGTCTCTGGCTCTCTGCACAGTCTCTCCAACGAACACGACAACTGCGGCATGGGCGCCATCGCCCACCTTGAAGGGAAACGTTCGTTTACCGTGCTCGATCACGCCCTGACCTCGGTTTCCTGCATGACCCACCGTGGCGCGGTCGATGCCGACATGAAAACCGGTGACGGCTCGGGCATCCTTTCCCAAATCCCTTTCCCACTATTCACCAAAGCCGCCGAAGCCCTCGGCCACAAGGTTTCCAACCCCGCAGACCTCGCCGTCGGCGTGTTTTTCTTCCCTGCGGGAAATGATGCACAAACCGCATCGATCAAAAAAATCGCCGCGGAAGTCATCGCCAAACGCAACATTTCCGCCATCGGTTGGCGCCAAGTTCCGGTCAACATCGATGCCCTCGGAAAAATCGCCCAGAAATCCCGTCCGGACATCGAGCATCTCATCATGCTCAAACCCGATGGCATGGACGCGCTCGATTTCGAGCGCAAACTCTACCTCTGCCGCCGCGAAATCGAACACGCGACCACCGAAATCCACGGCTTCTACATGCCGTCGTTCTCCAATCGTTTGATCTCCTACAAAGCCCTCGCGATGCCGGCCGCATTGCGCGCTTTCTATGCCGATCTAACAAACCCTGATTTCGAAACCGCGATCTGTCTCTATCACCAACGTTTCTCCACCAACACCTTCCCCGCATGGCCGCTCGGACAACCGTTCCGTATGATGTGCCATAACGGCGAAATCAACACGGTCGAAGGCAACCGCAACTGGATGACCTCACGCGAAGAGTTTTTCGAATCTCCCGTCTGGGGCGATGAAATCGATCTGGTGAAAAACCTCATCCGCCATGGTGAATCGGATTCCGCATCGCTCGATCACTGCCTCGAACTCCTCATCCTTTCCGGTCGCTCACCCGAGCACGCAATGTGCATGTTGGTTCCACCGGCCTACCGCAACGACGAGGAAATTTCCGACGAACTCCGCGCCTTCTATCAATACATCCGCTCGTTCTCCGAGCCATGGGACGGCCCCGCCGGTCTCGTCTTCACCGACGGCACGAAACTCTGCGCCTCCCTCGACCGCAACGGCCTCCGCCCTTCGCGTTACAAAGTCACCGCAGACGGTTTCCTCTACATCGGCTCCGAAGCAGGCGCTGTCATTTTCGACGATGCCAACGTCATCCGCAAAGGCCGCCTCGGCCCCGGCCAAATGCTTTCCGCCGATACTTCCAACGGAACCCTGAAACACGATCACGAAATCAAAGAAGAACTCGCTCGCCAGAAACCTTACCGCCGTTGGATCGATGAAAACCGCCTCGATCTCCGCAAGTTCATTTCGCCTTCCGCTCACGTTCCGGAAATCGAATTCGACAGCCTAGACCTCGCGCGCCGCCAGGTCGCCAACGCGATTTCTCTCGAAGAACTCGACATGGTGTTCCCACCCATGATCAAGGGCGCGCAGGAAGCCGTGTTCTCCATGGGCGACGACATTCCGCTCGCCATCCTCTCCAGCTACCCGCGATTGCTTTACACCTATTTCAAACAACGCTTCGCCCAGGTCACCAACCCACCCATCGACCCGATCCGCGAATGGGCGGTCATGTCCATCGGTGCCGGTCTCGGCCCTGAGCGAAATCTGTTAGATGAAACTCCGGCTCACTGCAACTCCATCTCTCTCGATTCCGCGATTCTTTTCGAACATCAGTTGGAAAAAATCACTCACATGGCGGAACACGGTTTCCCATCGCAAGTGCTGGATTGCACCTGGGACGTCGCCGCTGGCAAAGACGGTCTCAAAGCCCGCCTCGATGAGCTCTGCAACGAAGCCGAGAGTGCGGTGAATAACAAAAACTCCATCATCATCCTCTCGGATCGCGCAACTTCTGAAAAACGCGTGCCCATCCCGGCGCTTCTCGCCACCGGCACCATCCATCACCACCTCAACCGCATCCGCAAACGCATGCGCGCCTCCCTTGTCGTCGAAACCGGCGAGGCCCGTGATGTCCATCAAATCGCCTGCCTTTTCAGCTTCGGTGCTACCGCGATTGTTCCTTACCTCGGCTACGCCACGGTTCGCCAACTCGTCGCCGCCGACCAAGGCAAAGACAAACTCGGCGAAGGCATGACCCCGCAAAAAGCGATGTCGAACTATCGCAAAGCCCTTGAAAAAGGCTTGCTGAAAATCATGTCCAAAATGGGCATCTCGGTTCTCAATTCCTATCAAGGCTCGCAAACCTTCGAGGCCATCGGCATCGGCGACGACGTCTTCGAATTCTCCTTCACCGGCGTGCCTTCACAAATCGGCGGAATTTCCTTCACAGA
>CBFGOP010000061.1:0-13776 GCA_965650415.1 uncultured Prosthecobacter sp. | reverse complement strand
GCGCAGGCGCTCAGCACGAGCTTCAGCAACAGAGCCCACAAGCCATTTTGGATGTGGGTGACAACATCCCGCTTGAAGCGCAATGACGGAGTGACTTTCCGGAAACCAACCATACGGATGTCGGAATCCTTCAATTAGAGCACTTTAAATAAAGATGCACCTAAAAGGCCTGTACTTTTGTGCGTAGACAAGAAATGCTCGTGGATGGCCAAACCACTATCCATCGATTTACGCTGACGCATCATTGATGCGTATGACCAAGGAGGCATCAGTCAACAAGCAGTGGCTCAACGATTCTGCGTATCAGTTGAGTTTGTCAAAAAGCTCCTCAGGCAACGCCGTGAGTTGGGCGATATTGGGCCGAGTATAAGAACTGCGGCCGCAAGCCCAAGATTACTTGATGTCATCGCCAACGCCTGACTGAGCTTATCGAAGAGCAACCCGATCTCACCCTTGAGGAGATTGGCCAGAGGCTCGGATTGTTTTGTACGATTCAAGCCATCCACTATGTCCTCAAGGAGATGGGCATCACATATAAAAAAAGACGCTGCGGGCCAGCGAGCAAGATCTCGAAGAGATTGCAATAGCAAGGAAGATCTGGATGCAAAACCAAGGTAACCTCGATCCATCCAAACTGGTTTTCATCGATGAATCTGGAGCGAAGACCAATATGACTCGACTGAGAGGACGCAGCCCCAAAAGCCAGAGGCTACATGCAGCAGCACCTTGCGGAAGGTGACAGTCGACCACCATGATTTCTTCCATTCGCATCGACGGATCAAGCGCTTGCATGACCATTGGAGGGGCGACCAACGCCGAGATTTTTCATCAATACGTCAGAGAGATCCTTCTGCCCAAGCTGCGGCCAGGTGACATCGTGATCATGGACAATCTTTCCGCACATAAGAGCTCCAAAGCACTCGATGTCATCCAAAGCGTCGGCGCGGATGTGCAGTTTCTCCCTGCTTATTCTCCAGACCTCAACCCAATCGAATTGATGTGGAGCAAAGCAAAAGGACTGCTGCGAAAAGCCCAGGCTCGTTGCGCAGATTCACTCCTTGGTGCCATCCGTATGGCTCTTGATGAAGTTTCTGTTCGCGACGCAGCTGGGTGGTTCGCTCATTGCGGGTACGCCTTTGTCTGAAATGCTCTAGAGGCAATACAAAACCTCTCGGCTGTGCGGATCTCAAAATCACCGGTAACCGGATGTTCGTTCGAAGTTAATATAGTGTCTGGCTCGATACCGTAATTTACACCTTCGACGAATAAGTCCGCAGCGGTGAGGGTGCCACCGCAGCTGCTGTTGATCAGCCCGATGGGAATGCCGAGTTTTTTCTGGATTTCACTCCACTCGATTACCATCACCTGAACTCATTTCTCCAGATAGCCATGTCCCTCCCGGATATAGATGTTATAGCCGGGATGCATCTGCTCTGGAGTTTTTTTCACGGGCGCCGCATCGTCGGTTTTAGTCGCATCCGGTTCCTCTTCCTTCATGTTGCGATCCAGTTCGTGGAGTTCGATGATCAGGAAGTCGATGCCATGTTTCGTTTCAAAGAGTCTCATCTTATGCGCGGTTCCCCTGGCATTGCTGACTAGCATGTCGCCGGACCAGAATTCGAATTCCTTGTGATAATTGGATTTAATAACCTTGCCGTCTGGACCGAGAACCAGGGTGTCTTTGGTTTCTTTGAGTCGGATCGGTTTTTCTTTAGCCAAGGGTTCGACCCATTCCAGAATCCGTTGTTCCACTTGGTCAGGGGTTTTCGGCGGCGGCCAGACACACCAGTGCCAGGTGCCGGCGATTTTGTCGTTCGGTGTGAATTTGCCACTGAATTGATACATATCCTCTTTTTTGCCGCTGATCAGGGACTTCAGGGTTTCTTTGGGCACCAATTTCACAAATTCCTTTCCTTCGTCGGAGAACGCGAGCGAGGTGGCAATGGCTTTCCTTTTCGCGGACGCGCCATCGGGTATGACGTAAACGCTCTTTTCACTGATGAGCTTGTCCGGTTGTGTTAGATAAACCTGTTTCAGTTTTTCCAGGCCGTAGGCTTGAATTTCCGGGCTCGCTTCCGCCAGTGCATCGGTGATCACGCGGCAGCGCATGATGGCCATGGAGTAACTGGTCGCCTCGGCGATAGCCTTGATGGTTGGGGGGAAAATGATCTTGTAGCTTTCCGGGTCGGTATAGAGTTCCGTGCTGGCGCTGATCGCGGCTTCCTGAGTCAAAGGGTCTTCGATCAACTTCACGAGAAGCTCGCGATAGCCACGCAATTTCTGGATATCGAGGTGTATCAAAAGACCGATTGTCCATCTTTTGGTGAACGGGGATTCCTCAGGATTTCTAATGATCTTATCAACCTCAGCCATCATCTCAGGTGTGACTCTTGCTTTCTGCTGATCCGTGCTGGGTCTCCAGGTTCCGAAAAGTTCATGCAGCGCCATGACGCCGGCGTGCCGCAATCTCGTGTCTTGCGAACGCAAAATTTCCAGAAGCATATCATCCTTGCCCAGTCGCAACATTGCGTCCTTCGCATCGAAACGGTGGGTGATTTCCGGATGATGAAGGTAGGTCTTGAGGTCTTCATCGGTAAGCTTGTCGCTCTTGAGAAGTTTGGCGACCGCGCCTCCCGCGTGCTGGAGGATGGTTTCCTTTTGAATATCCTCTTTGCTCCATGGTCCGCCGGGAACCGGATAGGGAGAGTTGTATGCGTCGTCGGCTGCGGTGGTTTCTTCGGGCCGCTCGGGCAATGGATGGGTTTTTGCAAATTTGCTCAGAGGAGCGCCATACATATGCAGATGCTTCCGTGGAAGGGTGTAGTTCAGTGCGAAGAAAGTTCCCCAATCGATGGATTTTTCGCCAACAGCAACATCGTAATTGCCTTCCATTCCTCCACCGATTCCGATGCCGCCGTTGAATCGGCGAGAGAGTTCCAGAATCCATTTTCTGGCATCCATGTATTGACGGTATTGCGCCGGGCGTTTCTCGGTCATCAATCCCATCGAGGTCGACTTCCACGCTTCACCGATTCCACCACCGGTGTGACCCATGTGGTAGGCATTGGTGCCGTAGTAACTTTTCATGGCATTGATCTGCGCTGCCTCGGCGTAGATCGAGTTTTCTCCGTTGGGAGTCAAACGTGCGGCTGCCGCCATCGCCATTGCCAGCCCGCCAGTCTTACCGTTGCAATCGTTGTAACCGGCTTTTGGCGTGAAGTCGCCATAGGGTACGCTGCCTTTGCCGGAGTAGGCAAAAAAGTGTGCAAGGCTGGTCTGCAGGGTTTGTTCGTCCACATTGACTCCGCAGGTTTTTGCCAGCATCAGAAAGGTGAGACAGTGCACGCCGGCAGCATTCAAATGTCCTCCGCTTTGATAATTGAATGAAGCACCTCTGCCGGACCACGCGCCGTTGTAGATGGTGTCGCGAAGGTGGTCGGCACCTTTCTGGATCATGGGAAGAACCGAGGCATCACCGGTTCTGAGATAGTATTCGCAGACTCCCATCCCTTGAACGCCGATAGCCCAGTTGTGAGGCCCGATTTCTTTCCTTTCTTTCATCCAACCGCGAACCACATCGAGATCCTTTTCCTCACCCGTGGAGAGCAGGAACAGCACGGAGCCCCATGCCTCTTTTCCGTTTTGCGCCAGGCGATCGGCCAGATTGCGGACGATCTTGTCCGATTTCGGGCAATTCAGCGGCCAGGTCGGGCTGTAACTGCCGAGCACGGGAATTTCCACGAGCACCGGTCCCGAGCCCTGGATCTGGAGGTTGATCTGACCATCTTTGGCTTCCGCATCGGTGATGATTTTCGCCAATGCCTGACGCGGATCCTGATTGGTCGAAAGTTTGATACCGTTGATGCTCTCGATGATCTGGCCTGCCTGGAGTTTGCCGGTTTTTTCGGCTGGCGAACCCGCTTCCACGTTTTTGATTTTCATCACGAAATCCTTTTCGAGCGTGATGCCGATGCCGACGGGTCCGAAGGTTTTTATGGTCCAGGGTTTTTTGTCGTTGGCTTTCGGGCCGGGCAGGAATTCGATCTCATTCGGATTTGCCGGAGCGTTGGTGGTGGCCGGGGGGGTAGTTGGTCGGCTTGTAGGCGCAGGTTTGGTAGGCGTGGGTTTTGCCGGCTCTGCTGCCGGAGCGGTTTGTTGGCTTTTAAGAAATGTGATGTCAGCGCCGGAGAGCAGCTCCTGTTTGAAGGTGAGCGGTTTGCCTCCGCGATTCACCGTCACTTCACCGGTGGTGGCGTTGTATGAAATGAGATCTCCCTCGAACGAGCTTTTCCCATCCGAGCTGGTCCATGTGCGGGCGAGGGAATGGTCACCAAGAAATAAGGTGATGGCAAGGCAGCCGGCCACGAGAGTGGGAAATGGGGTTTTCATGAGCTTGTGTTTGAAGTTGGAATAGTAAGTTCAGAGAAAAAAGCACCACCGAAATGTGAGATTCGCAGAGCGTACCTGTGAAATTTTGGAAATCGATCAAGCATTCCTGCACAAGATGTCGGAATTTGTAAGGCGGCTTTATCAACTCACCGGTTCGATTCCTTTGAGTGTGGAAAAACTGATCCTGCGCATCGTGTCGAGAAACTCGGTCATGTACACCGAGGACGACTTCTCCGCTGTCGTAGCGGCATATAGATTTGCGAACAGCCCGGTTTTCCTGATGGGTCGTGAAACCACATAGCTTTTTTCCAAATACGGCTGCACCGCCCAACTGGGCATCGCGGCAATCGCCCGATGGCTCGCAACCAGCTGCAGGATCGCGACCGTCAGTTCGGTTTTCCGCCTCGGAGGTTCGATTCCTGCCGGCTGCAAAATTTCCCTAATGACATCAATCCGCTCATCTGGAATCGGATAAGTCACCAAGGTCTCTTTTTCAAAATCCTTGGCGGTCAGATAGGTTTTTTTGACAAAAGGATGATGTTTCGCCAACAGCGCGAGGACTTCATAGCGAAACAGCGGATGGAATTTCACACCCGCTCGGGACCGCGCTTGGGAAACAATCACAAGATCCGCCTTGTCCTCCAACAACAGGCCAACGGGATCCGGCTGGAATCCAGAGACGAGATCCATCTCCACCTCGGGCCAGCCTTCACGGAACGCATCCATGCTCGGCATCAACCAGTCGAAACAAGAATGACATTCCACCGCGATCCTGAGTTGTCCGGCCTTGCCGTCGGCAATGCGGGCGATATCGCGCTCGCACTGCATGACCAGTTTCTCGACCTCGTAGGCACTGGCCAGGAGGCGCTGGCCGGAATGACTCAAACGCAGCGGATTGCTTTTGCGCTCGAAAAGTTCAGTGCCCAGATAATCCTCCAGTGCTTTCATCTGATGGGAAAGTGCGGGTTGGGAAAGATTCAGGCGCTTGCCCGCTTTTGAAATACTGCCCGTTTCGGCAATGGCGACGACGGAACGTAGGTGGCGAAGTTCGAGCATGAGCTCAAAATGATCATTCGTTTTTTGAATGACAAACATAAAAACAATGAGCTACCTGCATATTCAGCTCCGATCTATATTGGTGGGGTATGAGCAAACCACACACACAAATTTTGGGCTATCCGCGCATTGGCGAGCAGCGTGAACTGAAGAAAGCCACCGAACTTTACTGGAAAGGCGAAATTCCACGTCCCGCGCTGGAAGCGGTGGGTCGTGAAATCCGCAAGCGCAACTGGCTCAAACAGGCGGCCGCCGGAATCGATCTGATTCCCTGCAACGATTTCTCTTTTTACGATCAGGTGCTGGATGCCAGTTGCCTGTTCGGAAATGTTCCCGCCCGTTTCGATTGGGATGGGAAACATGCGGGTCTTGCCACCCGTTTCCAGATCGCCCGTGGCAGCCGCGATTCCGGAGAGGAATCCTGCTGCAGCGGTAACTGTGCAAGCAGCGGATTCGCCAGTGAAATGACGAAGTGGTTTGATACGAACTACCACTACATCGTCCCTGAATTCCGGGCGGATACGGAATTCAAACTTTCCGACACCAAGGTTTTCGACGAGTTCAACGAAGCGAAAGCGCTCGGTCTGAACGCGAAGCCCGTGCTCATCGGTCCAGTCACCTACCTTACGCTCGGCAAGGTTCAGGACTCCGCAAATCCGGATTTCGATCGCTTCGAGCTGCTCGACCGCCTTCTGCCTGTTTATGAGGAGGTGATCGCGAAACTCGCCGCCGAGGGTGCGCGGTGGATTCAAATCGATGAGCCGGTTCTCGCGCTGGATCTCGATGCCCGCCAGAAGGAATGTTTTGCCGCAAGCTACGGCCGTCTTGCCAAAGCCGCTGGCTCGGCGAAATTACTACTCGCATCGTACTTCGGAGAACTTCGCGACAACCTTCCTCTTTTCCTCAGTCTTCCCGTTGCCGCGTTGCATTACGATGCGGTGCGCGGGGAGTCGGAAGTCGATACGCTTCTCGCGGCTTTTCCTCCGGAAAAAATCCTCTCACTCGGCGTTGTCGATGGACGCAATATCTGGAAAAACCATTTCGACGCATCATTGGCACTTCTCGGAAAAGCCAAGGCAAAGATCGGCATCGACCGACTTTGGATTTCGGCATCCTGTTCGCTGATTCACACGCCGGTTACCTTGGCCAGCGAGAGGAAACTCGATCCCGAGATCAAGGATTGGCTTGCCTTCGCAGATGAGAAACTGGTGGAGATCGTGGCACTGAGCCATCTGCTCTCCGGAAATGGAGATGCCACGGCACTCGAGGCGAACCGCGCAAGCCGGGAGCGCCGCAGCGAGAGCGAGCGCATTCACAACCCGACCGTAAAGTCCCGTCTTGCCGCAATCACACCCGCCGACAGCAAGCGTGCCTCCGCGTTTCCGATCCGCCAAAAACTCCAGCGCAGCAAGTTCAACCTACCGCTTTTCCCGACCACAAGCATCGGATCCTTCCCGCAGACAGCGGAAGTCCGCGCCGCCCGAGCGAAGTGGAAAAAGGGCGATATCAGCCATTCGGACTATCATGAATTCCTCAAAGAGGAGACCCGCAAGTGCGTCGCTTGGCAGGACGAAATCGGCATCGACATGCCGGTGCATGGCGAATTCGAGCGTAATGACATGGTGGAATACTTTGGCGAGCAGCTCGATGGCTATGTGTTCAGCCAGTTCGGTTGGGTGCAGTCTTATGGCACGCGCTGTGTGAAACCGCCCATCCTGTTCGGTGATATCACGCGACCACGCCCGATGACCGTCGAGTGGATCAGCTACGCGCAGTCGCTGACAAAAAATCCGATGAAGGGCATGTTGACCGGTCCGGTCACCATCCTCAACTGGTCATTCGTGCGAGACGATCAACCACGCTCGGTCTCGTGCAAGCAGTTGGCCTTGGCGATTCGCGATGAGGTGCGGGATCTGGAAGCTGCGGGCATACGCGTGATACAGATCGACGAAGCCGCCTTGCGTGAGGGACTTCCGCTTCGCAAATCACAATGGGGGGAATACCTGGATTGGGCGATCGAATCCTTCCGCATCACCGCCAGCGGAGTGAAGGACGAGACACAAATCCACACCCACATGTGCTACTCCGAATTCAATGACATCATCGGAGCCATCGCCGACATGGATGCCGATGTGATCACCATCGAGACCTCGCGTTCGAACATGGAGTTGCTTGATGCCTTCGTGAATTTCAACTACCCGAACGAGATCGGTCCGGGAGTTTATGACATCCATTCACCGCGCATTCCGACCGTGAATCAAATCGAGCAGCTCCTGCAAAAAGCCGGGAATGTGATCCCCGAGCGCAACCTCTGGGTGAACCCCGACTGCGGATTGAAAACCCGCGGCTGGGCGGAAGTGAAACCCGCGCTCGTCAACATGGTCGAGGCGGCACGCAATCTGCGCTTGGCGGCGAAAATTTCCATCTAACAGAAAACAAAGAGACGCAGGTCATGCACATTCGCGATATCATATCCGGAGACGATCCGAAATTCTCGTTCGAGTTTTTCCCGCCGAAATCCGCAGCAGCGGAGCAGGCGCTCTTGGTAGCCATTTCCGAGTTGCAGTTGTGTGATCCCGCGTTCGTCAGTGTCACTTACGGTGCAGGAGGAACCACCCGTGAGGAAACTCGAGGGTTGGTTCTCCGTCTCCTGCGGGAAAGAAAAGTGAATACCATCCCGCACCTCACTTGCATCGGCCACAACAGGCAGGAAATTTCAACACTCTTGGAAAGCTATGCCGAAGCCGGTGTCTCCAACATTCTCGCCTTACGTGGGGATGCTCCGAAATCACCGGCTGACTCACCCAAGGGAGATTTCGATCACGCTGCGGATCTCGTCGCGTTCATCCGCCGGTTCTCAGAAACGAACGGTCATGACTTCGGTATCGGAGTCGCGGGATTTCCCGAAGGTCATCCGGGTACGCCAAACCGCATGCTCGAAATGAACAGACTGAAGGCAAAAATCGACGCCGGAGCGGACTACATCTGCACCCAGCTTTTTTTCGACAACCACGATTTCTTCGACTTTCGGGATCGCTGCGAACTCGCTGGCATCCAAGCTCCGATTCTCGCAGGAATCATGCCGTTGACAAGTCTTGCCAGCATGAACCGCATGGCCGATCTCGCCGCTGGCTCGCGCTTTCCTGCGAAACTTTTGCGCTCGCTCGCCCGGGCCAATGGTGCCGAATCCGCCGTCCGCCGCATCGGCATTCACTACGCTACAGCACAATGCGCGGATCTTTTGGATCAAGACGTCAAAGGCATTCATTTTTACACACTCAACCAATCGCACGCGACCGTTGAAATTCTGCGGAATCTTGGTCTGTTGAATGTTTCGGCGTCCGATGAGCGGAAATGATTTCACGATCCATCGTGGCCTGCTCGTTGTATTCACCGAGCGCAGGGACGCGTTCGGGAAACTCGGGACGCCAATCGGGCTGACCGATTTTCCAGCCTTGACCGTGCCATTTGTTCGACAGCTCCTTCCACCAACCGGCGAAGTAACTCACGCCGACGAGGATATCTTTTTCGGTACCGCTAACGCCACAGGGCATGATGAAGCACAGCGTGGCGGAGAGGGCTGGTAGCAAACGCATGGAAATTTCCCACGCATTCCGTGTGCGCTGGCTTTCAAGCTTATCGGCCAGGCCAGAAAATTATTGGACAGGTGGTTTTGAATAGATCGAAGTTTTTTGAAAAACTCTCGTATTCTCAGATGTTCAGAATACCAACCAACGAAGTGATTTCTCCAAACTCCATCCGATCATGAAAAAAACACTCCACCTCATCGCCGTTTTGCTGCTCTTGACGCAAAGCCACTCCCTGGCCCAAGCGAAGAAACTCAAGGTTTTCATCCTTGCAGGCCAATCCAACATGGAAGGCCATGCGCGCGTTGAGACTTTCGACTACATCGGCGATGATCCGGCGACTGCTCCGCTGCTCAAACAGATGCGTGGGGCGGATGGCAAACCTGCCGTCGCGGATCATGTCTGGATTTCTTATCTAACAGGTCACCACGAAGGCAACGCCAATGGCGAAGGCATCGGAAAGCTGACTGCGGGCTACGGAGCCAGAGGATCCAAACCCACGGAAGACGGCGGAAAGATCGGCCCCGAGTTCACTTTCGGACTGACCATGGACGCCGCCGTTGAAGGACCGGTGCTCATCATCAAAACCGCATGGGGCGGCCGCAGTCTCAATACCCAGTTCCGCCCACCCAGCGCAGGGCCTTATGTTTTCAGCGAAGCCCAGATCGAGGAGATGAAAAAAAGGGGCAAGGACATCGAGGCGGAAAAAGCCGCGAAGGAGAAGGATACAGGTCGGTTTTACAAGTTTATGGTCGACCACGTCAAAAGCGTGCTTGCCGATCCAAAACGCGTCTGCCCGGAATACGATCCCGCCGCAGGTTATGAAATCGCCGGGTTCATTTGGTTCCAAGGGTTCAATGATTTGGTGGATGGCAATACCTATCCTAACGGGCCGGATGGCATTCGCGATTATTCGCAATACAGCGAGTTGATGGCTCATTTGATCCGCGATGTTCGCAAGGATCTCAACGTGCCGAAAATGCCGGTGGTGATCGGCGTGCTTGGAGTCGATGGCATGGAAGCCAAAGCGGGAACCGTCGCCTTCCGCAAAGCCATGGCGGCACCGGCAAGCTTGCCGGAATTTCAAGGCAACGTCACCGCTGTTGAAACCGCACCGTTCTGGCCTGTGGAGCTTGCAGCGATCGATGAAAAGCGCGCGAAGATTAAGCAAATGGCTCAAATGCTGAAGGCGAAGGGTAAGAACACTCCTAACAAAGACGGCTCCATGGACGAAGCGGCGCAAAAGGAATACCTCAAGAAATTCGAAGCCGAGCTGATCAGTCCCGAAGAGGCCGCCATGTGGAGTCGCGGCGCCTCCAACGCCGGCTATCACTACATGGGCTGCGCCAAAACTTTCGCACTCATCGGCAAAGCTTTCGCAGAGGCCAATCTCAAGATGCTGGAATAAAAAAAATGCGATCTTGCCGAGAAACACGGGCTGATATTGGATGGCACAAATGAAAGGTTTCATAGCCATCTTGTTTGTGATTGTCGGCCTGCTTGCGGTGGGTGTCTGGATGAATCCTCCCGATTCCCTGAAAAAATGGATCGATCCGCTCAAGCATGGCCAGCCCGAGAGTGTGGAGCAGCCGGCTTCCGAGCCAGATGACAGCCCCACGGTTTTTGAAACGCATCAATCCAAGTTGAAAGAGACGCCATCCGTGGTGAAGTCCGAGCCAGTGAATCCAGAGGTAAATGAGGCACCGGAGACGGCTGTGGTTGAGGCTCCTGTGGTGGAAACCGTTCCCAAAGAAGACGCTCCACCCCCGCCCATGGAGACACGGATTTTGGTGGGTCAAAAAGCGGTGGATGTGGTGGTGTTGGATCAGGATCTTGAGAAAACGATAGAGGAGGCAAATTGGCAGGCTTATCACGATCAGTTGTATCGTTCGCTGTCAGCGAGCATTGATTTCATCCGGGCCGGGAGCGAACAGGATTCTTACGACCCGGTATGGAGTCAGGAGTTGTTTTATCAGCATTTGTTGCGCTGGCGTGTGCTGAACACGCTGCAACCATCCTTGTGGGAAAAGTCTGCCGAGTATTCATACGCGAGCGATCTGGCACGCTGGATGTTTCGCAACAACGAGGCGATGGAAGAATTGCTGTTCACTGTGAACGAGCGCGATGACCTCACCACGGCTTTTTCCTTGCTGGCGAGGTTTTGGGGATCGCATGATATCGAACCCAAATTAGCCCCCAAATATTTCAACCTCGCTCTGGCCTGTGCCTTGGTGTTTGACCGCACGATTTCCTACACGACCCCTGAGGACAGCGGCAATACCACCGTGGATCCGGAGCTCCGTTATCAATGGTATGTTGAGAAAAACGAAAAGCACTTGCTCGATGTTAAAATCGATCGCAGTTCGGCGAGGGATTTGGTTTTCGTGGTGGCAGCGCCTGTGACCGAGAAGGAATTGGACTGGGCGCTGAAAGAATTCCGCGGCAAAAGACGCAAATCCTGGGCAGAGAATTACGGTGCGGTGAAGTATCTGATGGAACGTGCGGTGGAGGGATTGGATCCTTATGATGAATACACGCTTGAGCAGATTTTGAAAGAGGGCGGCATTTGCGGAGATCAGACGTATTTCTGCGTGAACACCGCGAGAGCGACCGGAATACCTGCCTTTGGTTTGTCCGGTGTGACAGATGCCGGCGGACATGCTTGGGCTGCGATCATGTTGGATGAGAATGAATGGTCCACCAAAGTCGGGAGGATTGGCGGTGTCTCGCAGGGCCGGGGTCAAGACCCGCAAACGGGCGAGGCCATCAGCGAGCAGGAGGTGTGGATGTGGTCAACACGGGATTACCAGGACAGAAAAACGCAGCTCCGGGTTCATCGTCATTTCTGGTTGGGGGACCTGCTCAAATCCCAGCAACGCAACGAGAATTACTCCAAGGCCATTCTCGCGGCGTTTCGATTCGGAAAGTCGTATCCCATCGTCTGGGAACACGTGTATCGCATGTTTGAGAGCAGTCCTGAATATACCAGCGCTCCCAAAGATCCCGCCACTCTGGAACGCTGGCGGGATTTTACGGCCCAGATCCGTAAGGAGTTTAAAGAAAATCCGCGCATGTCGGGCCTGGCGAATGAAGTTGAGGACAAACATATTTTCCCCCACGCGGAGCTCAAAGATATTCGTCAGGATTTGGTGCGCGAGCGTCGCCGCCAACATCGCGAGGCTGCCGAGCAGACGGATTTGGTCGCGGACAGCATACGCCGCGAAGCCGAGTTTATTCTCTCCAGAGAAAAAGAAAATCCTCTGGGAGAGATTTCACGGATTTATGAAAACGCACTCAGGGAATATGGAAGTTCGATCACGGGTTTCCAAACCTTGGCGGACGATTACTTCAGATTCACAAAAAATGATCAGGAGCTGGCGCGCAAGGCCGTGCGTAACATCGAGCTGGCTTTCAAGCGCGTGGTCGATACGGGAACGACCGATTGGTTCCGTGCCAAAACCGAAGTCGATCTGCACAAGCGGATCTGCGAGATGTATCGTCAGGTAGGCGAGGAGAAATTGGCCGAGATCTTGGAGAAGCGCCTGGAACGGCACATGGAAAAAGCCAAACGCCGCTCAGACTGACCCCGATACAGACAATTCTACGAAGCGGCTTTTTTGAGCCCGCGTCCGAGACTGCCGATATCTTCACCGACTCCGCGAACGGTGCCGCAGCTGGATGTGAAAAGCGCAAACAAAGTGGATGCGATGAGAAAGAAGACGATGCGTTTGTGTTTTCGGATCATGATGAATTGGGGTTATTGATTCAAGCAACCGACAGTCTCGGATCGCATCCTTATCGTGTCAAGCAGGCTGTTGCGAGTGTGGCGGCCTAATTCGAATTTCCGTCGATTATTTCGAGCCCAAACGCCATTGGCTGACAAAATTCTGCCATTCGGTCTCGGTTGACGCATAATCGCCCAGAGCCTTGCTGACCATCGCGCGGTGAAAAGACAAGCCGGCACGGATGAGATGTTGAGTGGAATCCGGATGACCCGACCAAATGGGGTCTTTGTCGGTCGGGGTGTTTTCTAACAGTTGATCAACCCACTTGATCAGGTTTGGACCGACGCACCAGATGAATTTGTCGTTTGTGGCGACTTTACGGAACGTTTTCGGAGTTTGGTATTCGATCACCGGGCGGTCATCCGTGTTGATCGGATAGTTGCTGAAAAGGTGTTTCGATTTTGTCAGGTTTCCTGCGTAGAGAAACGGTATGGTTTCCGCAGCAACGCGGTACATATCCGGGCTGGTGGTTTGCCAAGCCATGTCATCGACCGCAGCGGCCATGGCTTCGGGTTTTTCCAAAGGCAGGGAAATGGGCGAGGTTTTTTTCCGTCCGATCAAGGCGACCTTTTCCTGGCCGGGCAGGAAATTGTTCCGCCACAGGGTCACGTCGCCGAAGGCTTCCAGCATGGTTCTGCAGATGACGCCGAATTCGTATTCGGTGAGCTGATAGAGCGGAAGCCATTGCACGAAAACACCGTCATCATTCAGACGCGAGGCCACCACGTTGAAATGTTCGAGACTGTAGAGGCTGCCGGCTCCGCGTTCGTAAGGCAGAAACAGGTCGGCGTTGATCATGTCGAATTTCTGATCGGTCGCTTTCAGAAAGTGCCTGCCGTCTTCGATCAGGATGGTGGAGCGGGGATCGCTGAAAAGCCCTCTGGTCAATTTTTCCGGAATCCATTTTTTCGATGCTTCCACCACGGCTGGAATCAGTTCGCAACTGACCACCCGTTTGA
>CBFGOP010000060.1:0-13875 GCA_965650415.1 uncultured Prosthecobacter sp. | reverse complement strand
TAGAAGAAATCATGAGTGAATTCGCAGAGTTGGTGGATGCCTATTACGAGGCGCTGTATCGCTTCGGGTATTCCCTGACGCGTGATCCCGATCATGCTGCCGATTTGGTTCAGGAAACCTTTTGTATTTGGGCAGCTAAAAACGAGCAGTTGAGGGATCGCAGCAAGGCGAAGACATGGTTGTTCACGACCTTGCATCGCGAGTTTCTCGGGCAGCGTCGCAAACAGGCGAGATTTTCGGATGAGCCTTTGAGCGACAACTATGTATCTGAGGCTTGTGGAGACGATGAAAACGCGGAACGGCAGATGGACGGACAGCGGGTAGTGGAATTGTTAGGAGAAATGGATGAGATGTATCGAGCGCCCTTGGCGTTGTTTTACTTGCAGCAACATAGCTACAAAGAGATCGCCGAAATCCTGGATGTCCCAATTGGGACCGTGATGTCGAGATTGGCACGTGGTAAGGACATGTTGCGGAAAAAAATGAGCGCGGAACCATCGAGCGCGCCAAAAAATCTGATCGATGTGAACCCGGAAATTTTCAAAAAACATCATGGATAAAGAACGAGCTAAATTTATACTCAATAGCTTCCGCCCGGATGGTGCGGATGTTGGTGACCAGGATTTCGCGGAAGCACTGATGCTTGCGACGAAGGATCGTGAACTTGGCGAGTGGCTGATGAAGGAGCGTGCGTTTGACGCCGAGTTTGCGGAATGTCTGGCGCGTGTTGAGCTGCCGCAGGGGTTGCGCGAGACCGTGCTGCTGGCGATGGTGCAGGGAAGTTCGGATTACCCGAAACTGGATCAAGGGAATGACCGCGTCATGGTGGATGCCCTTGCGACGGTCAAAGTTCCTGAAGGTTTGAGAGAGAGAGTTCTGGAATCCATGGAGCGCACCAAAGTGATCGAGATGAAACCGAATCTTTGGGCTCGATTTGGTTTTCCCGCATCTGCCGCAGCCGGTATCGCGGCGGCCTTATTCCTGTTCAGCGAGAGTTCCGAAAATAACAACGTCGCCTTTGCCAGTTCCAACCGGGTCAGTTTGGAGGCTGTGGAAGCGAGCTTTGTCGGGCTCTATGAAACTCCCGGGTTTTCTCTGGAACAACGAGGCGATGACGCTGTGCAGTTGGTCACGTATCTGCGTGGTAAAAAATTACCCTGTGGTGGGATGAAATTCCCCCCGGGTCTCGAAGAAATGAAGTCTCTGGGTTGCCGTGAAATCGAGGTGGATGGACGCAAAGGCTCCCTGATTTGTTTCGGTGAAAAAGACGGCGCTGTGCACCTCATTATTTTCCGTCGTGATGATGTGGAAGGAGAATTTCCCTCTGTGGAAAAACCCAGCATCAGCGAGTCAGGAAAATGGGAGAAGGCCTGCTGGGGAAATGAGAAGTATGTTTACACGCTCATCACCAAGAAAGAAGGAAGCCAGCTTAGGGAGATGTTCTAGATTTCCTTTAGAACATCGTCCATGGCGTCAATCAGTTCCTGCATGGTGGCTTCGGTTTCGTTGCCCATGTTGGAGATGCGGAAAGTGGTGCCCTTGACTTTGCCGTAACCACCGTTGATCAGGAAGTTGTATTTCGACTTCAAGGTTTTGATGAAAGCGTTGAGGTCCAGAGTTTCAGGAGTGGCGAAGCAGTTCAGTGCGAATGAACGATGCCCTTCCGGGGCAAAAAGCTGGAACCCGTGTTTCGCTCCCCATTCGCGAATCATGGTGTTGGTTTTCAAATGGCGTGCTTTGCGGGCGGTGAAACCTTCTTCGGCAATTTTTCCGAGGATGTATTGAAGGCCGAATAGCAGGGAAATGGCCGGTGTGGTCGGAGTGTTGTTCGCGGCATCGTTTTTGGCGAACTCGATGAAGTCGAAATAGTAACCGCGGTTCGGGTTGGATTTGGCACGTTCCATCGCGGCTTCGGAAACGGCGAAAAGCGCGAGACCGGGAGGCAGTGCGAGGGCTTTCTGGACACCAGCAAGGCAGACGTCAATACCGTGTTTGTCCATGTCGATATCCACGGTGGAGAGAGAGGAAACCGTATCGACGATGAGCATGGTGTCGGGAAACGATTTCACTGCGGCGGCAATACCAGCGAGGTCGTTGAGAACACCGGTGGAGGTTTCCGAGTGGATGAAGGTCACGGTGTCAAAGCCGCCCTCCGCGAGTCTGGCGCGAACGACCTCCGGGCTGATCGCCTGTCCCCATTCCACCTGAATGGCTTCGGCCTCGAATCCGCATTTTTTGGCGACATCCAACCATTTGTCGGAAAACGCACCACAGCAGAGACAGAGCACTTTTTTCTTCGCGAGGTTGCGGAGAGATCCTTCCATGACACCCCATGCGGAGGAAGTGGAGAGGAAAACGGGGCGGTTGGTTCCGAAGATTTCTTTGAGGCCGGGTTGGAGGGATGCATAGAGATCTTCGAAATCCTTGCCGCGGTGTCCGATCATTGTGTGGGACATGGCGGTGAAAGTTTCGGGCGAGACGTCTACGGGACCGGGATTGAAGAGTTTAGGGGACATGGAGGGAGGTTGCTAGTTATCAGTTTGAAGGGGAGAGTGGTTAGCGCAGAATGAATCTTGAAAATCTGAGGGATTCGAGTGCTCTTGCAGGCTCAGATCAGTGCGTAGGATTTCAGCAATGCGCGGAGGGCAAATTCGTTTGATTCCGACATCGGTGCCAACGGGAGGCGGAGTTCGGAATCGCAGTGACCTTGGAGGGAGACGGCAGTTTTGATTGGGACCGGATTCACATCAAGAGACATGAGTCCACGCATCAGCGGATAGTATTGTTTGTGAAGCGTGAGTGCTTCGGAAAATTCACCGGCGAGGCAGTGGTTGACGAGTTGTGTCATCACCTCGGGGATGAGGTTGGAAGCCACGGAAACCAGACCGTTCGCACCAGCGGCGATGAACGGAAGGGTAAGCGGATCGTCTCCGGAGAGAATGCCGAAACCATCGGGAAGAGCTTGAACGAGAAGGTTCACGCGATCCACCGAGCCACCCGCTTCTTTGATCGAGGTGATGTTGGTGCAATCGGTTGCGAGACGTGTAGCGGTTTCAGGTGCGATTTCGATACCGGATCTCCCCGGCACGCTGTAAAGCATGATGGGAAGCGAGGTGTTTGCGGCGATAGTTTTGAAATGGAGGTAGAGGCCTTCTTGGGAAGGTTTGTTGTAGTAGGGGCAAACCTGGAGTGAACCATTTGCGCCAGCAGCCTCGGCAGCTTGAGTGAGTTCAATAGCTTCAGCGGTGGCATTGGCGCCTGTGCCGGCGATGACCAAGCAGCGGCCTGCTGCAAATTCGACGGCGAGTTTGATGACTTCGATGTGTTCCTCAGTATCCAGGGTTGGAGATTCACCCGTGGTACCGACCGGGACGATGCCGGTGATACCAGCCGCAATTTGCCTTTCGATAAGAGACTTGTAGGCGGCGGTATCGACTTTGCCGTTTCTGAAAGGGGTGATGAGGGCGGTATGGATGCCGGAAAAATTCATGACGCGAGGAGGATGCGGAAAAATCATCGAAAGTAAACCGTGTTCATCCCGGAATTTGGTGAAGAAACGGAAATTGTGATTTGTCTCGTGGTTGTGAAAGTGCCGAGTGATCAGCGATCAGTCGGAAGAGCGCTAGCCTCTTTGTTGGGATTTAAAGTTTAAGGTTTAGAATTTAAAACCTCGTCGAGGACTTCGAGGGCTCGTTGATTTTCTTGCGGAGTTCCTATGGAAATCCTCACCCAGTCAGGAAGTTTGTAGCCTGACATCGCGCGGACGATGACGCCTTTTTTGAGCATGTCTTTGAAGACTTGGTCGCCGTTGCTGACTTTCACCAAGATGAAATTCGCAACCGAGGGAACGAACTCGAGCCCGCGTTCTTTAAAGGCGTTTTCGTAGAAAGCGAGTCCCTGGCGGTTGATTTCCCGGGTTTTCTCCATGTGCTCAAGATCATCGAGCGCGGCGAGCGCGGCGGCTTGTGCGATGGCATTGGTGTTGAAAGGCTGGCGGGCTTTCTGGAGAAGCTCGGCGAGCGGCTTGGGAGCGATTCCGTAACCGATCCTCAGTGCGGCAAGGCCGTGGATTTTCGAACAGGTGCGGAGAACGATGACGTTTTTTCCAGCGCGGACGTGTTTGAGAACATCCGGAGGGGTGTCGAGGAATTCGAAATAAGCCTCGTCAAACACTGCGATCACATGTCCGGGCAGGTTTTCAACAAAACGATCGATCTCCTCCTGGGAGACAACCGTGCCGGTAGGGTTGTTGGGGTTGGCGATGAAAACGAGACGGGTGTCCTGAGTGATCGCGGCTGCCATCGCATCGAGGTCGTGTGTGAAATTCGGATCGTCCACTTCGACGTATTTCGCTCCGAACAGAGTCGCCATCAGTTTGTAAACCACGAAGGCATGTTTCGCAGCGATGAGTTCGGCGTCTTTGTTCAGGAAGGTGTGACAGAGCAGTTCGATGATTTCGTTTGAGCCGTTGCCAAGGATGATGTTGGAGATGTCAAAACCGAGTTTCTTCGCGATGGCGGTGCGGAGTTTGTAGCCGCCACCATCCGGGTAGATGTGAGCCTGGGGAATTGCGTCACGCATGGCTTGCTGGGCAAATGGAGACGGGCCGAGCGGGTTTTCATTCGAGGCGACCTTGATGATGGACGAAGGCTCCAGCCCGAGTTCACGGGCAGTTTCCTCGATGGGTTTTCCGGGCTCGTAGGCGACGAGATCACAGACGAAGGAGTTGGCGGAATTGGCGATGGACATGGTTGAAAAGGTTAGTTGAGTTGGCTTTCCCAGATGGCCGGATTGAAGCCGACCAAGATGTTTGTTTGGGAGACAAGAAAAGGTCTTTTTACGAGGTTACCGTTGCCTGCGAGGAGTGCAAGGGCTTGCTTGGTGGTGAGCGTCGGGATTTTTTCCTTGAGATTGAGGGAGCGGTATTCTTGGCCGCTGGTGTTGAAAAGCGCGCGGATATTGCCGTCGAGGGATTGCAGAGCGCGATCCAGCTCCACGAGACTCGGCGGTTGCTCTCGGATGGCGATTTCCTCGAACGGAATCTGGTTTTCCACCAGCCACTTGATGGCTTTGCGGCAGGAGTCGCAGGTTTTCAGAGTATAAATTTTCACTTTCAAGACAGACAAAGTAGAAACGTATGGGCTGTTAGAATTGGCTTACAAGCCCTTGAAACCGGCGAATTCCTTGTAAGTGCCGGTTGGAACGGCCACCGAACGCCATTCGCGGTTTAGTCGACGGTATTTATTGATGAATTGGGTCGGATCCGCCCAGTGCTCCATGGTCGATGGAGCGGCATTTCTGTGCATCCCGATGTTGATATTGTGGCGCATTTCAAAGTGAAGGTGAGCCGGATACATGCCACGGTTGGTGCCGATCGTTCCGACCTGCTGACCTTTTTTGATCGCCTGGCCTTTTTTCACCATCATCTTGTCGAGGTGTCCGTAAAGCGAATCGATGAATTTGACTTTGCCGCTTGAAGGGTCGCGGTAGGCGTGCCGAATCAAAGCCACATTGCCCCAGCCCATTCGGACGTCGTAGGCAAAGGTCACGATTCCATCGGCCACCGAATAAACGGGAGCTCCCAGATCGCTGTTACCGCCGCCGCGACCGTTCCAGTCCTCTCCATAGTGAGCCGGTGAGCGCAGGCGTAGTCCCCGTGATTTGTAGTAATTTGCAGCGTTGGGTTTGCCGACTGGGAAATCGAAACCATCGGCGAGATTCACTTTCGGAGCTGCGACTGCCAGGTCAGGGAACAGGAAAACCGCCAGAGCCAGAAAAGCAGCCATCAAGGAACTGCGTTTCACGCGGTTCCTCTGCATCGGGCCAAGATTTGAGAAGTTTCCCATCCGCACACAGTTCACCAACTGGGAGTGAGGTCGGGCAAGAGAAAAGAAAAACGGCGCACCTTTGTGGGGTGCGCCGTTTGAGGTAAGTGGGGTTATAGATGAGGTTAAGCCTGACCGGTGGCCTCTTCAACCGTCAGCGGTTTATACCCACCAATGGTTTTGAAGTAGAGGAACATCAGAAGGTAAATAACCGCCATCGTCAGAGGAATGAAGGAATCGGCTTTGAGAGTCGCACGATCACCTTTTTGGTCAGCAAGAACCACGGCTTTCTGGCTATCGGTTTTCTCTTTTGCCTCTTTCGCCTCAGCCAACTTTTTGCCATCGAGGCCGAATGCAGCAGTGGCAGGGATGTTGAGGAAAGTGGATGGTTTTTCCGCTTTATACTCCTGGTAGAGGGCCGCATCGGATTTTTTGAGCTCTTCGCCAGCGAAGCGGTCTTTCGCATAACCGAGGCCGGGGCCGCCGATCAGGCCTGCTGATAGCATTCCGATACCGCCCATGATGGACATGGCCACTGCACCAGTGTGAGGGAAACGATCTCCGATCACAGCCAGCATGGTTGGCCAGAAGAAGGTTTTACCTACAGCATAAATACCGAGGGCAACCATTGCGATGGTGAAGGTCTGCATGCTGCTTGCGAGAGTGAGGCCAATGAAAGCGATGACTGATGAGAGGAATAGCAGGCCAATTGGAGAGATTTTAAGTTTGGTCTCGATCCAGTGAGCGCAGAAGCGGAGACCGAACATAATCGCCGAGGTCCACAGGAAGAGGTATTTTCCTTGTTCAGAGGTGAAGAGGTTACCCGTAATATTCTGAATCCATCCGTCGGTTCCCAGTTCGACCGCGCCCACAAGTGCATGGGTGATAAACAGAGCGAAAAGAAGGAATGAACCGATGGAGAACTTGGTCATAACAGCGACCACGATGAGCAGCGCGCCGCCGATACCGTAGCCGATCAGGTTGGATTGCTCTGGGGAGACGCCTTTGAAGATATCTCCGAAGAAAAGAGCGAGGAGGTAGCAAGCAACGACGGAACCAAGGATTCCGACGGATTTGAACATTTCGACGAAGCTTGCGCCTTTTTCAGCTGCTTCGGACTTGGGATATTTTTGTCCGAGGAACATCAAACCGTAAATAACGGTCGGAACAAGGTATAGGGAGAGCTGGAGTTTCCAGTTGAGTTGCATTTTGTCATCAAGGAGCCAGCCAGCAGCGACACCAAGAATCATACCTGCAGGCCATGCTGCGTGGACCATGTTGAGGTAATGGGTCCTTTGTTTGGGGTAAAGGGTGGCAACCAATGGGTTTGCAACGGCCTCAAGGATACCGTTCGCAAGAGCGAAGATGAACATGCCCCAGAAGAGGAAGTCGTAGGCGTTTTCAGGAGTGCTTGCGCCGAAAGTGACGAAAGCCGAGAGGATATGGCTGAGAAGGGCAACGATGACGAGCTTTCCGTAGCCAATTTTGTCCACGATAACGCCACCGATAATGATGCCGAAGCAGAATCCTGAGAAGCCAGCGCCACCGATGGCTCCGAGCTGGGCGGCTGTGAAGCCGAATTCCTTCGACCAGTTGTCAAAGATGCCGCCACGGATGGCGAAACCTACGCCAGCCGCGAGGATGGCAATGAATCCGGCCCAGAAGAGACGGCTGGCATTTGGTGCGATAGCATCGTTGTTACTCATATGTGTAGTGTTAGAGGTAAAGAGGGGATTATCGGGTCGGGAAGGGGTTGGCAAGAACTTCGGTGCGTCAAATTTGAAAAAACCGTTTGAAAATCTCCATTGTCGCTTAAGATTTGTCCGATTTTCTCGGTTAAACCGAAGAAAATCAGATTTTCTCCAACTTGTATGAGCCACTTCCGTCGTTTTTTCCCCACTTCCCTCTGCTGCGTGATGTTGGCAGGATGTGTGGAGATGCCCGGGCGCAAGGCGGATGAAGCAAGGGACGGCTTGGCCGTTCCGGACGGCTATCGGAGCGGGCGTGGTGCGGTTCCCGAGATTGTCGGGAGTATGGGACAATTGTTTCAGGATTCAGGGTTGAAGAGCCAATTGGCCAGAGCGGAAAAGCAGAATGCGGATTTGGCCGTGGCGGCGGCGCGACTTGAAGAAGCTGAATTCAATGTTCGCAGCGCGCGGGCAGGTTTTTTTCCGTCGCTCACCGCGAATGCCGGTGGCGGGCGGGAAAAGAATTTCCAATTTGGGTCGGGCTCTTCATCCGTTTCCAGTCAATCCCGCGCCTCGTTGGATGTTCAGTGGGAAGTGGATGTGTGGGGACGCATTCGAGCAGGAGCGACGGCAGCAGAACTGGGTAAAGGTGCTGTGGCTGCCGAATTTGCGGCGGCGCGGCAATCGATTGCGGCCCAGACCGCACAAGCATGGTTTGATTTGGTGGCGGCAACGAAACTCCGCAAATTGGCGGATGAACGACTCATCTCATTTCAGGACACCGTCCGTCTTGTCGAGCGTCGCTTCGAGAGCGGCACGGCCGATTTGGGTGAACTGAGTTTGGCTAAAACCGATGTGGAGACCGCTCGTTCGGAGATTCAGGCAAGAGTTGACAATCGTGACCGGGTAGCACGTCGGCTCGCTGTCCTGGTGGGTGAATATCCCGATGCGGACGGCAGTGCCAACGAGTGGCCGAGTTTGACACGCGGAGTCGCGGCCGGCTTGCCATCCACCTTGCTTGAGTTGCGGCCCGATATCTATTCGGCCTACATGCGCATCCTCTCGGCTGATGCGAGTGTCAAGGTGGCGCATCGGGATCTGTTTCCTCAATTTTCCCTGACCGCCTCCGGCGGCAGACAATCTTCAGCGCTATCGGATCTGGCGAAATCGAATTTCAGTGTCTGGTCGATCGCGGCGAACCTGAGTGCGCCGATCATCGATGGCGGTGCCAGACGTGCCGAGCTGGGTGCGGCAAATGCGCGTGCCAAGCAGGCACTGGCGAATTATCGGTCCGTGGTGTTGAACGCGTTCCGTGAGGTCGAGGACGCCTTGGGTTCGGAATTGTATCTGGCAGGTCAGGAGCAGGCGACCATCGCGGCATTGCAGGCGGCGCGCACGGCGGAGGAGCGGACTTCAAGGAATTATGAATCAGGTTTGGTGGAAATTCTGAGTTTCTTGGAGGCCAAACGCAGGAGATTTGACGCCGAGGAAAACCTGATCCAGTTGAAAAACCTGCGTCTTCAAAACCGGGTCACGCTTGCACTGGCACTTGGAAAAGCTCACTGAACATGAAACCGAATTTAAAGATCATCATTCCGTTTGTAATCCTTGTGTTCGCGTTCGGTGGCTACAAACTATTGGAGAGCATGAAGCCGGCACCGAAAAGTCAGGTGCCGCCGCCGGTTGTGCCGTTGGTGGAACAAATCGTGGTTTCGCCGGAAGACCACGCGCCACCTGTTAGAAGTTACGGAACGGTGGAGAGTTTTTTCGAAACGGATCTCACGTCTCAGGTCAGCGGGCAGATTCTCGAGGTTTCCGGAAAATTTCTCGTTGGGGAAAAAGTGAGCAAGGGTGAGTTGTTGGTTAAAATCGATCCCACCGATTACGCGGCCGCACTGGCGCGTGAGGAATCGAACCTGACGATTGCTGAGAGAACGTTTGCTGAGGAGGAGATCCGTGCGGAACAGGCGGCGGGAGATTGGGAAGCATCGGGAAGGGATCTTGCGAAAGCGACGGATTTTGTGTTGAGAAAACCGCAATTGGCGGCTGCGAAAGCCAGTATCGAATCAGCCAAGGCCGCGATCACCAAAGCGCGTGCGGATTTGGATCGGACGGAGGTGAAGGCACCCTTCGATGGAGTGATCACCGCTCGCGATGCGTCGCCGGGAAATCAGGCCTCGGCGCAGGTTTCACTGGGCAACATGGTATCTACAGACAAGGTGGAAATCAGGCTGCCGCTGACTGCTGATCAGATGGCTCGCGTCGCAATCCCGACCGATGTGTTAATCACCAGTCCGTTGAAGCCGGGTGTCGAATGGGCTGCAAAAATGGTGCGAATGGAACCGAGCGTGGATCGACAGAATCAGCTGATGTATGGTGTTGCCGAAGTTCCGGATCCTTATGCCGATGTCGCGAAGACTCTCCCGATTGGAATTTTTGCCAACGTGTTGATCACCGCGACGCCAGTGCCGGACACTTATCGCGTTCCCGAGGCGGCGTTTGTGGCGGATCGGTATCTTTGGGTCATCGATGCGAAAAGCGAACTGCAACGGGTCGAGGCAAAACGCGTGATGAGTTTCGACGGTCAGGTCTATCTGAAAGCCAAGTCGGAAGCTTTGGGTGAATTGCGCGTAGTGACCCGCCCCTTGAGTAATTTCAGGGAAGGTATGAAGGTGAAAATTTCAATCTCCAGTTCCGCAGCGCCGTGAACAAACATCCATTCATCACATGGTTCACGACCAACCCGGTGGTGGCGAACATTTTCATGTTTTCCATTCTGGCGGCGGGGATTTACACGGCGCTCACTGTTAGAAAAGAAGGCTTCCCGGCTTTCGCTGCCGAAACCGTAACGATCACGGTGCCGATCCGAGGCGGAACACCTGAAAACGTCGAACGTGGGGTCTCGATCAAGATCGAGGAGTCGTTGGAGTCCGTCTCGGGCATTGAGGAAATACGCTCCATCTCCACAGACAATCTCGCGACGGTGACCGTGCGTGCTTTGGAGGGGTATCCAATAACGAAATTGTTAGATGATGTGAAAATCCAGGTGGATGCGATCCCGAGCCTTTCGGAACTCGCGGAGAAACCGGTGGTGAGCGAAAACAAGCGTCAGAATCAGGTGCTGTGGGTCGAGATTTTCGGAACGGATGACGAGGCTTTGAGAAAAGAAACGGCGAGGATGATGCGGGATCGGTTGCTTGCTCAACCGGCGATTTCGAAAGTGGAAACCTTTGGCGCACGGGATTACGAAGTTTCGATCGAACCCTCCGAGGAGGCGTTGCGGAAATACGGGCTGACCTTTGAGGAAGTTGCCCGGGCAGTTGAGCAAAACTCGGTGGATCTCGGAGGTGGGGATATTCGTTCCGAGAGGGGAGATATCTCGCTGCGAGCGCGCGATCAGGCATACCGCAAAGCGGATTTCGAACGCATCCCTGTTCGAACCGATCCGGATGGCTCACGGATTTTCATCAAGGATGTCGCGACCGTGCGTGATGGTTTTGTCGATCAGAAGTTTCTCAATCGGTTTCGAGGTGAACCAACGACGAGTCTGCAAATCGTAACGGAAGGGGACGATGATATCATCAATGCCGTCACACAAGCTCGCAAGGTGGTGAGAGAGTTCAAAGATTTGCCCGAGGGGGTCAAAGTTGCGGAATGGTTAGACGGTTCGCAGAGAATCAGGGATCGACTCAACCTGTTGGCCAGCAACGGTATTGTTGGAGTAGCATTGGTTCTGGTAATACTGATGTTATTTCTCAACCTGCGGTTGGCTTTCTGGGTGGCCGTTGGAATTCCCGTTTCATTGGCCGGTGCGGTGACTTTATTTCCAATGCCGGGCATTGATCTCTCGGTGAATGTTATTTCAGCCTTCGGTTTCTTGGTGGTTTTGGGAATTCTGGTGGATGATGCGATTGTGATCGGGGAATCGATCTACTCGGAAAAAGAAGCGAAAGGGGATGGCGACGAAAATGCGATCGAGACCACGGTGATAGGCGTTAGCAAGGTTGTCACACCCGCGACGTTCGGTGTTCTAACCACCATCGCTGCGTTCCTGCCTCTAACACAGGTCAGCGGGCGGCTCGGAAACGTTTTCGGCCAGATCGCGACGGTGGTGATTTTCTGCCTGGTTTTCTCCCTGATTGAATCGAAACTCATCCTTCCTTCCCATCTGGCGCATCTGAACGTGCATCGCAAGCCGGGGAACAAAATCACCAAAGCATGGGCAAGATTCCAAAAGGCAGTGGCCAATGGCCTGAGCCGATTTGTTGAAAATTTATACCTCCCATTGTTAGATAAACTGATTCCATGGAGGTATGCGGTGCTTGCAGGATTTGCAGCGGTTTTGATTCTCGTATTCGGCTTGTTTCCAGCGGGTAAATTGCGCTTCGTGTTTTTCCCGAGCATTTACAACGATGATGTCACCGCGCTGTTGAGTCTGGAGCAAGGTCAGTCACCTGAGTATCTCCATTCGCAAGCCCTGCGGATCGAGCAAGCGGCACGGGATCTCGGTGATAAATACCAGAAGCAATTCGCCCACAATCCTTTTGTGGAAATTCAGGTATCCTCCAGCACCAATACCGAAGCAACGGTGACGGTGCAGTTGTCTCGCTCATCGAGTCGACCTTTCCTGCCGAGTGATCAGATTTTGTTAGATTGGCGTGCAGCGGTGGGTCCCATCGCGGGTGCGAGATCGCTTTCCTTTGACGCGACCGCAGGGCCTCCGGGTGGAGATATCGCGATCAATCTGGAGAGTGACAATCTCGAGGAGCTAGAAGTTGCTGCCGCTGAATTGCGTGGCGAGATGGAAACCTACCCCGGAACGTTTGATGTGAGCGATACGTTTACGTCCGGTAAACCGGAGATTCTTTACTCAACCACACCTGAGGGTGAAGCGGCTGGTTTCACACGGGGCGATCTCGCGCTGTCTGTGCGCGATGCATTTTATGGCCGTGAAGCGCAGCGGGTGCAGCGTGGCAGGGATGAGGTGCGGGTGATGGTGAGATATCCGGCGGAGCAAAGGGAATCATTGGAAACCCTGCGCGATATGCGCGTCAGGATTCCGAATGGTGCTGCGGTTCCGTTTCCGGTGGTGGCGGATACCGAATACGGTGAGGCGCTGGCATCGATCGAGCGGATCAACAACCGCCGAGTCGTGACGATCAATGCTGCGGTGGACAAGGCGTTGACAACGCCGGACGATGTGAATTCGCGTCTGGAGAAAGATTTTTTTCCGGAATTGCTCGCACGTTATCCCAGTATCTCAATCACGGAGAGCGGTGAGGTGGAGCAACGTAAAAAATCCGTCGCATCACTTCTAACAGGTTTTGGTTTCAGTATCGTATTCATTTATGTCTTGATCGCCATCCCGTTGAAAAGCTACAGCAGACCGCTGATGATCATGTCGGTCATTCCTTTCGGAATCATCGGTGCGCTGCTCGGACATTACATGATAGGAATCCCGATTTCCATTCTCTCCGTCTTCGGGATTCTCGCCTTGTCGGGAGTGGTGGTTAACGATTCTCTGGTGTTGGTGTGTGAGGTAACCAATCTTCGTGAACAAGGTTACACATTGGCAGAGTCTGTGAGACTGGCGGTGAAGACCCGTTTCCGTGCGGTGATTCTCACCACCTTGACCACTTTCTTCGGACTCGCTCCGCTGTTGCTGGAAAAAGAAGTCGAAGCACAGTTCCTCAAACCTATGGCTGCCTCATTGGCTTTTGGCGTGCTTTTCGCCACCTTCATCACCCTGTTCCTGTTACCGATGCTTTATCTGATTGTTGATGATGTTCGTAAAAGGTTTCAGAACATGATGGGAATGAAACAAGAACTTTGATTCAGGAAACGGGTAAAATTCACCTCCATTTCACATAAGCTTCATCAGGAGTTCATGTGGCTGTGAAGGATGAGGGCATGAAGACATTCATACCCACAGTCATCACCTCGTTATCGATCGTCGCTGCCGCCTATGCGCAAAACCCTGATGGTCAAGTCACTCTGCCATATCAGCAGTTTTTGGAATTAACCCGCAAGCCGGAGACGGTGGAGGAAATCAAGCCACCGCTGGATGCCCTGCTCTCTCGTGCGGATTATGTGGTCAAAATTTCCGGTGGAAATGCCGTGGTCTCGGTGGATTGGTTGGCGGAAAATTTCACCGATACATGGGCATGGGTTTCGGTCGCCTCTCTGGACCTGCCGATTGAATCCGATGGTGAGTCGACCTTTGTCGCTTCCGAAGAGGAGATTCGCCTGCTGATGCCGAAGTCCGGAACGCACAAAGCCAGTGCCCGTTTTCCTGCTCCGTCGGGTCTGGGGATTGCGGCGAGGTTTCCCATCATCCCGGCCACATTCAACAGTGTGAAAAT
>CBFGOP010000059.1:0-14481 GCA_965650415.1 uncultured Prosthecobacter sp. | reverse complement strand
GCGAAGGCGGCCCGCAGTTCGGTAACGTCAATATCATGGGCGTCGTTCACGGCACCGAGAAAGATCGCGTGCTAGCCCACAAAGCCGCCATCGACAAACACCTCGAGTCCATCGGCATCCCCGTCAGCTACACCAACGTGTTCTGGGGTGGCAGATCGGAAATCAAACCATCGGAAATCTCACCAAAAGTTTACAAAGAGTGGCATGCGAAGCATACGTGAGGGAGTGGTTGTGGTTTGCAAAACGTGCAAGATTAGCGTGACAAACAGTCGACTCCTCTCAATCGAATTGTTGGGCTAATTTTTCATCCGGATTACAAGGGCCAAAGTAGTCAGGAATTCTAATCGACGGTTTTCATCAGGAGTATGAGCGGCGCCAATATAATCAAGGCCATGCCACATCTCCTGAACAACTTCGTTTTCCTAGTGATTTCCTCCCCCGTCCCTTCTTTGCCTACTAATCTTTCGGCACACACCACAGCCAAGAGTCCGAATCCGAACATCAGGACTACATCGATATTCTGTCCGAGTGCTTGGTATGTATTCATATTCTACCTAGCTTTAAAGCAATGGCGACTCCGATGTGAAGCTCCGAATTCAATCAGACGGATCCCTCGGCGTCGCCATGTGCGGATTGTTCTCCTGCTGGTCTAATCGATGCCTAGGTCGCGGACGAATTCATCTGTGTCATTAAACTTCTTCACGCCCAACTGCTCTGAAATAATCTGTCTTATAATCTGACGAACTTCGTCATGAGTCCATCTTCGCGATCGATCTGGACAAGATGCCACTACATTTTGAACGTATGAAATCATAATTGCTGGTGTGATCATCTCGGCTGCAACGGCATCAGGAATATCAATGCTAAATGCCTGCTCAACAGCGATCACTAACTCTACAGCATCGAGACCCATAATTTATTGGAGAACAGTAGTTATACGACCAGTCGTGATGCAAAGCGATTAGTCCTTTTTGATAGCATGAAAATAGCATCACCTGAAATCATGATGTATGTGCCTGAGCTTCATCAAGGTAGAAATCTGTGATGTTCTTGTATCAAACACTGATCCGCAATTGAGGGTTCGAATGAGAAGTTGGAACATCCTTCGTTCTCTTCGTTGCCTTCTGTGAGAATCAACCATGAGAGATTTCCCATCGATTCAGATATTGAAGCAGATGCAGTCGCGATCGGAAATCGCGGCTCCTTTCCGGGAGAACTCAGAGCGCGGGAATCCCGAGTTGCTCGGGCAGCGCGATTCTCGGGCGGTCTGTTAGAATTTCCGGATCGCCGTGGGTGATGAGGACGGTGTGTTCGAAATGCGCGGAAGGTTTGCGGTCTGCGGTGATGACGGTCCAGCCATCCTCAAGAATACGGACATCCGGAACACCGGCGTTGATCATGGGTTCGATCGCAAGCGTCATGCCGGGCATCAATGTCGGCGATTTGCCGCGTGGTCGGAAATTGGGAACCTGGGGTTCTTCGTGGAGTTTTCTACCCACTCCGTGACCGACGAATTCACGTACGATGGTGAAGCCAAACGGCACGGCGTATTCTTCGACCGCGCCGCAGAGATCGGCAAGTTTGCGGCCGGGACGTGCATGCGAAATCGCTTCGTAAAGCGACTGCTCGGTCACCGCCAGCAAGCGCTTGGTTTCGAGCGGAATTTCTCCACAAGCGACCGTTGTGGCGTTGTCGCCGATGAAGCCGCTTTTGATAATCCCGACATCGATTTTCACGATGTCACCGGGTTGAATCCGCCGTGGTCCGCCGATCCCATGAACCACTTCCTCGTTTACGGAAATGCAAATCTGGCCAACGAATCCGCGGTAACCGAGAAAGGCACTGCGGCAGTCATTTTGCGCCATGAGGTCGGCGGCAAGTTGATCGATCTCTTTCGTCGTCACGCCCGGTTTCACTTCAGCGACCAGTTGCTGCAGAATCTGTGAAGCGATCTTTCCAGACTCGCGCATGCGGTCGATTTCTTTGGGTGACTTGATTGGGATACGGACTCGCATGTTTGAAAAAGGATGAAACTAGGATTGAACAGGAATGGATTCGAGATGCGACAATATCGCATCCGTCACGACCTCCCGCTTGTCGGTTGCGGAGATTGAAAGCAACTGGTTTTTGCTGCGGTAAAAATCGATCACCGGCACGGTGTAGGCAACAAATTCCGCATGGCGGTTCTTGAAATTTTCCTCATCGTCATCGCTGCGAGACGTCGCGACACCACCACAAACGGGACATTTTCCTTGCTCCACGAGTTCATCGGATTTTCCACTCCAGCGACAGTCCGGACATTCCACCCGACTGCGGATACGCCCGATCAGATCCTCGTAGCGGGCTTCCAGAGAGATCGCGAGATCGAGTTTTTTATCACGGTTCTCGAGCCATTGATCGAGGAATTGGGCCTGATCCAGACTGCGGGGAAAACCATCCAACACCCAACCGTTTTTGGGATCATGACGTTCCAGCCAATCCGCGAGGATGGGTTTCATGAGAGCATCCGGCAAATAACCGCCGCGAGCGAGAATCGGCTCCGCAGCCATCCCCAGATCGCTGCGGGTTTCAATCGCTTCTCGCAACAGGGCGCCGGTGCTCAGGTAATTCAACCCAAGGCGGGAGGCGATCGTTCTGCCTTGGGTGCCTTTGCCGGAAGCGGGTGGACCTAAAAGAACGATTCTCATCGGATATATGACTCGGTTAGAGATGAATTCGATGGAAACCGACCTGTCGGTGACTCCCGATTAACCCTGTGTGGAGTTATAGATGTATGCAGCACCTGCGAGGACGATCAGGATAGCAACCACCAAACAGAGATACACGATGGTGTTGCGGGATGCCGCATTTCCGGTGTTCTGCAAGCGGTCATAGCGGCCCTTGATTTTTCCTTTTCTGAGGAAGCCGTCATAATGCTTCTGGATCAACTGGGTCTCGACCTGACGCATCACGTCAAGGACAACACCGACCATGATGAGCAGCGAGGTACCACCGAAGAAATGCAGAATGAGGGAGTCTCTCTGGAGTCCGACGATCTGACCCGTGATGGCGGGCAGGAAGAACAGGCCGGCTAGGAAAATCGCACCGGCGAAGGTGAGGCGTGTCATGGTGAAATCCAGGAACTCCGCAGTGGGTTTGCCGGGGCGGACTCCGGGGATGTAACCGCCGTTGCGCTTCAAGTCCTCGGAGATTTGGGAAGGATTGAACATCATGGCGACCCAGAAGTAGGAGAATAGGAAGATACCGATGCCGCCGAGGACATAATACCATTTGCCTGTCTGAACAAATTCCGCATAGAGCGCGTTGGCCCAGGCTTTGTCGCTGAAGAACCACTGCAACATCATCGGAGGAAGAGAGAGAACCGCTGTCGCGAAGATGACAGGCATCACCCCGGCGTAATTGACTTTCAGGGGCAAATACTGGGTCTGACCGCCGAACTCCTTGCGACCTACCACACGCTTGGCGTATTGTACGGCAATTCTGCGCTGGGCTTGGGTGATGGCGATGGTTGCTGCGATCACGAGAAGCAGAAGCGCGATCATCACGACCATCCAGATCGCTCTCTCAGGATGAGCGCTGTCGGTGAAGAAGCCCCATGCCTGAACCAAAGCACCGGGAAGTGCGGAAATGATGTTCACCGTGATGATGATCGAGATGCCGTTGCCGATGCCTTTCTCAGTGATTTGGTCACCCAACCACATCAATAGCGTCGTGCCTGCAACGATGGTCAGCACGGTGAGGATCAGCCATGCGGTGCTTGGATCCGGAACCAGAGGTCTGCCGATCGCAGTGATCCCCTGCATGTAGGGAATGCTGTCAGGTTTGGTAAGGGAAAGCGCTACGAAGTAACCTTGAACCACAGCAATGATCAAAGTGACGTAACGGGTGTATTGAGTGATTTTCTGACGACCTCCATCTTCACGGGCCAGCTTCGAAAACTTTGGGACGATGGCGGTCAGGAGTTGCATCATGATCGATGCGGAAATGTAAGGCATGATTCCCAGAGCGAAAACACCCGCCTGGGTCAGTCCGCCGCCTGAGAACACGGTAAGCAACGCGGTAACACCACCACCTGCCTCTGTAGGGCTTTTCTTGGCAACGCTGTCCAGCCATTCCTTGATGACCGTACCATCGACTCCGGGAAGGGTGATATGAACGCCAAGGCGAACGACCACAATGATCAGAAGGGTGAACAGAATTCTGTCCCTCAGTTCGGGGACATTCCAGGTATTTTTGAAGGCGGAGATCATGATAAAAGAGAGAAAATTCTAGAAATAAAACAAGGAGTGGATGCGCTGCTTTTGATAACACGGAGAGGAAGCGTTAATGCTTCCTCTCCTAAATCAGTTGCCCAACACATTCGGTTAGGCGTTAAAAACTCACTCGAGAGATGAAGCTTAGGCTTTCGGAGCAGGTTCTGAAACGCTGCCGCCGGCCTTTTCAATCTTCTCTTTCGCTGTGGCGCTGACTTTGTCGACCATCACTTTGAAGGATTTTTCGACTACGCCGTCACCAAGGAGTTTGATCTTGTCACATGGACCATTGACCAAACCAACCTCGCGGAGAGATTTCTCGTCGATGGTGGCACCGGTTTCGAAACGATTGTCGAGGTCACCCACGTTGACAACGATGAAGGCATCGCGGAAATCATGGTTGTTGAAGCCGCGCTTGGGCAAACGACGATGTAGAGGCATCTGGCCACCTTCGAAACCGACGCGTGTGCCGGATCCGGAGCGGGCCTTCTGGCCTTTGTTGCCTTTACCGGAGGTTTTACCCGTTCCGGAGCTTTCACCTGCACCGAGGCGTTTGACACGGTGCTTGGCGCCGGGATTGTGCTTGAGATTGTGTAGTTCCATTTTTTTAATTTGGTTAGATCCGCAGATGGCTGGCATCAGACAGATCCGTTAGATTAGATTGCCTTCTCCTTCTTTTTCTTGCCGCGTGAGCCGAGAATCTGATCGCGGGTGCGGACGGTTGAAAGGGCTTTGAGGGTCGCTTTGACAACGTTGGCGTGGTTGGAGGAACCCATGGACTTCGCAAGGACGTCGCGGATACCGACGGCTTCGCAAACGGCACGGACACCACCACCGGCGATGATTCCCGTTCCCGGAGATGCGGGCTTGAGGAGAACCTTGCCACCACCGAACTCGGCGTAGATTTCGTGAGGAATGGTTCCGTCCACGATGCTCATGGTCTTGAGAACCTTGCGGGCTGCCTCGCTGGCTTTCTTGATCGCGTCGGCAACCTCGTTGGCTTTGCCGAAACCGAGGCCGACTTTGCCGAGTTTGTTGCCGCAGACCACCAGGGCGGAGAAGGAGAAACGACGTCCACCTTTGACCACTTTGGCACAACGGTTGATGAAGACCACTTTTTCAGAAAGCTCGTTGCCTTCGCTGTCGGTTGGAGCTGCGCGCTCTTCGCGACGAGGGCCGTTGTTACGACCACCGCGGCCACCTTGACCGCCCTGGCCACCACCGTGTCCACGGTTTCCACCGCGTTGTGGGGCACCGGAGTCGGGGCTTTGGGATTTGATGTCTTCTGTTACCGCTGGAGCGGATTCGTTTTCAGGAGTATTAGCCATGTGTTAGGTGAAATTAGAATTTAAGTCCGGCTTCGCGTGCTGCGTCGGCAAGGGCTTTCACCTTACCATGATAGAGATGACCGCCACGGTCGAAGACCACATCGGAGATGTTGGCTGCCTTCGCTCGCTCGGCGATCAATTGGCCGACTTTCTGGGCAGAAGCGATGTTGGCAGCGTTGCCCTCGAAGCTTTTGTCCATGGTGGATGCGGATGCGAGGGTGCGGCCTGCTGAGTCGTCGATCAACTGCACGTAGACATGTTGGTTCGAGAAGTGGACAGCGAGGCGTGGACGCTCGGTCGTGCCGACCACCTTGCGGCGGATACGGCTGTGGATCCGTTGACGGATAGTTTTGCGTTGGATAGTGCTCATTAAACAGAGATGGTTTATGGTTATTTGCCGACGCTTTTACCTTCCTTACGGCGGACTTTCTCATCGGAGTAGCGGACGCCTTTGCCTTTGTAAGGTTCTGGCGGATAGAAGCCGCGAACTTCGGCTGCGAATTGACCGACGAGTTGTTTATCGATGCCTTCGACCTTGATCTTGGTGTTTTCGTTCACCGTGACCGTGAGGCCGGAAGGAATTGGGTGGAGTAGAGGATGTGAGCGACCAAGGGAGAGATCGAGATCCGATCCTTTGACAGCGGCACGAAGACCGACACCGTGAATTTCAAGATCCTTGGAGAATCCGGTGGAAACGCCAGTGATCATGTTATTGACGATGCTGCGCACGGTGCCGTGAAGGGCGCGGTGGGCGCGGTGCTCGGAAGCGCGGGAGACAATAACGACTCCGTCTTCAGATTTGAGGGAGATTCCTGCTGGAACGGCGAAATCGAGTTTGCCTTTCGGGCCTTCAACTTTGACGGTGTTGCCTTCAACTTTGACGGCAACTTTTTCAGGAAGAGAGATTGGTTTGAGTCCGACTCGTGACATAATTAGTAGTGGTTCGAGTTTGAGGATTACCAGATGTTGGCGAGGATCTCGCCGCCGAGTTTCTGAGATTTGGCGGATGCGCCGGACATCACACCTTTCGGAGTCGAAAGGATGGAGATACCGAGGCCGGACAGGACGCGTGGGATGTCCTGGGAACCGACATATTGGCGGCGACCGGGTTTCGAGACGCGTTTGAGATCAGTGAGAACAGGGCGTCCGTCGATGAACTTAGGACTGACTTTCAGCTCGGTGCGCTCACCGGTGACGACTTCGTATTTCCAGATGTATCCTTCTTGTTTGAGGATCTCGGCGATGTCTGCCTTGATCTTGGAATAAGGGGCGGTGAATTCCTCGTTACCTGCACGGGCCGCATTCTTGAAGCGGGTGAGGAAGTCGGAGATAGGGTCTGTGAGAACTGCCATAATAGTGGTTTCCTTTAAATTCTACGGGGTTATGCGTTGGCGAGTTCTGCCTCTTCGTTTTTCTTGGTGTCGCGGAAAGGCATGCCAAGTTCGATGAGAAGCTCGCGGCCTTCGGCGTCGGTGTTGGCGGAGGTAACAAAGATCAAGTCGAAGCCGATCTGGCGTTTCACTTGGTCGAGTTCGATTTCCGGGAAAATCGTTTGATCGGAAATACCGCAGGCGTAGTTGCCGCGTCCGTCGAAGGACTTGGAACTGATACCGCGGAAGTCACGGATGTTCGGTGCGGTGATGTTGATGAAGCGATGAAGGAATTCCCACATGGTTGTGCCACGGAGAGTCACGCGGGCACCGAGAGCTTCACCCTCGCGGAGTTTGAAGTTGGCGACGGCTTTTCTCGAAAAGGTAATCGATGGCTTTTGGCCGGTGATTTTCGAAATTTCGGCGACGGCATCGTCAACGGCCACCTTGCGGTCCGGGGCTTTGCCCATGCAGGAGGTAACGACGATTTTTTCAAGTCGAGGGACTTGATGCGGATTGGTGTAACCGAGCTTCTTGGTCAAGTTCGGCACAACCTTGTCTTTGTAGTGTTGCAGTAGTGCTGGTGTACTCATTTTATTTTAGCGGGTCAGCGCGTGGTTTGTGTTTAACGCTTAAGCGCGGGCAGAACCCCTTTCGGAATTCAGCCCAGTTTCTTTACATTGGAGATATGAACAGGCGCGTTGATGGTTTTGATACCACCCTCTTGGTTCGCCTCTGTAGGGCGAACTGCCTTTTGAACGGTGCGGCCACCTTCGACAACGACCTGGCCTTTTTCAGCATTGATGCTGAGGACAGTACCTTTTTTGCCTTTGTGGTTGCCTGCGATGATTTCGACTTGGTCGCCTTTTTTGACGTGTGTCTTGATGCTCATGAAAGTGGGAACGTTGGAATTGAATTAGAGAACCTCAGGAGCGAGGGAAACGATTTTCATGAATTGCTTTTCACGAAGTTCACGGGCGACGGGTCCGAAGATACGGGTGCCGCGTGGGTTATTATCCTTGTCGATGATGACGATTGCGTTGGAATCGAAGCGGAGCACCGAACCGTCAGGGCGACGGACAGGATAGGAAGTGCGCACAACAACGGCCTTCACCACGCTGCCTTTTTTGACGGAAGCAGTCGGGATCGAGTCACGGATGTGAGCGGTGATGATATCACCGATGCGGGCGGAGCGGCTGCGTTTGCCGAGAACTCCGATCATTTTGGCGGTACGGGCGCCGGTGTTGTCAGCAACGGCGAGCTTGGTTTCCATCTGGATCATGGCTTAGTAGATTTGAGATTAAAGATTTGGATATGAAATCCGGAAGGACCGGGCTTAGTGAGAAAGAATTTCGGCGAGTGCCCAACGCTTGAGTTTGGAGACCGGCTTGGTTTCGATGATACGAACGCGGTCGCCGATGGCGGCCTCGCTCTTTTCGTCGTGCACGTAGTATTTCTTGGAGCGCTTGACGATTTTGTTGAATTTCGGGTGAGGAACGCGAGCAACGTGTTCGACGACGATGGTCTTTTCCATTTTGTTGGAAATGACGACACCTACGCGGGTCTTGCGCTTGTGAACTGCCGTGGTGGCTTCCTGGGATGATTCGCTCATAATGATGGATCGGTTGTGTGGGTTGGCGGTCAGCTAGCAGCTCAAGCCTTCTCGGTGGTGATGGTGAGGATTTGCGCGATCTCGCGGCGCACTTGTTTGAAGCGAGCTGAGTTTTCAAGAGTTCCGGCCGCACGCTGGAGGCGCAGGTTCATGGATTCCTGTTTGAGATCACGAAGACGCTTGAGGCGTTCGTCAGCTGAGAGTTCGCGGATGTCTTTGGCTTTGGAAAGGGCCATGGTGTTTGTCAGGTTAAAGGATTATTGGTGTGGATTGCGGGTAACAAGACGGGTGCGGAAACCGAGCTTGTAGGAGGCCAGGCGCATGGCTTCTTTTGCTGCGGATTCGGTAACGCCGGCGATTTCGAAAAGCATGTTGCCCGGGCGGATGACGGCGACCCAGGTGTCAACTGCGCCTTTACCTTTACCCATCCGGGTTTCAGGGGGACGGCGGGTGATGGATTTGTGAGGGAAGATCCGGATGAAAACCTTACCCTTACGTTTGAGGGAGCGGTTGATCGCAACACGGCAGGCTTCGATTTGGCGGGTGGTCAACCAACCGCGCTCGAGTGTCTGGAGTCCGAATTCACCGAAGGCAACGGTGGTTCCGCGCTGGGCGTTACCGGCGCGTGATCCGCGGTGGCTCTTGCGGAACTTGGTTCTTTTGGGCATCAAAGGCATGGCTTATTTCTCCTGGTGAAAGTTATGTTTTAGTGGGGCTTGTTAGGCAGAGTTGAATTTATGCGGAAGGTGCGCCTTGTGAACGTTCCTGGCGACTGCCACCTTGACGGCGGTTGTTGTTGCGATCACCGCGATCTCCACGCTCGTTGCGTTCAGGAGCTTGGCGACCGTCGTCTTCTTTTTTGTTGATCCAGACTTTGACTCCGATGATTCCGTAAACGGTGCTTGCTTCCGCAAAACCATAGTCGAGAGGCACGCGGAGGGTTTGAAGCGGCACTTTGCCTTCGCGGTAGCTTTCGGCACGTGCGATGTCAGCGCCACCGAGGCGGCCTGCGCAACGGACACGGATGCCCTCGGCACCGAATTCCATGGCGATCTGGATGGAACGTTTCATGGCGCGGCGGAAAGCGATACGGCGCTCAAGTTGGACGGCGATCTGTTCTGCAACCAATTGGGCATCGAGCTCTGGCTTGCGGATTTCGAGGATGTCGAGCTTGACTTGGGAATCCTTGCAAATCTTTTGGATTTCGGCGGTCATCACTTCGATTTCCTTGCCTTGGCGACCGATGATCAAGCCGGGGCGTGAGGAATGAAGGGTCACGCGGACGCTGTTCCAAGCGCGCTCGATGATGACGCGGGCAAGACCTGCGTTGACCAATTTCTTTTTGAAGTATGCACGGATGGCAAGGTCTTCGTGAAGTTTGGTGCTATAGTCTTTGCCAGCGGCGTACCACTTGGAGCGCCAGTCTTTGTTGACGGCGAGACGGAAGGCGATCGGATTTACTTTTTGGCCCATGGTGTTAGGTGGAGAGTGTTAGATGAATGGATTATGCGTTGGCTTCTTCAGCGGCTGGAGCTTCGTCAGCTTTCTTGGCAGCGGCTTTTTTCGGAGCGCGCTTTTTCTTTTCCGGAGGAGCACCGACGAGGGTGATGGAGATGTGTGAGGTGCGTTTGATGATCGGACCTGCGGAACCTTTGGCTCGAGGCATGAAACGGCGCATGGTCGGACCTGCTCCGATGACGGCTTCCTTGATGGTGAGGGTGCTGGCATCGAGCGAGAAATTGTTTTCCGCATCGGCGATGGCCGTCTTGAGAGTCTTGCTGATCAACTGTGCTGCTTTCTTCGGTGTGAAGGTCAGGATGTCGAGGGCGTTGGATACGGGGAGTCCTTGGATCTCGCGGGCTACGTCGCGCGCTTTCTTAGGCGAGAGACGGACAAATTTAGTGGTGCTGGTGACTTCCATGGTCGGCGGTTTGGTGAGAGTTAGTTTTGGGTAAGGAGGACGGCGGTATCGCCGAGGCGTGGTGTGTGATCTTTCGAGTCGATTTGTTCAACGAAGGCTCCGGAGACTCCCTTGCGGACATCTGCCAGGATGGCCTTTCCGTAAGGTTTTTGTCCTTGCATCAGGCGGAAGGTCATTCCGATTTTTGCACCTTGGGTTTCCCCCAGGTTGAGGACTAGCATTCCAGATTCTTGGTCGAGACTGACGATCCGTGCCTGCTGGAGGTTGCCGGTCCGGATGTCGGGGCGGGGTTTCTGGCGGAGACCGCTGAGAGAGTCAAGCTCTCTCATTGCAGTTTCCACACGAACTCTTGCTTCCGGATCGGATACCACCGCTTGGCGAAGGTATTCCTGAACATGAACGCTGAGTTTGGCAGCGGCGGTCTCGAGTTCGGCAATGCGCTCGTTGGCAATTTCCAGGTCGGCAGCTGCCTGGATCAAGCGGTCATCTCCCCCATCGAGGAGATTTTTACCGAGTGCTTCGAGACGCTCGCGGACCTGATTGAGTTGCTCGCTGGAGTCTTTTTCCGCGCGGTTTGCTTCGACGAGTGCAAGCTGGAGATTTTTGTTCTGGGCTTGGAGTCGGGCGACGCTGGCTTTCAGTTCTTCGGCAGGTGCGTCCGGCTCTCCGTAACAAGACACGCTGACAGCCAGCAGCCCTAAGGCGGCGGCGAAGCAACGTGAATGACGGAGAGTGAACATGACGAAAATTGAGTGGTCTTTGTGAAGAAGAATTATTTCTTACCGATACCACCGTGAGCACGGAAGATACGGGTAGGTGCGAATTCACCGAGTTTGTGGCCGACCATGTTCTCGGTCACATAGACCGGAACGAAGGTTTTGCCGTTGTGCACGGAGAAGTTGTGGCTCACGAAGTCTGGAGTGATCATCGATTTGCGTGACCAGGTTTTGATCGGTTTGCGATCAGAACCTGCTTCGGCGACGGCATCGATCTTGGCGAGAAGCTTCTGATCGACGAATGGGCCTTTCTTGAGGGAACGTGGCATATCTGTTAGGAGTTAGAGATTGAAAAGGGTTACTTCTTGTTCTGGTGACGGGACTCGACGATGAAAACGCTGGTGGTTTTCTTGCGTTTGCGGGTCTTCTGGCCTTTGGCATGACCCCAAGGAGAAAGAAGGTGTTGGCGACCACCACCGGATTTGGATTTACCCTCACCACCACCGTTCGGGTGGTCAACGGGGTTCATACACATACCGCGGACGGTAGGACGGATACCCTGCCAGCGTGAGCGGCCGGCTTTTCCGGAAACTTCGTTCATGTGATCGCGGTTACCGACGACACCGATGGTGCAGAAGCAGGCTTCGTGGAAGCGGCGGATTTCTCCGGAGCGCATTTTGACGAGAGCCCAGCCGCCATCGCGGTTGGAAAGGATGGCACTCTGACCTGCGGAACGAGCCACTTTGCCACCGCCGCCCGGAAGGAGCTCGATGTTGTGGATTTCGGTTCCGAGAGGCACTTTGGAGAGCGGCATGGCGTTGCCGACTTTTGGAGCGACGTTTTGACCGGAAATCACTTTGGCTCCATCGGTGAGACCGGCTGGGGCGAGGATGTAGGATTTCACTCCGTCCTTGTATTGAATGAGGGCGATGCGGCAGGTGCGGTTCGGATCGTATTCGATGCCGACTACGGTTGCTTCGACGTCGTGTTTGCTGCGTTTGAAGTCGACCAAACGGTAGTGACGTTTGTGACCACCACCGATGTGACGTGTGGTGATACGTCCGGTGTTGTTACGGCCGCCAGTGCGCTTGAGTGGAGTGAGAAGGGATTTCTCAGGCTTGCTCTTGGTAATTTCGTCGAAGGACGGAAGCTCCTTGTAGCGCTCGGATGGGGTGTTTGGTTTGAAAGTTTTAAGTGGCATGACTCGCTGACGTTAAAATGGTTTTCGTTGGGCTTCCCACGTTTGAGTGGGATAGGTGGCTTAGATGAGGTCGAGGGATTGACCATCCGCAAGGCGGACGACGGCTTTTTTGTAGCTGGCGGTGCGACCTTGGTCGGCACGGCGCTTGCGGCGGACTTTGCCATCGCAATTCAAAGTGCGGACGTTGACCACTTTCTTGTCGAAAATGCTCTCAACCGCTTGTTTGATTTCCAGCTTGTTGGCTTTACGGTCGACTTCGAAAACCACCTCGTTGTTTTGCTCTTGGAGCAAGGAGGCTTTTTCGCTGAGGCGAACGTTTTTGATGACCTGGTAGATGTCTTTCATGGTCGTAAAATGTGGGTGGTTAAATGGGATTAAGCGGTGCGCTTGGCGAGGGTTGAGACGGAGTCACCAACGAGGATGATGACTTTGGCGAGGAGCAACTCCTCGACGTTGACGTCGGTTGGGGTTACCAACTGGGTCCATGCGACGTTGCGTGCGGCCAGTTTGGTGGAGTCGTCAAAGTTTCCGACAAGGAGAACCTTGCGATCGGCTTGGGTGATCTCTTTGAGGGCTGCCAGGAAGGATTTGGTTTTGCCGTCTGCGATGGCGAAAGAAGGCACGGTTAAGATTTTATCAGCGCGGGTGAGATCTCCGAGAACGCGGCGAAGGGCAAGCTTGCGCACGGACTTCGGAACGCTTTTGGCGTAGGAACGGTTGCGTGGTCCGAAGACAACACCACCACCGACAAAGATCGGAGCGCGTTTGTCACCGTGACGGGCGTTACCGGTGCCTTTTTGTTTGTAGATCTTTTTGTTGTTACCACTGACTTCACCACGGGTCTTGGTGTGCGCGGTGCCGGAACGGCGGTTGGCACGGTAGGCTGTGATGAGGTCATGGACGGCTTGGCGACCTTTTTCCTCACCAATGAGGACGAGGTTGGCGGAAGCGGCATCTGCGGCTGTGAAAGCTTTGGCGGACATGGTGGAAAGTTTCAGTTAGGATTGGAGCGGGATTGAGGCTTACTTTTTCTTGGCCGCACGGATCGTGAGGTAGGAGCCTTTGGCGCCTGGGACGGAACCGGAGACAAGGATGACACCGTCTTCCTCGCGCACGGCGATGACTTTGAGATTCTGGATGGTCGATTTGGTGGTTCCCATGTGACCTGGCATTTTTTGGTTTTTCCAAACGCGACCCGGAGTGGAGCGGCAACCGATCGCACCGGTTCTGCGGTGCATCATGTGACCGTGGGCCATTGGCTGACCACTGAAGCCGTGGCGTTTGACAGCGCCTTGGAAACCGCGACCGATGGTGTTGCCGATGACGTCGACATACTGGCCGGCCTGAAAGGTTGCGAGACCCGGATGCTCGGTTGGAACTTGGGCGCCGTTCTCGAGGCGGAATTCCTGAACGCGGCGTTTCGGGGTGGAACCGGCTTTTTTGAAGCGGGCGAGATCCGGTTTGTTGACGCGGAATTCCTTCTGGTCGTCGAATCCAACCTGAACGGCGGTATAACCATCGGTTTCAGGGGTTTTGGTTTGAAGGATGGTGTTGCCTTTCACGTCGATGACAGTGACAGGAATGCTGGAGCCTGCTTCTTTATCAAAGATGCGGGTCATGCCGAGTTTTTTACCGATGAGTCCGAGTGACATAAAAATGGGTGATTTGAAATTTTGAGGATTGAGGATTGTTGCTTAGGGCAAAACTCAGATGCGGATGGTGATGTCCACGCCGGCTGGCAGGTTGAGCTTTTTGAGTTCGTCAACAGTGCGTGCGGTTGGATCAACGATGTCGAGAACGCGTTTGTGGGTACGGATTTCGAATTGTTCGGCGGACTTCTTGTTCACGTGGACGGAACGGTTGACGCTGAATTTTTCGATACGGGTAGGAAGCGGGATAGGACCAGCAACACGAGCGCCGGTGCGCTTTGCGGTCTCGACGATTTCAAGAGCCGAGCGATCGATGGCACGATGGTCGAAAGCACGAAGGCGGATCCGGATTTTCTGAGCAGACATGGGATTGAGGTGGTGGTTGGTTGTGAGATGTTTGTTGGAAAATAATCAAGCAACGCGGTCGATGG
>CBFGOP010000058.1:0-14667 GCA_965650415.1 uncultured Prosthecobacter sp. | reverse complement strand
GCTTTCTTTCCGCCCGCACCGCGAACAACGACCCGTTCGTCTATCGGTTAGGACTCCAGGTTTTCATCCTGGCAAGAAGGGTTCGATTCCCTTACGGGTCGCCATTTTATGGAAAAAAGCCTCCGCTCAGAGCACCGCTCCCCGGAGGCTTTTTCATTCCCAAACCTTACCCATTCGTGACTCAAAACCAAAAAGTCGCCGCTTTATCAGGAAAAAAAGGTTCCGGCTCCATCGCCGCCCTGACCTGCTACGACTATCCCACAGCGAAACTTCTCGATGAAACCGGGATCGACGTCCTCCTGGTCGGTGACTCACTCGGCATGGTGGTTTTGGGTTTCCCGGACACCACGCACGTTACGCTGGATCACATCCTTCATCATTTGTCCGCAGTTTCACGTGCCAAACCCGCCGCTCTGATTATTGCCGATTTGCCCATCCACACCTACGACACCCCGGAGCAGGCAGTGGGAACTGCAAGAGCCCTCGTCGCAGCCGGAGCCGATGCCGTCAAACTGGAAGGCGGTGTCCGTCAGGCTGAAAAAGTCCGAGCCATCACCCAAGCCGGCATCGCCGTCTGCGGCCACCTCGGTATGCTCCCACAACGCGTTCTGGAAGAGGGCGGATATCACAAAAAAGGCAAAACCCCCGAGCAAACCCAAGCCATCCTCGACGGTGCCCACGCCCTCATCGATGCGGGGGTCTTCGCGATTGTCCTCGAATCAGTTACTCCCGCAGCCGCAGCCACCATCACCCAATCCATTTCCGTTCCCACTATCGGGATCGGTTGCGGCGAATCCACTTGCGACGGCGAAATCGCCGTCATCACCGACCTCCTCGGCTCCTATCCCTGGTTCGTCCCCCCCTTCGCCAAACCCGAAGCCAACCTTTCCGCCTCCATCCAAGACGCCGCCAAAAAATACATCACCCGCGTCCGTTTAAAGAGCTGAAGAATGCGCAGAGCCATCTTCCTTGGAGTTTAAAGTTTAAAATTTGAAGTTTCGTGCTCCTTTACGTCCACATCCCCTTTTGCCACCGGATCTGCCCGTATTGTTCTTTCTACAAGCACACCCCCGGCAACACGCCGATTGGAGATTTCATCGAGGCCATCGGACGCGAGGCAACATGGAGAAAAAATTCCCAATCCCTCGAGCCCGCCATGTCCCTCTACCTCGGCGGCGGCACGCCCTCGATGCTGTCCCCCACCCACCTCAGCGATCTCTTCACATCGCTCAGAAAAAACTTCGATTTCTCAGAAATCAAAGAAATCACCCTAGAAGCCAACCCCGCCACCTTTGACCTGAAAAAAGCCCGCATGTTCAAATCGCTCGGCATCACCCGCGTTTCCCTCGGCATTCAGTCCTTCACTTCTCATGTCCTCGAAACTTTGGGGCGCGAGCATTCTCCGGAGCAAGCGACCGAGGCCGTCCACATCCTCCGCGAGGCCGGAATCGATTCCATCAACATCGATCTCATGTTTTCCATTCCCGGCCAATCGCTTGCCGATTGGGAATACACTCTGCGACATGCCGTTTCACTAAAACCCGATCACATCTCCGCCTACAATCTCACCTATGAGGAAGACACCGCGTTTTTCGAATCGCTTAAAAACGGAACTTACCAGGAAAACGAGGATCACGATGCGGACCACTACCACCTGGCTGAGAACATTCTAACAGAATCAGGATTCGATCATTACGAAACCTCGAACTACGGACAGCCCGGTCATCATTCCCGTCATAACCAAGGTTATTGGCACGGAGAGGACTATCTTGGTCTCGGCCCCTCCGCCGTCTCCACCATTCACGGAGTTCGGAAAAAAAACGTCCCGGATACTGCAGCCTATATCCGTCAGGTTTCCTCCATCGGCCACGCCATCCACGAAACCGAAACCCTGACACCCGCCCAGCGCCGTATCGAACTCATCGCTCTCGGGCTACGCACCAGCAAGGGAATCTCCCTCGATCTGCTAGGAAACGAATCTCTCCAGAAGGCACGCTCACTCGCAACGGAAAATCTGCTCGTGATCGATCAGAGTCATCTTTCGCTCACGCAACTTGGTCGACCTCTGGTCGATCCCATCGCCGCCGAGTTGATCTGAGAACTCAGCTCTCCGCTTTTTCGTCTTGCGAGGAATTTTCCTTCTCAAGCTTTCTGAAATGCACTTGGCCGACACGACGTCCGTCGGTGCTGGTGACCTTCGCTTCGTAGCCGAGAATCTCGATCGATTCGCCAACTTTCGGGAAACGCTCCAGCTGCTGGGTGATGTAACCACCAACGGTCGTCACCTCGCCGCTCTCCAGATACAATTCCGGAACATAGCCCTCCAAATCGTTCAGCGTGACCGAACCCTCAACCACGAATTCCTCGTCGTTGATGCGGACAAACGGAGAATGATCGTTATCGAATTCGTCTTGGATATCGCCGACCAATTCCTCGATCACGTTGTCGAGAAAGACGATACCAACCGGAGTTCCGAACTCGTCCACAGCCAATGCCAGATGGGCGTGTTCTTTGAGGAAAAATTTCAGAAGGCTGTCCAATGGCATCGTATCGGGAACCATTTTGAGTTCGCGTTTGATACGCATCAAATCCGGATCCGGGTCATTGATCAGGCTGAACAAATCCTTGATATGGATCAAACCGATCGATTGATCAAGGTGACCTTTCACCAACGGGAAGCGGGTGTGTTTGCTGCGAATCGCGATCGCCAGGGTTTTCTCGAACGGTTCATCCGCATCCAGCACCACAACTTCATTGCGTGGAGTCATCACATCGCGAACCCAGAGTTCGTTGAGCTCAAGCGCGTTGATCAAAATCTCCCGCTCAGTCTCGGTCACCTCCTGGAACTTGCCGGAATGGGTGACCAAAATGGCCAATTCCTCTGCCGAGTGAACATGCTCGCTTTCCGTGATCGGTTCGATGCGAAACAACAATTTCAACAACCAGTTCGCCGTGCCTTGAAAAAAACGGATCACCAAATAGAAGCTCTTGTAAAACACATGCAATGGGGTGACCAACAGCAGGGCTGTGCCGAGCGAACGGCGGATCGCGATGGATTTCGGCATCAACTCCCCGACCACCACATGCAGGAAAGTGAACGATGCATAGGCAATGATAAGCGCGACCCAGTATATGACGATTTCAGGCATGCCAAGATATGCCAGAAACGGCGATATCAGTGCCTGTACAAAGGGCTCGCCAAGGAAACCCAAAGCCATGGATGAAAACGTGATCCCGAGCTGGTTGGCTGACAAATAACCGTCGAGGTGATTGACCACATGGATGGCTCGGGAAGTATCGACACCGGTTTCTTTTGCGTGTGATTCCAACTGGCTCATGCGCACCTTCACGATCGCAAATTCGGAGGCGACGAAAAACGCGTTGAGCAACAGGAAGAAAACTATCCCAAACAAATAAAGAACCGTCTCGATCGCAGAGGGAAACTCATGGATCATTCTGGCACCATCTGCGTTCGCTAAATAATGGAAAACGGGATTCACGATAGTATCAGAGTTTTTCGTAGACCCCTTGGTCCCGTTTTTCCAGAACCGTGAAACCGGCCTTTTTGGCATCGGAAACCGACAAGGGCTTCGCAACGCGCGGGGTGTTGATTTTTGAGATCACTTTTTTAATCGGGTGCTTGCAAATCAGGCACCGTTCCAGAGCTTCGCGGTCGATCGGCCTTCTCAGCTCAAACCCATGGCGGCATACTCTGCACGATCGTTCGGGATCGTCAGGGGCTTCGGATACGTATTCGTAAATGGGCATGGGGCAAACGCGGGAGCGGGTCATTTCCGTCCCACGTTGAAATCATGCGGTTCACACCACATGAACCAACAGGTTATTACCAGCTGGATTTGGTGACGCCTGGCAGAAGTCCTGCGGATGCGTATTCACGGAAAGTGATCCGGGAAAGCTTGAAGCGGCGGAGGAAAGCACGGCGACGGCCGGTGATCTCGCAACGGTTCACAACACGCGTCGGGCTTGCATCGCGTGGAAGCATGGAGAGACCTACATAGTCTTTCTCTGCCTTCAGCTTGTGCCTGAGGTCTGCATATTTTTCAACGGTACTTGCTTTGCGCTTGTTGCGTGCGATCCAACTTTTCTTAGCCATAATTCGGGGGCGGGTTAATACCGCACCCAGCTGACCGTGCAAGTCCAAAGTCGCAATTATCTCGAAAAAGTCGGAATTTCGCCGATTTCAGCCGATTTCCGGCCCATAAATGACCTCTTCCAGATAAAGCCCGTCCGCCGGAGCGCACACCGGAGCCTTCCCAAACGGCAACCCCTCCGGCTGATCCAAATACTGCGCAAGTTCATCCAATCGCAGGCGCCCATGAGCCACTTTGATCGCCGATCCGACGAGCATTCTGACCATTTTGTAAAGAAACCCGTCCCCGTGAAAACTCATCCGGTAGCCGTCGGGTAAAGTCGTGAGCTTGGCTGAAAAAACCTCCCGTACATAGTCCGTTGCATCGTCTTCATTTCCACGATAAGCAGCAAAAGCGTGGAAATCGTGTTTTCCTTCATACAGAGCGAGGGCCTGTTCCAGCACCGCCACATCCAGTAATCTCGGCAAATGCCACGCCAAACCCGCTTTCAGGGGCGGCAGCACGGGGTCAGTGCAAACATCGTAGTGATACCGTTTTCCGGACGCCGAAAAACGACTGTGAAAATCCGCCGCGACTTCCTCACATGTCATCACCCGTATGGTCGCGGGCAATTTCGTATTGAGCGCAGGAACCCAATTGTAGGGATTCATCGTCGTGTCTTCAGGAGCATCGAAATGCGCGACCTGGCCGTAGGCATGCACACCCGTATCGGTCCGACCCGCCCCCTGCAGCCGGATCGGAGCTTTCGCCGTTTCTTCCAGAGCCCTCAGCAAATGATCCTGCACCGTATTTCCTCCCAGTTGCGACTGCCATCCCTGAAACGGGCGGCCATCATAGGCGATCGTCAGTTTCAGCCTCATCCGTTTTCCTCCATCCACCGGTTTAAAATTTCTACCGCCGCCGCTTGATCGATCAGCGCCTTTTGTTTGCGTGCATTCTTCCCAGCTTCGCGGAGTTTCTGCGAAGCATCGATGGTCGAAAATGTTTCATCGACAAACACTACCGGAAGATGCGGCAGAGCTCTCGCAATCTTCGCGGCGAAGTCCCTGACGGTCTTCGCCGAGTCGCCTTCCGAACCATCCAGCCTGAGCGGCAAACCCACAACGATGGTTCGGATCTTGCGCCGCGCGGCGATTTCAGAAATTCGTGCGATGCCGTTCGCTCCGTTGGACCGGTCAATCGTCTCCACCGGATGTGGCAGGATGCCGAAATCATCGGTCGCCGCGATCCCTATCCGCGAGGCCCCGTAATCCACGCCCAAGGCAGGGTGTGGCGATGCATCGTTTGGATGTGGAGGTTCTTCGATCAATTCGCCGTCAGCTTTCCCGGATATCGCCGGATGATCAAGACCAGGTATCAGGGAATTCGGTAGCTCCAACCGATCTCACTTCGCGGCTTTGAGAGCTTCCTCAATCGCAGCGACCACTTTCTTCGCCAGAAATTCGCTTCCCTCACGGTTGAAGTGAACGTCATTCGGACCCAATGAATATTTCGCCATTTCAGGCAGGATGTATGCATGGAGATCGTTGATCGCCACACCATGCTTTTTCATCACCTCAAGCGCCGCTGCGCTGTATTTCGCCTGTTGCTCGGGAGTAATAACGACCTCTTTCTTGAAACGTTTCAGCATGGTCTTCTCTGCCTCCTTGCATCCGGGAGTCGTTGTTGCCCAGATCAGTTTCGCTCCGGTTTTTTTCATTTTTGTCACCAGTTCATCGAGTCGCTTCGCATAGGCTTCCGGCGAACGTTCCTCACTGTCATATTCCCAACCGTAAATATCCCACAGACCCCAGTTGAAGTGGATCACATCCCATTTGGTATCACCGAGATAGGAATCGATTTTTTTCACACCCGTGCCGCTCCACTCGGCATTCCCCGGATTTCTGGTCACGTTCGCTTTGCCGCTGAGTCCCTCTTTGACCTTCTTGTCATAACCTTGGGAAATCGAATCGCCGATAATCAGAACGTTGGGCAAGTTGGGATCGGCAACGGTCTCCTGCTTCTGGGCAAACACGGAACATACACCCAACAGGGAAATGAGGAGGATCTTCATGCCTGCGACACTAAAACGGCCGACAGACGCGTCAATCTCGGATGATGCTTTAAGGCTCCCATGCATGATTGAGTTTGGAAAATTCTCCAACTCTCAAATCACCGTCCCGTAAGTCGTGAATCCGGTCGATTCCTTGATTTCGATATCCAGGATTTCACCCGTCAGGCGATTCGCGTCTCCTTCGAAAATGACGATCTTGTTCTGCGGGGTTCTGCCGGAAAGCGTGCTGGGATTGTGTTTGGACGGACCTTCGCACAGTACCTTTTGCACAGTTCCGACGATGGCGGCGTTTTTCTCTTTTGCGAGACGGTCCACCACTTCCAGGAGACGCTGGTTGCGTTCTTCCTTCACGGTTTCTGGCAGTTGCTCGTCCATGATCGCCGCAGGCGTGTCCTTGCGCTTGGAGTAACGGAACACAAAGGCGTTGTCGAACTCCAGACGCTCGACAGTCCTGACGGTTGCTTGGAAATCCTCTTCGGTCTCCCCCGGGAAACCAACGATGATATCGGTCGTGATCGCGAGATCGGGTCGCGCCGCTTTCATCTTCTCGCAGATCTCGATGAACTTGTCGTTTTTGTAAGGACGGCGCATCGCTTTCAAAATCCGATCCGAACCGCTCTGCATTGGGAAATGGATGTGGGACATCAGTTTCGGCAGATAGGTGAACGCGGCCACCAGATCATCGCGATATCCGATCGGATGCGGTGAGGTGAAACGGATGCGTTCGATGCCTTCAACCTGATGCACCGCTTCTAACAATTGAACGAAAGGCGATTTGCCGTCCACTTTCGGAAACTCCGTGCGACCATACAAATTCACGATCTGACCCAGCAAGGTCACTTCTTTCACTCCCTGAGCCGCGAGAAATTCGACCTCGCGCACGATATCGGAAATCGGCCTGCCGCGTTCTTTGCCGCGCGTATCCGGAACAATGCAGAACGAGCAACGCATGTTGCAGCCCTGCATGATGGAGACAAAAGCCGAGGCATTTTTTGCCTTGGGCATGTGATCGCGGATGGTGTTCTGGGAATCCAGCTCCTCAGCGGTGTCGCACACCGTGGTGCCGATCAGGGAAAGCGCCGGTTCGTCCATCCGTGCTTCCAAGCGCTGTTTCAAAATTCCGTCCACATACTCAAAAACCTTGTGATATTTCTGCGTGCCCACGACCACGTCGAGATGCGGAATCCGCTCGAACAGCTCTTCACCGCGCGACTGCGCCATGCAACCCATGAAACCATACACCACGTGCGGTCTTTTCTGCCGCTGCGCACCCATGATGCCCATTTTACCCAAAGCCTTCTGCTCCGCCTGATCGCGCACCGAACAGGTGTTGATCAAAATCGCATCCGCATCCTTTTCGGTCGGAGTCAGGGTGTAGCCTCCCTCCGTGAACATCCGAGCCACCTGTTCGGTGTCGCGCTCGTTCATCTGGCAACCGTAGGTCTTTAAGTAAACTTTAGGCATTTCTCAGAAATCGGTTCACGCCAGTTTCAGACGTTCGTCGGCAGCCAGTTTCTCGGTCAAAGCCGCATAACCTCCGGGCACCTGCATGTTGAAGCAATGGAGATACAAAGTGAAAATTTTCGGATCAAACACATCGACTAACTTCTCGATGGTGTCGGCGAGTTTCTTGGAATCCAGTTCGGTCGGCAACGCACCGTTCACCGCGCCCTTGCCATCGTGTTCGATGCCCAAACCATCGCAGAACATCGCCAACATCTTCTGCTGCGCGGCCATGAGGTAGGATTGCATCAACTGCTCGCCGATGCCATCACATGCTCGGATCTGCAGGGTTTTCTGGATCCACGCATACTGCTCCGGCAGGGATTTCTTCTGAACAAACACCGGACGTAACTTGCGATCCGCCGCAAGCGCCGAAACGATGTTCTTGTAAATGTCCTTTTCGTTTTGACGAAACCAATCGAGCATTTCAGCAACAACGGCGGGATCAATGGCGGTAAAAATTTCGTGCGATTTCACAGGTAAAATTGGGATGGGCGGGAAGTCAAATCGCTCCACCCCCACTTGGCAATCATATTGCTCGTCGAATCATCACCTCACCAAAGCGGGAATTCCCAAGTCTTCCTTGAAATTTGGACTTTGAAATTTGAGACTTCCGCCAACATGCGAAACTCCGCTCCCATTGTCGCTTCCCTGCTGCTTGCCGCGCTGACGCTTTTCCTCATCCTGCGTCAGCCGCCACAGGCTCCATCGGAACCGAAGGCCGATCTCGCAGTCATCCCCACCCCGGAAAACCCCGTTCCTGTCGACCCGCCACTCAACAAATTGTCCCTGCTGGGCGAAACCCCGGACTGGACCGAACTCGAACCGTTCCAGCACACCATCACCCGCAGCGAATTCGAGTCCCTGCTCCAAAACGTCTTCACCACGGACGCCACCTGGCAGCTTTTTATCAAAATTAGCGACGAATCTGCGGAAATCGCCACCTCCAACGATCCCAACGAACCTCCTTTCGTTCTGCACTTCGCAACGGATCACCTGACCCTGCCCACCCCACGCCATTGGAAAACGACCGTGACCCGACCCACCCCACCCGCGGACAAACCTCTCAACGATCTTCATATCGCGATCGACCCCGGACACATCGGTGGCGAGTGGGCGAAGGTCGAAGGCCGCTGGTTTCAGATCGGCGATGACGCTCCGGTCACCGAGGGCGATATGACCCTTCACGTCGCCAACCTGCTCAAACCCCTTCTGGAAAATCTCGGTGCCAAAGTCTCGCTGGTTCGCTCCAACTCCGATCCCGTCACCCCCTATCGCCCGGAAAATTTCGAAGCGCTCGCTGCAAACGACGACTCCCTGACCGATCCCGAATCAATCCGACTCTTCACCGAAAAACTCTTTTATCGAACCTCCGAAATCCGGGCTCGCGCAGCCCTGGTGAACGAAAGCATCAAGCCCGACCTTGTGCTCTGCCTGCACTTCAACGCCGACGCTTGGGGTGATCCGTTGAACCCAACGCTCGTTCCGAATAACCATTTTCACGTATTGCTCAATGGAGCATACACCGCCGAAGAAATCCGCTTTCCGGATCAACGATTCTCTCTTCTCAAAAAACTCCTGCAACGCACTCATGAAGAGGAACGGATCGTCGGCAAAACGGTCGCTGAAACCTTTGCCAGAATCTCGAAACTTCCTCCCTACACCTATCATCCCAGCGGCACCCATTTCCGCCCGATTCCGGAAAGCCCATACCTCTACGCCCGCAACTTGCTCGCGAATCGGCTCTACGATTGTCCGGTCATTTTCATGGAACCTTACGTGATGAATTCCATCCCAGATTATAACCGGATCCAAGCCGGAGACTACGAGGGCCTACGTGAAATCAACGGCGAATTCCTGCCATCCATTTTCCGGGAATACGCCCATGCCCTCGCCGCTGGGTTGATGAAACATTACGGCAGAGCTGAGTGAGTTGCGAATCACCATGGGAGTTTGATCTCGGCAACATCCAATCCGCTGCTAGTCGTAACCTTGGACACAACCTGTTTCACCGGATCATATCCAAAGGGTTTTCCATCCAGGTACTGAGCACATGGGTTTCGCTCAACTTGGAAAGGTTCTCTCCGGCTTTTTACGAATTAGCAGATCAAGCGCGGCATTGGTCAGGGTATTCGGTAGTTATCAAATTTGGGACTGTGGGCGAGATATCCAGACAAAATCTGATCACACTTGCATATCATCCAGCTCCTCTTCCGGAGCTTGATACAGGGCATAACCGATACCTGCTTGGATCGCGGCAGCAGCTTCCAAGGTAGCAGGATCAAGATGTTCACTGAGACAATTCGGGGTATCTCCAACCTGATAACCTGCGTAAAATTCTCTATGAGCGGCCTTATCCCAATCCTCTTTTACCTCTGGCGGCAAAGATTGAATCATGGTGCATAACTTCAAAATCGTATCGTTCGCATTCTTGCAGGATTCTGGTGCGAAATAAATATACCAATTGTGGTCTTCTGAGGGATGCTTGTCGACATAGAGATCCTGAGCCTCAAACCATTTAACAAACGCATCGGATTCGTAGTCGGTTCTTATTGCGACTTCGACACTGATGAACATCGACTTTCTATGCGGTTTCATGACGCAGGATTTAGTGGTTGCCGCTATGAAAGAACAGAATATTTCGGACACGGTACTGGTTTGATTTCAACCTCCCTATTTCATGCGGTCGTTTTATCAAAACGACCCTACCGAGTTTCACTCTTCATCATTCACTATTCACCACTCTACTTCCTCGCCGCCGCGATCTCGGCGATCAAGCGGTGCAAGACCATGCGATGATCGAGGCCTGTGGTGACCAACAATTGATCGGCGCGCTGGGTTTGTTCCAAGACATGTTGCAAACCCGGTAGATCGAAATTCCGGGCGTTCGGGACTGCGAGGAAAATGGGGTAGACGTTGACTCCCGAGCCGTCCTTTTTCTGGGGCAACCAAGCGCGATCCGCAGCAGGAAGTTTGTTCAGAGCGCCGGCAAAGGAATTGTAATTCGAGACCGAGGGTTTGATTTTTTCCACAATCAGCTTCGCCATGTAAAGGTTGCGCACCACGTTGATGATCGACGCACGCATGATACCAATCGCGGATTCCTCGGCTTCAAGTTGTTCATCGATCAATTGAATGGCTCTCACCACGTTTCCTGTCTGGATCGCTTTTCCGGTCTCAAAAATGACCGCGGCCCGACTTAGAGGCACCAACTTGCGCACATCGTCTTCCGTGACGACCCGACGTTCGGTTCCAAGATACAGATCCAACTTTTCCAGTTCGTTGGCGATTTGCTTGGTTTGCTCGCCGGCTAACATCACGAACAGCTCCAGAGCATCGGGCTCGAACTGCAATTTCAGCTCCTTGGCGCGGGTCTCGACCATATCCGCCACCGCTCCTTCCCAACCGTCCTGGCTGATGTCGATTTTGTCGAAAGTTTGAACCGCCGCGCTTTTCTCAAGAAATTTCCAGAAGCTCTTGCGCTTATCGATCTTGTCGGCGGAGAGGATGAACTTGATGCCATCCGGCAGGCCTTTTTCCAAGATTCCACGCAGCATTTCAACCCCCGCCTCGGTGCGCTGGGACCGACCCGTCACGTCATCGCCCAAGAAATTCACATTTCGCAGCCAAACCACCTTGTCGCCGCCGAACATCGGCAGGGTCAGCAGCGCTTGGGCGGCCCGGGAACTGATTTCGTAGGCCCCCTCGGAATTGTCCGCATTTCCATCGATGGTCTCGTGGGTAAAACCGTCGTCATTTCCGCCGGTCAGCTCGCGGTAAAGGTTCAATGCCTCCTCGCGCACCATACCCTCATCGCTCCCCACGATCACATGGAAATTCGCTCTCTCGGATATTTTGCTCTTCGTCGTCGCCACGTCAGAGGTTTAGCGGGAAATCCCAAAGTTCAAAAGCGGGAAATCCCAAAGTTCAAAATTCAAATCTCAAGAATCGTCAAATCTCTTGGTTGAAACTTGAATTTTGAGTGTTGAATTTTCCCCATCCCCCCTCCACATTCCCGCCCCGCCGCAAATCACGGCGGTTTACGTCATGGGAAAAAGTCTATTTCAAAAAGTCTGGGATTCACACCGCGTCGGCACCCTTGCGGATGGTCGTACTCAACTCTTCATCGGCACCCACCTCATCCATGAGGTCACATCGCCACAGGCCTTCGGCATGCTCCGCGATCTCGGGCTGAAAGTGAAATTTCCCCAGCGCACCTTCGCAACCATCGACCACATCGTTCCTACGGAAAACCAGGATCAACCTGCCGATCCACTGGCTGCCGAGATGATCGACGCGATCCGCAAGAACTGCGACGATTTCGGCATCACTTACTTCGATTTGAAATCCGGCAAACAAGGCATCGTCCACGTGGTCGGCCCGGAGCAAGGCATCACCCAACCCGGCACCACGATTGCGTGCGGCGATTCCCATACCGCCACCCACGGTGCCTTCGGAGCCATCGCTTTCGGAATCGGCACCAGCCAAGTGCGCGACGTTCTCGCCACCCAGACCATCGCGCTTGAGGAACTCAAAGTGCGTCGCATCGAGGTCAACGGCAACCTTCGCCCCGGAGTTTACGCCAAGGACGTCATCCTTCACATCATCCGCTTGCTCGGAGCCAACGGTGGCATCGGCTACGCCTACGAATACGCCGGAGATGTGTTCGACCGCATGTCGATGGAAGAGCGCATGACCGTTTGCAACATGTCCATCGAAGGTGGTGCGCGTTGCGGCTACGTCAATCCTGACGCCAAAACCATCTCTTACCTCCAAGGTCGTCCTTATGTGGATAACACCGATTTTGATGCCACCGCCGCCCGCTGGTTATCCTTCGCTTCCGATGCCGATGCGCATTACGACGACATCGTCAAAATCGCCGCTGAGGACATCGAGCCCACCGTCACCTGGGGTATTTCCCCTGACCACGGCATCTTCATTTCCGAAAGCATCCCCGACCCGCTCAAAGCATCTTCCCCTGAGCAGAAAGCCAGCATCGAGGAAGCCCTTGCCTACATGAAACTCCCTGCCGGAACCCCGATCCAGGGAGTGAAAATCGACGTCGCTTTCCTCGGTTCCTGCACCAACGGCCGGATCTCGGATTTCCGCGAAGTGGCGAAATACATCAAAGGCCACAAAGTTGCCTCACACGTCAAAGCCATCGCCGTTCCCGGTTCGCAGATCGTGGCAATCCAGTGCGAAAAAGAGGGAATTCCCGAAATTTTCCGCGAGGCAGGTTTCGAGTGGCGCGCCGCAGGTTGCTCGATGTGCCTTGCGATGAATCCTGATAAACTCATCGGTGATCAGCTCTGCGCCTCATCTTCCAACCGCAACTTCAAAGGTCGCCAAGGTTCCCCAACCGGCCGAACGGTTCTCATGTCCCCTGTCATGGTCGCCGCCGCAGCCATCAAGGGCCACATCACCGACGCCCGCGAACTGTTCGATCTAACGGAATCCGCCGCTGTCGCTTAACTTCATTTGAGCTTTTCAGTATTTCAGAATTTTAGCTTTTACCCCACTATGTCCCTCGAACCCGTCAAACAAGTCACCGGAACCGGCGTATTCATCCCCGGCGCAGACATCGATACCGACCGTATCATTCCCGCCCGTTTCATGAAATGCGTCACCTTCGATGGTCTCGGAGAATTCGCGTTTTACGATGTCCGTTTCGATTCCGAAACCGGTGCGAAAACCCATCACCCGCTGAACGATGAACGTTTCAAAAACGCATCCATCCTGATCGCCGGTTCAAACTTCGGTTGCGGATCTTCCCGTGAACACGCTCCTCAATCGCTCCGCAAATACGGTTTCAACGCCATCATCGCGGAATCGTTTGCGGAAATTTTCTACGGCAACTCCACCACGCTGGCAATGCCCTGCGTCATGGCAACAGCCGCCAACATCGCTGCTCTGCGCGATGCAGTCGAAGCCGATCCAACCACTCAAATCACCGTTGATGTCGAAACCCTCCGCGTCAGCACTTCCGGTGGACTCAATTTCCCTGTGACCATGCCCGCCTCCGCACAAGATGCACTGGTCAGCGGTCGTTGGGATCCGATCCAGGAACTCCTCGACAACGACTCCGCGATCCAAGATCGCGCCAAAGCACTTCACTACGTTTAACCATAAAACCGCAGTTACTGCGGTTTTATGGTGTTCTTGGTTCCTCGTTCTTAGTTCTTGGTTCTCCAATGCGAAAGCGCGAGGCTCAACCAAGAACTAAGAACGAGGAACGAAAAGCCTCTGATTAGACATCAATTTAGCCAATGAATCTATCAGATAAGACTCCAACTGGCATCGCTCTGTTCGACATGGACGGAACCCTCCTCGCGTGGGACTGCCAACTCCTGTTCCGCCACCACGTCATCCGTGAGGAACCGCTGCGTGGTTTATCCGTGCCTTTATTTCTCAAATTTCTCCCATTCGCCGGAGTGCTCGGAACGGAAAACCTCAAACGGATTTTCCATTCCTTCCTGTGGAAAATGTCTGACGAGCAACTTTCCGAACATTCCCGGAGTTTCGCGAAACGTCTGATGCCGAGCATTTATCCCGAGTTGAAAGCAGCCCTCGATGCGCACCGAGCAGCCGGTCACCTCACCATCCTAAGTTCGGCGAGTCCCGAGTGCTATGTGGCGGAGGTTGGAAAACTGCTTGGTTTCGATCTCTCTCTCGGCACGGTGCTGGAAAACAACGATGTGTTTCCTGATCTCGTGAATCACAAGGGAGAGAACAAAGTCACCCGACTCCGCCAATTGCTACCCGCATCCTATTTTCAGAACGGTAAGCTGATCAACTCACACGGCTATACCGACAGCACAGCGGATTTGCCGATGTTGGAGATTTGTGACAAAGCCACCGTGGTGAACCCGAAACCCGAGCTCACCGAGATCGCCGAACAAGAGGGCTGGACCATCGTCCGCCCTGCGCGCCCGTGGAAATCCACTTTTGAAAAATCATGGCGGGTTGCGCTGCTTCTGCTCGGCATCGGCAAAAATCCAG
>CBFGOP010000057.1:0-14764 GCA_965650415.1 uncultured Prosthecobacter sp. | reverse complement strand
AAACGAATTCGTTGCTGGCACCATGCTTTCCGTCAGCTTCTAATTTGAAGTTTACCTAAACTGATTAATCTAAGAGCGGTTGCTTCGGCAGCCGCTCTTTTTTTGTTTCCTTCTTGAACGTCGGGGAATTCCCCGAAAACTCACGCCATGTTCCTTGGCTTTGATTCATCCACGCAATCGCTCAGCGCGATCCTCCTTGATCCATCTTCCAAACGGATTTTTGCAGAAGCCTCCGTCAATTTTGGCAAAGACCTTCCCGATTACCAATCTCCCAGCGGATTCATTCCGAGCGGCGCGAATGGTGAGGTGCATGCCAATCCCTTGATGTGGTTAGACGCCTTAGATCTGGTCTTGGAAAAACTTTCCGCCTCCATGGATTTGTCGGGTATCACCATGATCGCCGGTTCAGGCCAGCAACACGGTTCGGTTTATGTCAGCGAAGCTTTCGATTCAGCTCTGGCGAATCTTGATACGGGTTCAACTCTCAAAGCACAACTCGCCCACACTCTCACACGCGAGACTTCACCCATCTGGATGGACACTTCAACAGGTGAGGAATGTGCGGAAATTTCCGCCGCCCTGGGTGGAAACACCGAAGTTTGCGCCCGTTCCGGCTCGATCGCGATCGAGCGTTTCACCGGACCCCAGATCCGCAAATTTTCGAAACAAGCGCCGGATTCCTACGCGGCAACGCACCGCATCCATTTGGTCAGCTCCTTTATTGCCTCGGTGCTTTCAGGGAAATCGATCGGAATCGATTTCGGTGATGGCGCTGGCATGAACCTATTGAATCTCAAGAGTCTCAGCTGGGATCAGGACTTGCTCAACGCCACCGCTCCTGATCTTTCTGACAAACTCCTTCCAGCCGTATCCTGCCTGAAACCCGCCGCCTCGATCGGTTCATACTTTGTCGGGAAATACGGATTCTCTGCGAACTGCAAGGTCTGTCCATTCACCGGAGACAACCCGGCATCTCTCGTCGGAATGGGCGCCACCGCACCGGGCCAGATTGTGATTTCTCTTGGGACAAGCGATACGTTTTTTGCGGCAATGCAGGAACCCAAAACCGATCCACAAGGTTTCGGTCATGTCTTCGGAAACCCTGCAGGAGGTTTCATGTCGCTCATTTGTTTCCGCAACGGCTCACTGGCTCGGGAGGCTCTTCGCGACGAGCTCGGAGCGGATTGGAGCGACTTCGACCAGGCCTCCCTTTCCGCATCAAAAAGTTCCGCAGGGAAAAATCTTACACTCCCCTTCTATGGCCCGGAAATCACTCCGCGTCACGATTTCGTGAAGCCGGTTACCGAATTTACAGAGGAACCCACCGCGTCATCACGGATTCGTTCGTTGCTTGAAGGACAATTCCTCAACATGCGTCTCCATTCCCAATGGATGGGAGTCTCACCTCAGCGTATTCTGCTGACTGGTGGAGCTTCGAAAAATGACGGAATTGCACAGATCGTCGCCGATGTGTTCCAAGCTCCCGTCGAGCGTCTGGAAGTCGCCAACTCAGCGGCCTTGGGAGCCGCGTTGATCGCCGCCACCGCAAGTGGTGCGAGCCTCAATGAATTGCAAGCCTTCTATTGCAAGCCTTCTGCCAATTCACGCATCGAACCTGACGCGAGCCTCGGCGAGACTTATCGCGCCGCATTGGACTCATTCAAAAGATTGCTAGAAACCCAAATCTGAGACTTTAATCAAACCAACCACATCACCATGCAGTTCAAAGACCAAATTGTTGTCGTCACCGGAGCCGGAAGAGGCATCGGTCAGGAAATCGCAAAAGCCTTCGCCGCTGAAGGAGCAAAGGTCGCCCTAATCAGCCGCAGCGAGTCAAGCTGTGGCGGAGCAGCGAATGAAATCAATCAAAGTCATCCGGGTTCCTGCACCGCCTATGCCGTGGATGTGGCCAATCACGAGGCGGTTCAGGATGTTGCCAAAAGTATTGGCGATGAACTCGGTGCGGTTTCCGTGCTCGTCAACAACGCCGGCATCACTCGTGACGGCCTGCTGATGCGTATGAAAGAAGACGATTGGGATACCGTGCTCGATACCAATCTCAAGGGTGCTTTCAATACCGTCAAAGCGTTCATGCGCCCGCTTATGAAGGGTGAGCACTCGCGCATCATCAACATCGCTTCCGTCATTGGCCTGATCGGAAATGCGGGTCAGACAAACTACTCCGCCAGCAAGGCCGGCTTGATCGGTTTCACCAAAGCCGTGGCTCGTGAACTCGCCGGCCGCGCCGTCACTTGCAATGCGATTGCGCCGGGTTTCATCACCACCGACATGACGGATGAGCTTCCGGAAAACGTCAAAGAAGCCGTGATCGCGAAAATTCCTCTCGCCAGCTTCGGCACCACCGAAGATATCGCCAAGGCGGTATTGTTCATTGCCAGTCGCGACGCCCGTTACATCACCGGACAAGTTCTCGCGGTCGATGGCGGCATGACGATGTGAGAACACATCCGTTTTTTCACGACAGGAAAATCATTTCTAACAAAATGCAATTATTGCTCCTACGCCATGGAAAAGCCGAAGATCGGAACCGGATCGATCAAACGGATTTTTCGCGTGCTCTGTTGGAAAAAGGTCATGAACAGGCGCGCAACGCAGCAAGAATCCTGATGGCGGCAAGCAGCCTGCCGGACATCGTGCTATGCAGCCCGCTGGTTCGAACCCGTGAAACTGCCGAAACGTTCACTCAAACCGCCAACATGCCCGGGCCGGTGATGCAATCGTGGTTGGCTTGCGGAATGAATCCGGAAACCGCCCTCGCAGAACTCCGTGGATTCTCGGATTTCAAATCCGTGATGATGGTCGGGCACGAACCGGATTTTTCGCAATTCGTGCAATACCTTCTGGGAACAGCTGCGAATTCTGTCGAGATCCGCAAAGGCTCTCTCACCTGCCTCGATATCAACCCGCCATCTCGCAACGCGGTTCTGCGTTATCTCATCCCTTTCAAGCTCGCTAAATATCTCGATTGAGTTATCTTCCCGCAGCACTGAATCCATTCATCGTCAACCACCCACATGTCCTCCACTTTCGGCAAATTGTTCCGCATCCACACCTACGGCGAATCCCACGGCGGAGCGGTCGGTGTCATTATTGATGGTTGCCCTCCGCGCATACCGGTCACCACGGAAATGATCCAGCACGAGCTGGATCGTCGTCGGCCAGGACAGTCGGAAATCGTCACTCCTCGAAAAGAAGCCGATACGGCGGAAATTTTGTCAGGTGTGCAGGATCAACTGACCTTGGGAACCCCGATCTCAATCATGGTCCGCAATACCGACCAACGTCCGGGCGCTTATGATGAGATGGCCGAGAAATACCGTCCCTCCCATGCTGACTTCACCTACGATGCCAAATACGGCATTCGCGCGGCTTCAGGCGGCGGAAGGGCCTCGGCTCGTGAGACGATTGGACGCGTCGCCGCAGCTGCAATTGCCAAACAAGTCATCGATCAACTCCATCCCGGAATTGAAATCATTGCATGGGTGAAATCCATCCAGCACATCCAAGCAAACGTTGATCCAGCCTCGATTACCCGTGATCAGGTCGAGTCGAACATCGTCCGCACCGGAGACTCTGCGGTCGCCGACCAAATGATTTCCCACATCAAATCCATCCGCTCGGATGGAAATTCGGTCGGGGGAGTGATCGAATGCGTGATTCGCAATTGTCCCGCAGGTCTCGGAGAACCCATTTTTGACAAACTTGAAGCGGAGCTCGCCAAAGCGATGCTTTCGATTCCAGCCACCAAGGGCTTCGAGATCGGTTCCGGTTTTTCCGGCACCCTGCTCACCGGAAAAGAGCACAACGATCCATTCGAAATGCGGGATGGAAAAATCCGCACCACCACCAATCACTCTGGCGGAGTACAAGGAGGGATTTCAAATGGCGAGAACATCCTCTTCCGCGTCGCCTTCAAGCCGACCGCCACCATCATTTCCAATCAGCAAACCGTGACGAAATCCGGCGAGGATACCACCCTTCAGGGCAAAGGACGGCATGATGCCTGCGTTCTGCCCCGTGCGGTTCCGATCGTCGAGGCGATGGCGACATTGGTTCTCGCGGATCACCTGATGCTCCAGCGCGCCTGCGGAACGATCTGTTAGTTTATGGAAGCCCTACCGCAGATCTCTCTCGGCACAGCGGTTCTGCTGGTCTTTGCCATCTGCGCCGCCTACATGTTCGTCCGTGGTTTGATTAGAACCATCGTCAATCTCTCCATTCTCGCACTGAGTATCTGGGTGGGATTTTACACCTGGCAGCAGGCACCGGCTCTTGCCATTCAGTGGACCAACCAGACTTCACCCGTGATCACAACAGGGTTGCCAATTCTTGCTTTTGTACTCTCTTTTATGATTTTCAGGAAAATTCTGCGGTTTTTCCTGACTCCTGTCCCGGTGCTAAATGAGGACTTCGAGGAGGAGTCGCGACCTTCCGTTTTGGGACGTCTATTTATCACCTTCTTCCTCGCGGCCATTTTGTGCCTGCTTGGTGCAGCAGTGCTTCACCATATCACCTCCGTTTCCGAAATACGCCAGCATTCTGAATCGGGCAAACACCCGACCATGGCCACGCGTATCAAAAAATCCCTCGATGCCATCATTCCGAAATCGTGGATGGATCGACTCGATCCTTTGGCTACAGAGCCAAGAATCGAGCTCGCAAAGTGGTTTGCCAGCCAGTCTCAAACCTCCAAGGCAGAAACTCCGCCTCACGCGCCGATTCTGGATAACCCGGAACTCAAATCCCTTGCCGAAAAGGGCCGTTTCAGCACGCTTTTGCGTCACCCGCTCCTCACCGAAGCCATCAATGACCCAATCGTCATGAAGGCTTTGGGGATCAAATGATGATTGAATCATCGTTTTGTATTGTCCCATCTTGCGTCTTTACTTCCCCGTCTCGAATTTTGTTCACTCTGCGGTGATGTCGCTCTTCCGTCTTCCGCTCACCCTCTTGTCGCTGATCTCACTGGCTTTGATTTTAAAAGCTCAGGATAACCAAGTGCCTCCCACCACGGAATCTGGCACCACATCTCAAGAGGTGATTACTCCGGTTCCAGCCCCGGTCATTTCGGAAACACCGTTGGAAGATCAGATGGTTCTTCCGGAAAATTTGAAGATCGATAACAAAGGCGGCACCATCGAGGGAAACCCTGATGATGGGATTCGTCTCGGTGGACCGATTCATGTTTCCGGTGACAACGGTTTGGAAATTTTCTCCAAACAAGCCAACGTTGATTTCAAGGCGAAGTCCGTAACGTTCAATGGCGATGTATCGGTTTATCAGGGAAACCTTCTGCAACGTGGACAACGCGCGGTATACTTTTACGAGAAAGGTGAACTTGATGCTTCGGAGCTTCGAGTCTCCCTAGATGCCATTCTCTTGGAGTCGGGAAAATTCACGAGTAAAGTCGTAAATGGGGAGCGGATTTTTGTCGGAGAAAATGCAGGTGTTACCACCTACGACGTGGAAAAACCCAATTTCTGGGTCCGGTCCGACAAAACCACCGTTTATCCTGAAGACCGTGTGACTTTCAAAAACCTCAAGCTTTACGCAGGCGACACTCCTGTCTTCTGGCTACCCTATCTGAGTCAGCCTCTTGATGGAGAACTTGGTTACCACTTCACCCTTGGAGCCCGCAGCAACTGGGGACCATTCCTCTTGAACCACTACGGCATCATGCTCGGAGGCGAGCGGAATCCTCTTACCGGTGAAAACGAAGACGCATGGCTGTTATCCCGCTGGAGATTCGACCTCCGTGCAACCCGAGGTGCCGCAATCGGCCTTGATCTGGTCGATACGGAACAGGAATACAAGGACGCCATCAGCGGACTCAGTCTTTATTATGCTCACGATCTTGATCCGAATGATGCACGCACAGGCACCGTTCGCAGCTCGGTTGACACCGAACGATTCGAGATCCAGTTAAAAACCCGTAAAGAATTCGATTTCGAACAAGACGCCAACTGGAGACTGGACACCAATCTCACCTATCTCTCTGACGAATATTATCTGGAAGATTTCGATATTCGCACCTATCGGGTGGATCCTTCACCCGACAACACTGTCGGCATATACAGAAGAGATGATGATTCCCTGTTGTCGATCTTCGGACGATTCCGCGTGAACGATTATTATCGTGCTGATACCCAGTCTCCTGAAATCGCTTTCGATCAGGTTCTCAATCCTCTTTTCGACAGCTGGATCCAGCATGAAGGACAGACTTCATTCTCGGTTCGTTCGGTACAGGCGGCGGATATCACACGTCGCAATATCCTGACCCCCTTGCTTTCCCTTCCCAGTGGCGATTCCAGGGTTCCCGGACTGCTCCGTCAGTTGAACGGCTATGAAGCGGATCTCGTTCGTCAAATTCGCGCGCTACCTGCAGGAGACCCCCGTATCGCATCGCTTCGTGCTCAACTTTTGGATACCGGATACAATCGATTGCATACCAATCACTCTTTCTCCGCACCTATCATTTACCAAGATTGGTTCACTCTCACCCCGCACATTGGAGGCGCATACACTCATTATTCCAGCGTGCAAGGACCCGCCATTACAGATTCCCGATTCATGCTACATGGAGGAGCTGAAGCCGCTCTGAAATTTTCCAAAGATTACAGCGATGTGAGAAGCCGCACTCTGGGAGTTGATGGAATACTCCATGTCTTCCAGCCATACGTGAACTGGTCCACAACTGCGACTGACGAACTCGACAGGGACTATCCGAAAATCGATCGGCTGACATACACTACCCGGCCTCGCGCACTCGATCCGATGCGCTTCACGGCAATTGATGAGTTCGAGAGTTGGAACATCATCCGCATGGGAGGAAGAAACCTCTTGCTCACCCATCGGGACGATCAATCCCATGAATGGCTTTACATGGATACCTACGTCGATTCCTATATTGACGATCCGGAGGGAGCGCGGAATTTCTCCAATCTATACAATGACATCCGCTGGCAGCCCCTCCCATGGCTTGGGATTGATTTGGAAACCCAACTTCCCATCATCGACGGAGGCTCCGAGTTCTCGGAACTCGCCACACGTATCCGTTTCATGCCGAATGAAAACTGGGAATTTTCTGTTGGCTATCGTCACCTCAACAGCCATCCGGTTCTAACCGACTCCAATCATGTCGATCTGGCCACCTATGTCAGACTCAGCGAGAACTGGGGTGTTTCCATCCAGCACATGTTCGAAATGGATGATGGAGTATTGGAGCTCCAGCAATACACGCTCCAACGGGATCTTGGCGAATGGGTCGCAGGTGTGGGCCTCAGTCATATCGATAATCGCTTTGAAGATGAGTTTGGCATCATTTTCAGCCTGACTTTGAAAAGCTTCCCATCTGCCGCACTTCCTTTCTCATTTTCACCCTATTGATTTGATAACGCCCATGACTCCCGACGATCTCATTTCTGCACTGAATTTCAGATACGCCACCAAAGCCTTCGATCCTACTCGCAAAATCACTCCTGAAACATGGGATACAATTGAAAAATCCCTCGCTCTGACGCCTTCCTCATTCGGACTACAGCCATGGAAATTTATCGTTGTGGACTCACCAGAAATTCGTGAACAACTCAAAACAGTTTCATGGAACCAGCCCCAAATCACTGACGCTTCACACCTCGTGGTATTCACAGCGCGCAACGAGCTTACCAAAAATGACATCAACCGGTGGATCAGTCGCCTCGCTGAAGTTCAGGGCACTCCCATCGAAAATCTGGCAGGATATGCGGGCATGATCTCATCCTTTTCCAGCAACATGTCCGCATCGGAAAAACAAGCATGGAACACCCGGCAGGTTTACATTGCTCTCGGCCAACTGATGACCGCATCCGCAGTGATGGGGATCGATACCTGTCCCCTCGAAGGTATCTCACCCTCGGACTACGACAAAATCCTTGGTCTAGAAAACTCCGGCTACACCACGGTGGTCGCTTGCGCTCTGGGCTATCGTTCGGCTGATGACATTCACGCTACAAAGGCAAAAGCACGCTTCGAAATCGAAGAGCTTATCACACATATCTAACTTTTTTGCCAAATTGCCATCCAGCGGTCCACGCTTTTGCCATCAGCATCCGGCAAAGCTCTTGAACACGGGTTTCTGGCATTGAGTAAATTTTTTGCATCCCGCTCTCTCATGCTGGCCAACAGCAAATCGTGTTCGAGATCAAAATAGGACGTGCAGACGAGGTAGCCATTCGGCTTCAGAGCTGCCAAGGCCTCATCCAATATACCTTCCCAAACCATCGGTTCGTGCCAGTAGTTCTGATGGCGCATGAAAATGAAATCGAATTCTGGCAGGGTTTTCATTCTGCCCAACGTCGCCGCGTTTCCCTCCATGAAAGCAATCTTTCCCTGTGTCGAAACCCATCGGCGGGATGCTTCCTGAATCGCATCACTCCGCAAATCGATTCCCAGATAAAAGCTGACGACTGCCGGACTCAGCGCGGCTGTCAACACACCCGTCTCATCCGCGCGACCACAGGCAAGATTGAGCACTGAGATCTCACCAATGAGTTGAAGTTCTGCAGCGGAAAAAGACTCTCTCAAAAATTCGCCGAGCCGTTTGATATCAGCCTCGATGCCATCATAGGAAAAGGGGAGTCGCTGGATCATGGTTGGATCATTCATCCAGCAGAGGCACACTCAGCTTCATCACGGTCTCGTCCGAGAGGATGAAGCAGGAGCCGTCCGATGTCTTTTTGCCGTATACTTTCCGGTTACGGGGGTGCAAACCCATGTTCAGAGTCTCTCTAATCTCACCGGTTTCATCGCCAAATGCATCAACCGTTCGTTGTGCGATTTCAAAACCCAGGAAAGGATTTTGCAGTGCTTCAATTGCCTCTGGATCATCCGCGGACAACCATTCCACAACCTGCAGGGACTCGATTACGCCCATAAGGAAATTGGCTTTCAACGCGTCCAGGTCGGATGTGACATCCGCACCGTTCCGGCTAGCTTTCCACGTATCCGATATCACATCGTAACTCAATTCCACAACTTCCTCTCCCAAGCGCTGCCGTTTCAGGCTCTTGAGATCGACCCGATTGAACGAACCCAAACGCGCATGCTGCCATTCATGTTGTCGAACCGCGATTTTTTCCAGAAAACCTGAATCGACTGCCATGATGGAATGGCTGTCCTTGCGCTTCGCAAACAACTCACCCTCGGTGTTCAAACCAAACAGCAGAGTAAGCGACTGCCGGTTTGCAGCGAGAAATGTCAGCTTCATGATAGGTCGATCTAAACCCCATGGAGAAAGATCCTCAGGTGCTGAGTCCGTCACAAAAGACAAGGCCTTCGTTTCGGTAACCGCCTTGAACAACTCGAACAATCGCAACTCGTTGGCTTGCTTCTCCACTTGATTGACCATCACCATCCAAGGCGCGGGTGGTTGGCGAGTGATCAGGATGGTCGGAGCCGCCACGGATTCGATCGCAATTCCACGCACCGATGCGATGTTCAGATTGCAGAGCGTTGACTCTCTCAGCTCGTTCACGGTGAGCGGCAGATCAGATATCGAAATCATCTCCGGTTCGTTTTTGATCAGTAAATCAAATGCGGTTTGGGGTCGGTCCGAAACGATGGCTTTTGCCGTGCGTGAATCCGAGTTTTCGGGTGTGAAAATTTCCAAAACAGTCTCCTCTTTTTCTCCAAAAGATTGGATCGCGATTTCCATGCCGGCAGATTCCGCATCATCTTCCGGCAAGGTCAGTTCGGATCGATCACTAACCTTGATGGCCTGTAGTTCAAACAGATTTTCCAACAAGGTCTTCATGACTTTGGGATCCGTTCCAAGATCCAGTGGTTTCAGAATGCGCCATGCCGACTCTTTGGAATTACGTCCCAATGTCAGCTCTCCTTGGGATGTCTTGATCCGGATTTTTTCCAAATGGAGCGGATTGAAATAAAACGGACGATGATCCCGAAGAAATTTAAAATTGTCTTTGAGCAGTGGCAAAATATCCCCGGTAGCGGCGTAAATGTGAGATTTCCGGCCTCTTTCCAACGGCAACAGATACATGGTAGGGGCCGGACTCGCACCCTCTGCGGTTGAGAGATACTCCAACGGAGTTTTGCCTCCCAGGCGGTAAAACGCCGTCGTCTCGTTTTTGGAATTTTGAATTTCAATTGTGTAGCTACCCGCACCGAAGCCAGCGATATTCGCATCCAAGTCATCACGAAGAACCAAATCCTGAGCAATCGTTGAACTGGTCAATCCGATGATTGCCACCGCTGCTCTGGCGTCCATACGGTCGTTCCATGGCTGTAATGCCTGCCAACCATCTGAGGTTTTGATGAATTCAGCCTCCACCCCATAGGTGCTGAGCTTGATTTTCACGGCATCGTTGGGATCGAAATCTGGAAATATTTTTTTACCCAGAGGTGTCGGCGGCTTGCCAAACATTCGATACAGATTGCCGTCACGAAATTGCCACAGTGAGATCGTTCCCAGGGCAACTGTGACGATCGCAATCAATAATGTGGAAAAAATGGAACGCACGGTTGGGTGATCCTATGAACGCCGGGATGAGAAAACCAACCCACCAGCCAGCAGAAAGCCGATGGGCGCGAAAATCAGATTGATCCGGTTGATGAAAGAAACCTGTGCCTGGAGCAACGGAAGTTTGTAGGTTCCAATCGAGCGCGGCAGCAGTCCGGAAAGAGAATCCCGCATCACCAGCCAGTTCGATGCCGCAGCAAGGAAGTCCATGTTTTCGGCGCGTTGACGGTTACTCTCAAGGAAATCCGTGTTGGAAATCAAAACCATCCGTGATGTCTCACCTGCATAGCGATCATCATTCGCAGCGCCCCGAGTGACTGCCGCGGCGATATGAAGCGGCGGAGCATGATCGCGAAACTCATTGTAGTTTTCTCCCGGCTTTGTCTCATCCGTTATCTTGCCAAAATCCGACTCTCCCCAGAATCCATCCATCACCTGAACCAATGGAACCGGTGAAATCTGACGCATCATCAAATCCTCGGCATTTTCACGGACATCTATCGATGAAGACGCACCCTCAAAAATCGCCGACTGCCCAGCCAGATCTTTGAGGAATGGGATTCCAAACGTGAAGTTTCCACGAGCCGTCGTGACAACCCGATTTTGATCTTTCGTGATGACGCGGTCATTCCTCGGCGTAAGTCCTTTGGCACGAAGAAACGCTTTCAACTTCGCCGGACACTCTCCGGCTTCCAATAAAATCAACAAAGCGGATCTGGGTCTGTTCCAATACGCCTCAAGCGTCGCGATTTCCTGATCGGTGAAATCGTATTTCGGAGCGATCAATGCAATTCCGTCAACTTCATCAGGAATCCTATCCAATCCAACCAAATTGGCCGGCGTGATTTGCATATTTTGATAACGCAGCAGATTGGACAAGTTGCCCCACGGGGAATCCTCATCCTCACCATCGATTCTCGATTTATCTGCGAGAAATAAGAATTTTTTTGGTTTACCCTCGATCGACTGAACCAACTTCGCGGTCAACAAGTCCTCTCCGCGGAATTTGTCAGGCCGACGCTGGCCTTTTTCATCCACCGCATAGGTGATCATTTCCTCTAACAAGGCTACCGTGATTCGTGGATCCAATGCCGCGGTTCCCGTCTTGGCTTCAGTGAAAAGAGGTGTCTCCTCTGTCGGTCTTGCATCGATCAGAATCATGTCGCGAACCAAGTTGAGCTGGTAGGTCGCGGCGAACTGCTGGGCCCGATCTGTCGATCTCATCGGATCAATCACTTCGAGTTCGATTTTCCCTCCGGAATTTCTCTGATACTCCTCAACCAGGACGCGAACCCGCTCATAAACCGGCGAAGACCGGCGGAACACCATGATCCACTTGATCGGTCGCTGCCTTTCGGTGATCTCCTTGCTGCGTAGGTAATTTTTCGACCAGCTCGAGAGAGTGTAATCCGCGGCGCGTGAAAAATCGCCCCTCAGATAGTTATGAGCTGATAGGTAATTCAGGAAAAACAGAGCGATCAGAAGCAATAACAATTGCAGAATCGAGATGAAACCGATTCCGAAACGATTCGGTCTGGATGGTCGCGAGGCAGTGGATAACATGACAAACGTATGGAATTATTGGCGCCAACGGCGGGTATCGATCACATGATGGGTGAGGAACAGTAGGAACGCCGTGAGGGATGTGTAATAAACCGCCGGACGAGAATCGATCAGGCCATTGGCGAAATAGTGTAGGTGACGCTGTGAGGAAATGTAGTGGAAGAATCCCGCCCCTGCGAATGACTCACCCCAGATGACCGTCACAAAACCGAGGAAATACAAAATCACCAAAGCCGTGATCGTAACGATCCCCGCCACGATCTGGCTGGATGTCATCGCGGAAGCCAAACAACCGATCGCTGTGAACGCGCTACCCATCAAAAACAAAATCAGGAAGCTTCCCCAAAGAGCCCCTTCAGAATACGCGGGAGGGATATCCGTCAACCATGAAAAGGCCTTGATTTGGAGAAACGCCGGAATCCACAGGATAACGTAAAAGATCATCGCCGCGAGGTATTTGGACAAGACTACCTGCCAAGTCCGCACCGGAGCGGTCAGCAGGGTCTCCAACGTGCCGCTGCGTTCCTCCTCGGAAAACAAACGCATCGTGATCAGCGGGAAAATGAAGAGAAAGTAGAACCAGAACAGAGGCGTGTGAAAAACCACATAGACCAAGCTGTCTTTGACCGGCGTGTCGCGGAAGCCCTTCATCGCCGATGACAGGGAGAGTCCCTGCATCAATACCACAAAAGCCAAGACCACCCACCCGAAGGGGTTGAGGAAATAGGTGTTGAGTTCTTTTTTCGTGAGAATCCGAAGTATGCGCATCTGGACTGAGTTTGAACACCTCAGACGATTCGTCCAACCTAGAAATCTGCGGACGGCCGATAAATGAGGAAGTTCAATGGCCCGAATGCTTCAATTCGCTCCCCATCCTTCCAACCACATCATCCTGCCACATCATCCTGCCACTCTTCCATGGTGAAGCAGGCTTATTTCTTTTTCTTCTTCTGGGACTGCTCGATTTCGTCTTTCACCTTCTCGAGCTCCTTATCAGCACCGAGCATTTCACCAATTTCGTTTTTGTGTAGCACGCGGTCGCGGTTCTTGTTGGCTTCATCGAAGCGTTTGCCTGCCCCTTCTTTGTCGCTTTCGTCGGCTATGAACTCGTCACGGGTCAGCGAACCGTCCTTGTTCTTGTCTTTAGGCTCCAATACCTCGTCGATCGCTTCGAAATACTTCTCTTTGGCAGCGCTGAGCTTTTCGCGGGCCTCTTTCTTCGGGTCCTTTTTCTTGTCGGCAGCATCCACAGTGGGGCAAGCCAGAACCAACGCAGCGAGAAGTAACATTGAAGTTTTCATGATTATTTGTGGAGACTGGACTTGCTCTGAAAAAGAGCAATCTTTTTCCTCGTTCAGCTTGTGCAAATTGTATGTGAATCGGTAACAGATTCATTTTTAAAAAAACTAGGCCTTCACCATCCTCAAATCCCTCACGCTCCACAGCGTTCCGCACGCAGCCTTTCCTATCCCACGCATCCTGCGCGCTCCGTCTTTCCTCCTCTCTGAAAATCTCTCCCTCGCCGCCACAAACGCATCGTTCACAAACTCTTTGCTGCCGATCACCGCTCCGTCCGTGAAATACCTTACCCGGTGACGCAGCATTTTCACCATCCCGAGATTGCTGATCGCCACTTCCCTGACCGCTTCTTCCCTCAAACGCCCAAGCTCTGCCTCTGACTTTCCTGCATGCTTGGCTTGGTAATACGCCTCCTCGGCCTTCTCCCGCTTCACTCGTGCCTGCTTCACCTGCTCTGAAGCCGCTCCGGCTTTGCGCTCCAGCGCCATCCCCATCATCTGGCGATAGACTTTCACCACCTCTTTCCAGCGCTCTTGCTGGTATTCCCTTGTTTCAAGATCTTCCCGAAACTCGCAGGCTCGCATCAATCCCATCCGTGCTTTCTTGCCGTTTCCTTTGAGATTTCCGCCGATCGCCTCCCCATAACTGCTCCAGCGATACTCCGCCGGATCTTTCGTCATTCCCGCTCTTACGGGATTGAGATCGATGTAGGCCGCCATCGTGCGCGCGGCATGGCCGCTTTCCACGATCACGCTCTTGTAACGCTGTTCCCACAACGTGCCGGTGCGATCATGGGTCCGGTTGAACCAGCGTGTGAAGCGCTGCAGGAGAGTTTTCATGAACTCGCTCAAATCCTGCATGCGGTAGGTGAAACGGGCGTGGATTTCCTCCACATGGGCTTGATTCCCTTCGTCGCGCGCTTCCTTGAGCTCCTTAGCCACATTGCCCACAAAAGCCTCCGAGTATAAGGTCGAGAGCCGCTTGAGCAGCCCCGCATCATCCAAAACCAGGTTCTTTTTCGGCGGAACTTCCAGAAGAATGTGAAAGTGATTCGACATGATGCAATAGGCCAAGACCTTGCAACCACTGAAGTTTTCCTGCATCCGCATGAACATCCGGAACTTTTCCCGCTCCTCATCCTTGAGCACAAAGCGACGATCCACCACACGGGAGACGCAGTGATAAATCGCCCGCTTTTCCTGCCCATCACGCCACTCCGCCAGCCATCGTTTACTGCTCACACCCCTCTCCTAACTCGCAAAACCTCAAAGCACAATAAGAAAACGTATTATTTGTCTGGGAAATTGAATTCCGCCAGCCATCGTTTACTGCTCACACCCCTCTCCTAACTCGCAAAACCTCAAA
>CBFGOP010000056.1:0-14973 GCA_965650415.1 uncultured Prosthecobacter sp. | reverse complement strand
GAAGCACAACATCCGTTTCTCAACCGCACCTCGAAACTCATCCTCGCCAATTTCGTCACCACGGAAACCGGAACCGGCGCGGTGCACATCGCTCCCGGTCACGGCGCGGACGACTACGTCGCCGGCCAACAAAACGGACTCGGTGTCCTCTCGCCCGTTGATGACGAAGGCCATTTCACCGAAGAAGTCGGACTCGCCGAACTCGTTGGCAAACACGTTTTCCAATCGAACAAACGCATCATCGAAATCCTAACAGAGAGCGGCCACCTGCTCGGCCAGGAGGATTACAAACATTCCTATCCGCATTGCTGGCGCTCGAAAACGCCCATCATTTTCCGGGCAGTTGAGCAGTTCTTCATCTCGCTCGACACCCTGCGCGGCCAAGCGCTGGAGGAAATCGACAAGGTCAAATGGATGCCCGCATGGGGTCGCAACCGCATCTACGGAACCGTCGAAGCGCGTCCCGATTGGTGCATCTCCCGCCAACGCACCTGGGGCGTTCCGCTTCCGGTTTTCTTCGATGAAAACAATAAGGCCATCCTTTCCTCCGAACTCGCCAACAAGGTCGCGGATCTCGTCGAGAAAGAAGGCACGAATGTTTGGTTCGAAACTTCCGATGAAGAACTCGCCGCCAAACTCGGCCTTCCCGCAGGTTTGAAAAAAGGCAAGGACACCCTCGATGTTTGGATCGATTCCGGCTGCTCGCACGCCGCCGTCATGGACGCGCATCCCGAGCTGCATTGTCCCGCCGATCTTTATCTCGAAGCCACCGACCAACATCGCGGTTGGTTCCAAAGCTCGCTCATGCTCTCCACCGCCTATCGCGGTCACGCGCCTTACAAATCCGTGATGACCCACGGCTTCGTGGTCGATAAGGACAAAAAGAAACTCTCGAAATCCGAAGCCGAAAAAGCCGGCAAACCCATCGATGCCGCGCATTTCTACAACCAATACGGCGCCGACATCGTCCGCCTCTGGGCCTCCAGCGTCGATTGGCAAAACGAAGTTCCTTTCGGTGAAGACCTCTTCAAACAGGTCGCCGAGCCTTACCGCCGCCTGCGCAACACCCTGAGAATTCTGTTAGGAAACCTCGATGGCTTCACCCCATCAGCAGGCGCAACCTACGAATACACCTTGCTCGACAAATGGATCCTCGAGCGCCTCCACGAAGTCACCGCCGAGTGTTTGAAAGCCTATGAGGCTTTCGAGTTCCGCAAAGTATTCAACTCCATCAACCAATTCTGCACCACTGACCTCTCTGCGATCTACATCGATGCGCTGAAAGACCGCATGTATTGCGATGCCGCAGATTCGCCTCGTCGCCTCGCTTCACAAGCCGCGATGTACGAAATCTTTAGCAGCATCACCCGCCTGCTCGCACCCATCCTTGCCTACACGGCGGACGAGGCATGGGAGCACGCGTCGTTCACCACCGACACGGTTCACGAACAGGATTTCCCAACCGCCAATCCCGCCTTCGCCCCAAGCCAGGTCAGCAAGGACGTGGAGCGCCTGTTCCAAATCAAAGCCGCGATCCAAACCGCGATCGAAGCGAAGATCCAGGCAAAGGAATTCACCCGCAACAACGAAGCCGCGATCCAGCTCGCCATCCCCGCATCTGACGCGCATTTGTTAGAAAAACTCAACGACCGCGACTTCGCCACCGAGTTCTTCATCATTGCAGAGCTCACGGTGACCCAAGGAAGCGAACTCTCCGCCACCGCCAACAAAACAGATCTCCCACTCTGCCCCCGCTGCCGCAGGCACGAGCCTGTGCTCGAAAGCGGGCTTTGTAAGCGTTGCGACGAGGTGGTTTCCTGACTTCATTTTTCCAAACCGCACTCATGAAAGTTCACCTCCGCTCGACTTTCACCACGATCGTGGGTTCGCTGGTTTTGGGTCTTTTCTCTGTCAGTCCGCTCTCCGCTGCGGAGTTGACCACATCGTTTCCCAAACCAGCACCACCGTTGGAATTGGCACCGAGGATGGGTCGACCTTTCAATGATCACGCGGTGTTTCAGCAGAACATGCCCTTGCCGGTATGGGGCTGGACTCTTCCGGATGCAAAAGTTGAGCTGACTTTCGGCACACAGAAACGTTCCACCATCGCAGGAAAAGACGGACGCTTTGACGTGCGTTTTGATGCCATGCCTGCCGACAAACTGAAGTCGGTGAACGATACGCCTGCGGGCCATACCCTGACCGTTGTGACGCGCGCCGAAGGCAAGGAAGAGACCAAAACGTTTTCAAACATCCTCATCGGCGAGGTTTGGCTTTGCTCCGGGCAATCCAACATGGCGGTGAAATTCGGTAACACCGCGCATCCGAAGGATTCCCAGAGAGAAGCCAATTATCCGGGGCTGCGGTTTCTTGAGACAGAATGGACCGTATCGGCGCCAAATACGGTCGGAAGTTGCTACAGTGTGTCGTTTGTCTTCGGTCGCAAGCTTCAAAGCGAACTCCTGGTTCCCATCGGCCTGATGAATGCCGCGGTTGCGGGAACCGGAATCGAAGGCTGGTGGTATGTGCCGCAGGGCCAACCTCTGACCAATACCAAATATCAGAATTTCATTCCGAAGATCGAACCATTGGTCGGCCATGCCATGCGCGGCACGCTCTGGTATCAGGGCGAGGCCAACGAAAAAGACAAACAGGGATACCTACCCAAATTGACGCAGCTGATTTCAGGTTGGCGTGAGGTCTGGAAGCAGGGCGACTTTCCTTTTTACATCGTCCAACTCGCACCGATAGGTAAGTCACCAACCGACAAACCGGAAGGCGGCGACGGCCGTGCGGCGATCCGCAACGCGCAGTTCGAAGCCCTTTCCAAAATTCCTAACACTGGACTGGCGGTCACGATCGACATCGGTGAGAAAAAGGAGCATCCGAAGTACAAATACGACGTCGGGATGCGTCTGGCTCATTGGGCCTTGAACAAGGAATATGGCAGAAAAGATATGGTTGCCAGCGGGCCGCTCTACAGAGAGCACAAGATTGAAGGGAAAACGATCCGTGTGAAATTTGATTACGCTGAAAACGGTCTGATGCTCGCCAGCAAGGACGGCAACGAACCGCCCGTGCCCACGCCGGATGCGACCATGCCCTGGCTCTCCATCCAATCGAAAGACGGCACCTGGCACTGGGCCGAAGGCAAAATCGACGGATCGGATTTGATCGTTGCATCGAAAGAGGTGTCCGATCCGATCGCGGTGCGTTACGCCTACACCCAATACCCACTCGGCTGCAATCTCTACAACAAGGACGGCCTGCCAGCGTCTCCTTTCACCACTTGCGGCTACTGATCCATTGTCATGAACTTGAAAAATCTACTCCTCTTCCTGACCCTACCGCTCTACCTCCTCGATCAAGCGACGAAGGCGTGGACGGTGTCGAATTTTTCCGAACCGCCTCCGGGTTATTTCGGTTCGTTCGATCTGCCATGGAAAATCATTCCGGATTGGTTTCACTGGATCCGGGTGCATAACCAGGGCGTCGCTTTCGGTATGGGCAACGGAACCTCGTGGGCTCCCATCGTTTTTTTATTGGTCCCGCTCATCGCTCTCGGGTTGATCCGTTATTTTTGGAAGAAGGGGGCCTTTGAGCACATCCTCTCGAAATTCGCAGTCGCTCTGCTGCTATGCGGTATTTTTGGAAATTTGACCGACCGCTTGGTGCAGGGATTTCTTCTCGATTATGCGAAGGGCTGGAGTTTTTGGGAGCGGCTCTCGGAAGGTTATGTGGTGGATTTCATCTCCGTGAGACTCCCGTTTTACGACAAAATCGTGCCTTCGAGTCAGGGCTGGTGGCCTACCTTCAACGTCGCGGACTCCTGTATCTGCATCGCTGCGGTGTTGTTGTTCCTCGGTGGACTGAAAGAAGAACAGGCGAAAAAGCAGGTTTCTGTTTCTTAGTGTCCCTGACTCCTGAAATGCTCAAGACTCAAGTTTTTCAGCGACAAATCGGGCTTTGATGGGTTTAGTAAGCTCATCGATTACAGATAAAGCATGACTGAACTTCTCTTAGAGCCTGCTCGCAAATCCGGATGCGACGATCTGTCCGCCGTCAGTGAATTGCTGAAAGCGGCTTCCCTACGCCAGCGTTCTCCGATCGACGATCTGCTCGATGCGGATGTGGTTGATGAAGAGGGTTATCTGCGCGAACTGGCGAAGGAACTGGATATCCCGTGGCTGGACGGCATCCCGATGGAGGAAAACACCTTGCCGCTGCGTCAGGCCTGCGGACCTCGGGTCGCGCTAAAACATCGCTTGCTGCCGGTTTCCATCCGCAACGATGACGGTCATGCCAAGCTCATCCTCGCCACTTTTGATCCCTTCAACCTCGTTGCCCACCAAGCGGCAGCCCAGGAGCTGTCCATGCCTTTCGAATGGTGCATGGCCTCCCGCAAGCGGATTCACGAGGCCCTGCGCCGGCTTTACGGGGTCGGCGCCGATACATTCGAGCAAATCCTCGACGGGCGCGATCTAGATTATGACCAGTTGTCCGATTCCGATGACGAGGCGAATGTGATCGACGCGGATGAGGACGAGGAGGCCAGCGTGGTGAAATTCGTCAACCAGATCATCCGAGAGGCTCTCGATCAGCGCGCGACGGATATCCACGTCGAGCCTCTCGCGAACAATCTCCGCATTCGTTACCGCATCGACGGCAGGCTGTTGGAAATCGCGGTGCCGGAAAATATCAAGGCTCTGCAAAGCTCGGTGATCGCGCGTTTGAAAATCATGGCGCGTCTCGACATCGCCGAGCGCCGTGTGCCGCAGGACGGACGGATCAATTTGCAGTTCGAAGGTGCGACCATCGACGTCCGCGTTGCCACGGTTCCCACCGTGGAAGGCGAAAGCGTCTCCCTGCGTTTGCTCAACCAGGAGAAATTCAACCTCGCGAAGTTGTCGCTGGAGCCGTTTGTTAGAAAAAAAATCGAGAGCCTGCTGCACCTGCCCAACGGCATCATTCTCATCACCGGCCCGACAGGTTCCGGCAAATCCACCAGTCTGTATTCCTTTCTCAGCGAAGTGAACAGTCCGGAAAAACGTATCGTCACGGTCGAGGATCCGGTGGAAAACAAACTTTCCGGCGTGATGCAGATCGCCGTCAAATCCGAGATCGGCCTGACTTTCGCTGCAGCTCTGCGCTCGATTCTCCGTGCGGATCCGAACATCGTCATGATCGGTGAGATCCGGGATCTTGAAACCGCGGAAATCGCCATCCGCGCTTCTCTAACAGGTCACCTCGTGTTCTCCACGCTCCACACCAACGACGCGATGGGCGGCATTTCCCGTCTCGTCGATATGGGGGTCGAGCCGTTCCTCGTGTCCGCTGCGGTCCGTGCGTTTCTTGCCCAGCGCCTCGTGCGCCGTCTCTGTCCCCATTGCAAAACCCCACGCGAAATTTCCCAGCAAGACATCATCGATCTCGGTATCCCCCAGGACATTCCGGGAAAAATCTTTTCCCCAAAAGGTTGCGACCGTTGCCGCATGACAGGTTTCTCGGGCCGACTCGCCATTTACGAGGTCGTTGTTCTAACAGATAAAATGCAGGAACTGGTCGCCCATTCCCGTCCGCTCGCCGATCTTAAAGCACAAGCGGTACGCGACGGCTATGTGCCGATGCGCACATACGGTTGGCATAAAGTGATGCAGGGAGAGACCACGATCGAGGAAGTGATTTCCGTCACCTCTTCCGAAATCGGTGGAGCCGATTAAGCACTTGATTTTCCCATGCCCTCCTTTTCCTACAAAGCCCTTTCCACCAACGGCACCGTCGCAACGGGTGAGATCGATGCGTCGGATCGCTCCGAAGCTTTGCGGGCTCTGGACAAGCGAGGTTTGCAACCTGTCAGTGTGAGTGAATCCACCGGTCAGCCTGTGAAAAAAACATCGGTGGTGGTCAAGAAAGAGCGCGGCAGCGAGAGGCTTTCCGTGTCAGAGGACGGCACGCTCAAGCTGAAGCGCGCGGAGGTTATTCTTTTCACCGAGGAACTGTCGGACATGTTGAGTGCAGGCCTGCAACTCGAGCCGGCGCTGAAATCGATGGAGAGCAGACAGGAACTCGGCAGCCTCAAAGAAGTCTCAAGACGCATCCGTGAAATTGTTAGAGACGGGGTAAATTTCTCTGTGGCTCTTAAAAAAGTCAGCCCGAGTTTCGGGCCGCTCTATTGCTCGCTGGCCGCAGCCGGCGAGGCATCCGGCGCGCTGGACACCATTCTGAAGCGCCAGGCATATTATCTCAAAACGCTTGCCGAACTGCAGAGCAAGATCGTTCTCGCGCTCATTTACCCCTCGTTTCTGGTGCTGATGGGCATTGGAGTGGGAGTGGTTTTCGTGACGGTTCTCATTCCGAAGCTTTCCGAACTGATCAAGAACACACCCGGCGGAAAACTCCCGTGGGCGATCGACATGATGATGCACACCGCCGATTTCATCAAAGCATGGTGGTTGGTGATCCTGCTTGTGTTGGTGGGTGGGGCGTTGTTTTTCAAAGCTTGGAAGGACAGCGAAGACAACAAACCGATCTGGGATAGCATGAAACTCAATATCCCCTTAGTCGGTGCGGTCATCGCCTCCCGTTTCTATGTCCAGTTCCTCGAAACCATGGCCAACCTGGTCGGCAACGGCCTGCCGCTGCTTCGTGCCCTTGAGCTCTCGCGCGATGCCACGCAGAACCTCGCCATCCGGCGCAAACTTGATGAAGTCATCGCGCAAGTCGGGGATGGGCGTGCTTTTTCCAAAGCCATGATCCGTGCCGAATCGTTTCCTCCCTTGCTGGTGGACATGATCGCCGTGGGAGAACAAACCGGAAAAATCGACGTCTCTTTGCGTCGCGCTGCGGAGCGCTACGACAAGGAGCTCAACAAGGATATCCAACGCATCATGGCACTCATCATGCCCTCGGTGCTGATTTTCATGGCACTGCTCATCGGCACCTTTGCATACCTCATGATCACCGCCATTTTCCAAACGATCACAAATCTGCGGTGAAAATTCATACTGTAAAACCCGTATCCCATAACGCTGAAACCATTCCCCCCCATCATGATAAAACCAGTCCTCTCCCTTCTTTTTCCGGCCGCTTGTGCCATCTCTCTGCTGTCCGCAAATCCGGAATCCTCCAAGTTGCCGAACATCGTCATTCTCTATGCGGACGATCTCGGTTACGGAGATTTGGGTTGCTACAATCCCAAAAGCAAAATCCCCACCCCTCACCTCGATCGTTTGGCGGGTGAGGGCATGCGTTTCACCGACGCCCACAGTTCGTCAGGCATCTGCACGCCCAGCCGCTACGCCATGCTTACCGGCCGTCATCACTGGCGGGATTTCCATGGAATCGATACAGGCTTTGACCCATCCTTTTTCAAACAGGATCAGCTGACTCTTCAGGAAATGTTCCGGAAAAAAGGTTATACCACAGCCTGTGTCGGCAAGTGGCATCTCGGTTGGGACTGGGACTCCATCCGCATTCCCGGCACGCCACCAAAATCCAAACAATACGATCACTTCGACTGGACCAAGCCTTTCCGTGGCGGCCCGATCGATCACGGTTTTGATTATTATTTCGGCGACAATGTGATCAATTTTCCTCCCTACTGCTGGATTGAAAACGATCGCGTTTTGCAAGCGCCTGACATCACGTTTACCAAAACCCCGCAAGCCACGAAGGAAGGCAACTGGGAATGCCGTGAAGGCCCGGGTCGTTCGGATTGGGATTTCTACCAGATCCTTCCCACCCTGACAAAAAAAGGAGTGGAATACATTCATTCACGCAAAGGAAAAACCGAACCGTTCTTCCTCTACTTCCCGCTGCCATCTCCTCACGCGCCGATTGTTCCCAACGATGCGTTCGATGGAAAATCCCAGGCCGGAGCTTACGGGGATTTCGTGGTCGAAACCGATGACTCCTGCGGTCAGATCCTCCAAGCCCTGCGCGATGCCGGATTCGAAGACAACACCATCGTCTTTTTCTCCGCCGACAACGGCCCGGAAGGCTATGCCTATGTCCGTGATGAAAAATTTGATCACTGGTCGGCCGCTCCGCTGCGCGGTCTCAAACGCGACATCTACGAAGGCGGTCACCGCGTGCCCACCATCCTGAAATGGCCCGGTATGACGAAGCCCGATTCGGTGTTCAGCTCGTTGTTCTCCCAAACCGATCTCATGGCCACCTTTGCCAGCTTCCTGAACTTCACGCTGCCGGATAAATCCGCCGAGGATTCGTATGACTTTTTGCCCCACTGGAAGGGAGAAAGCCCGAGCTCTCCGCGCACCACCATGGTTCACAACACGTTCAAGGACGAATACGCCATTCGCCATCAGGACTGGGTGCTTATCAATGCCAAATCCGGAGCCAATCGACAGCCGTCCGCAGCATGGCGGGAAAAACACCGTGTGCCTGAATATGATGGGCAAGACGTCGGGCTCTATCAGATCCGGGACGACATTTCCCAACGCAACAACCTCGCTTCAACGCATCCGGAGAAAGTCAAAGAGCTTCAGGACTTGCTGAAAAAGATCCAGGATCAAGGCCACTCCGCACCGAGGTTGCAGGGCAAATAGGATCAGGCCATTGCCGGCTTCGGCATCTGCGAGAATTCCCGCATCATCGCGCGGGTTTCGTCCTGCCATGCTTGCAGGGCATCGCGGGAGAGCTGAACGCGGTCTGCGACCGCTTGCTCGAGCTCACGATAGTTCTCACACATCTTGTCATACAGCTGGGTCAAAGTTTCGGCAGTGCGTTGGCAATAACCCGGCACGGCTTGAATTTGAGTCAGGCGAATTTCAGCAACCCGACGGGCTTCACCCATCTCGGCCAAGAGGATTTTGCTGTCCGGAACCCGGCGCAGACCCTCGACGAGGCCCAGCTTGGAGAGAGTCCAGATGGTCCATTTCGATGGATCCCACTGCCATGGCTTCACGCCGTTGCGGTAATCGTGTTGGAACTCGTGGTGGTAGTTGTGATAGCCCTCACCAAAGGTCAGAAACGCCATGATCGCGCTGTCGCGGGCGGAATGTTTGGTGGAATAGGGTTGCTTGCCAACCGTGTGGCAGAGGGAGTTGATGAAAAAGGTGCAATGTTGCGCAATGACGATACGGGTCACGCCAGCGATGAGGAAGCCACCGAGCGCGCCGACCATCGGATCAAGGCCCATCAGGGAGTTGTAGCCGTAACCAATTGCGGCAGGAACGATGAGACCGAGAACCAGAGCGATCCAGTGGGTGTATTTGTGCTGCCACATGACGAGCTTGTCCTTGCGGAGGTCAGCCACGTTGTCGATCGGAGGCTCGGGATTGAGTTTGAACAGCAGCCAACCGATGTGCGCCCAGAAAAACCCTTTGGAGATATCGTAAGGATCTTCGTCGTGATCGACATGTTTGTGGTGGCGGCGGTGGTCGGAGGACCAGTTGAGGCAGGAGTTTTCAAAAGCGCAGGCACCGAAAAGCAGGGTGAAAAGTTTCACCGGGGTCTTGGCTTTGAAGGAAATATGGGAGAAGAGGCGGTGGTAGCCGACCGTGATGCTCATCATCGTCGCGCAGAGGTAGAAGAAGAACATCCCGAACTGGAACCAGTTGATTCCGTAGTGGTAGAGGTAGATGGGAGCACCGATGAGAGCGATGAGGGCGGTGCCAATCAGGAAGCTGGAGGTGATCCAGTTCACACGGTCGAAAGGAATACGAAACATAACAATGATACTACACAGGGGTTAGACAGGAAGTTTCCGAGAGAGCTCAGAAAACCTCGGCTAGGCTTCCCATCTACCCCAGGAAGCGGCCTGAGGCAAGGCGTGATTCTTCGCATAAACTACGCATATCTTGACGGGTTTCTGGGAAGAAAGGCGTGACAATGCAGAGGGTTCGTCCAATTTCATCGGCGATTGTTGATGAAAGAGTTTCAGAAAAATCTCCTCCTTCTGGCCTCTGCGGGCTCGGGCAAGACCTTCCGCCTGAGCGACCGGATTATCGAACTGGCCGCTCGTGGAGTGGAGCCGGAAAGCATTGTCGCCCTCACCTTTACCCGTAAGGCGGCTGGCGAATTTGCGGATGCCCTTTTGAAAAAACTCGCCGAGGCCGCAGCGGATGAAAGCAAAGCCTCCGAATTGGCCGCGCGAACCGCTTCTGTGGATTTCGTAATGCTGCTCGATCGTCTGGTGAAAAGCCTGCCGAAGCTGACTTTGGGGACGATGGACGGCTTTTTCGCGAGGATCGTCAAAGGATTCCAATACGAACTGGGAATCTCAGGAGGAAAATTCGAACTGCTCGAGGGCGAGGTTGCGAACGCCGCGCGCGAGGCCGTGATGGAAAAACTGCTGGATGGCGGACTGGATCCCGAAACCGAGGAGGAGTTTATCAACATTTTCCGCCAAGCCACCGGCAGCAAGGAAGGCACCATGGTGCTGAACGAGCTCAAGGACTTTATCGGAGGCTGGTATGGGGCACACCTTTCTTCCCATTCCAGGGCATGGGGGCCTGCGGAGCTGATGCCTATTCAGGTGTCAGAGTGGGAAAAGCGCAAACACGAGCTGATCGAGATCGTTCATCGCGATTGGGCGAACCTGACCTTCACAGACAAACGCCAGCAATCGGTCATTGAGCCGACCTTGGAAAGTTTCCGGAAACATACGATCGGCAGCGGCACACTCGGTGAGGGAAAAGGATTGACCCAGAAAATTCTCGAAGCGGTCAGCGTTTCGGAGGGAAGCATCGAAGTCTCCTACTACAAACCTCTGACCATCACCGGGATGGCCGCTCAAGCTCTGCGGCAATTGGTCGATCTCGCGGCGCGCTGCGAATTCTCCGCTGCTTTGGAACGCACCCGCGGCATCCACGGCGTCGTCAGCAAATACGATGAGCTGCTGGATCATGAGCTCCGGCGTCTCGGAAAACTTGGGTTTGATGATGTCAAACGCCTGATGAGCGCCTGGATCCGCAATGAGGACGCACGCCTGCGCCGTGAAGCCGTGGATTTCCGCCTGGACTCGAATTATCAGCATTGGCTCCTCGATGAGTTTCAGGACACCAGCCAGGACGAATGGGACGGCCTCAAATCGCTCGTCGACGAAGCGATGACCGGCGAGCAATCCAGCGTCTTTGTGGTCGGCGATAAAAAACAGGCCATCTACGCATGGCGCGGCGGAAAGGTCGGTTTGTTTGATGAGTTGATCGATACCTATTCGGATCCTGACGCATCGAATCCCTATTCCCTAAGGCAGGACACTATGGTCGACTCCTGGCGCTCCTGCCCCGAGATCCTCCATCTCGTCAACCGAATCTGTGGCGATGCAAATACTCTAACAAATCTGTTCGGACCCGCCGCCGAACCATGGAACCGAAGTTGGGAAAACCACGTTTCCGCCAAACCGTTGACCCTGGCCTCCGCAGCCGGATTTTTTCGTGTCGAGATCCTGCCGAAAGAAGATATCCGGCAACGCGTCATCGAACAGATGAACGAGATCGGTATTGGCAAAAGACAGCTTTCCTGCGGAGTCTTGGTGGCAAAAAACGATCAGGTCAGGGAATGGGCGGATGTTTTGCGCGCCAACCATTTCCAGGTCGTTGAGGAAGGTGTTAGAAAACCGGGGCAGGATCACCCGGTCGGCGTGATGATCTGGAAACTCTTGTCCTGGCTTGCCGATCCGAGCGACGCCTTCGCCAAGCAGACACTCGCCATGTCTCCACTGGGTGCGGTGCTCCGCGAGAAATACGCGGACGATTGGCACGCTGTATGGAACGCACTGAGCGCTCAATGTGCGGAGATCGGGTTTTCGGAAACCGTGAGGGAATGGATCACACCGCTTGCGGCCGACTGGAAAGAATTCGCCGCCCGCCGTTTCGAGGATCTGTTGCAGGCACTCAAAAAGATCGATGATGAGGGAGTCGTGCAGGTCAGGGAAGCGGCTGACCGGATTGAGCGCATGGAAATCTCCCAAAGCCCCGGAGTGGCCGCCGTGCAGGTTATGACCATCCACAAAGCCAAAGGACTCGGATTCGATGTCGTCTTTCTGCCGGAAATCACCAACGACAAGATTCCATCGCTCCAACACTTCAGGCAAATCATCACGGATGAGTGGATCATGGCCGCGCCGCCGGGATGGGTGAGAAATCTTTTCCCGCAACTCAAGGATGCCGAAAACTCATGGTCGGAACTGCAAACCTACGAGGCTTTGTGCAAACTCTACGTCGCACTGACCCGAGCCAAACGCGGCATGTATCTCTACTTGCCGGAGCCATCGAAAACCGCCGATGACGAAAAGGCCAGCTACAGCAACTGGATCATGAGCAGTCTGGAAATGTCTCTAACGGAAAAAGCGCTCCATGAATATGGTAAATCCGACTGGTATGAGACGGTTCCGCTGCAGGAAAAACAGCCAACGCCTGTGACTTCCGGATTGAAACCAGGAACCGCCAAACGCGCACGCACGACTCCGAGCAGTGGCAAGGATTCCATGGCTTCCACGGGTCCGGGCGACGGCACGGCACGTCTCAGGGGCATCGCGGTGCATCGTGCGCTTGAGGCTGTGGGCTGGATCGACGAGTCCGGTATCCCGGAATTCACATCCGAAGTTTCAGGGACCCTCACGCCCGTTTTCCAGACGCCCGAGATCCGCGATCTTTTTTCCCGCAACGGACACAACATCAAACTCTACCGCGAGCAACGCATCGAGGCTGTCATCGACGGCAAATGGATGAGCGGCGTGATCGACCGGCTCCATGTCCATTCCGACGGTAGAACTACGGTGAATCTAGTAGAAATTATCGATTTCAAAACCGACCGCGTCGAAACCGAAGCCGAGCTCAAGGAACGCTACTCTGCCCAACTCAACGCTTATCGCCAAGCCATCGAAAAAATCCACCCCGCTGCCGAGATCCGCTGTTTGATGGTTTCCACGGCTTTGAGGCAGGTGGTGAGGTAGAGGAAACAAAGTCGGGGACTGTTCCGGCATCTATCAACAGGGAGAGAAGAGGATAGGGAGAACGGGAGGAGATGCTGGATGAGCTTGCAAAATGTTTCCATACATTCTCTCTCTCTTCCGTTCCTCTTCCCTCCCTGTAAACCCGGGACGTAGCTATATGGATCGCCTGAAATCAGGCTGAACCGATCGAGCGCGAGTGGACTCGCGCGGTCCATCAAAACTTCGCACTACGGAACGGTGACTGTGCCTTTGCCGAAAAAGCAGGTGTCGTTCTTGTGGGTCGCGTTCGAAGTCGATGATCCGTAGGTGCCGCGCGGCATGGATTTGCCATCGATTGTAAGCGAGGCGATCTTGCTGGTGCCGGAGAAATTGAGGTTCAAAATGCCGGATGAATGGATGAAAAGCGGGCCGCTGCCGAGGGAGGACTTTTGATCGCATTTCAGCGTGCCTTCATGGATCTCTGTGTTACCGGTGTAGCTGTTGGCGGCACCAAGGGTGAGGACATTCCCGCCTGTTTTGATGATGCCGGAGTTGCCACTGACCGTGCCGCTGATGAGCATCTGCATCTGGCAAAGCAGGGTGAGGGGTTGGTTCAGTGTGATGGGGCCGGACCAGATGGCGCCCCAGCCATTGGTGCTTGCGAGCGTGCCGCCATTCACTGTGAGCGGGTGGGATGCGGTGACATACTGCATCTCGATGGTGGCGCCATTGAGAGTGACCGGACCGCTGCCCAGCGGCTCGATGGCGTGGATACTGCCGATTCCCTCGACGTAGGTGCTCAGGGCGAGCGTGCCCATGTTGACCGTTGTGCCGCCGGAGAAGTTGTTGGAATCCGCGCCATAAAGGCACAGTCTGCCCGGGCTGTTTTTGACGATGCCGCCGGTGCCGGTGATTTGTTTTGCCAACACGACCTCGCCATTCCCGTTGCCACCGAATTCGGTGACGGATGAGAGTTTCATCGGAGTGGCCACGGTGACCGTCCCGGTTCCGTTCTGTTGAAAAGCAGGTTGAGTTCTGCCGTTGGCCACAAAGGACAAACTGCGGTTGCCGTTCAGGCTCACTGCGGCTGATGCGTTGAGTTGATTGAGCTGGAATTCGCTGCTGAGGTCGTGGTTGACGGTGTAGGCACCTGCCTCCTTGAAGTTCAGGACATAATTGGGTTGGCCTTCCGCAACCGGTGGGCCGGGCGTCCACTTCGTCGCGTCACTCCAATTTCCCGATGTGGCCGTGTTCCAGTTGAAATGCGTGAGCGGTCCTGTTTGAACTCCAACCGTGACGGTGGCGGGCGATGATTTGTTAGAACCGTTGCTCACCGCAAACATGAAACTGTCGATTCCCGTGAAGTTGGATCTTGGAGTGTAGGTGAGATGGGGTGGCTTGCCCTTGAGCGTGCCGTTGGTGGGTTGCTTGAGAACGGTGTAGCCGAGCGATCCGCCACTGCCTCTGAGGGTGATGGGAAGGGCGGTGTTTTTGGTGGTATCGAGGTCTTGTGGGAAGGCGAAGGCGGGGCGTTTGGGGATTGTGCTGCCATCGAACAAATAGGCTTGTGGAATGATCGAGCCATTCACGCCAACGCTGGGCGGACCGATCCATTTGAGTTTCACCACAGCGTTGCCGGTATTTTTCTGATACTCGATGCAAATATCCGTCGCTTGTCGCTGGTTCAAAAAAATCGGTTTGGCATCAACCCAGCGGGCGGACGTTTCATCGGAATGGTCGATGACCAATTCGCCATTGATGTAGAGACGCATGCCGCCACCACAGAGTGAGGAGAAGGTGTAGTTTCCGCTTTCGGGGACCAGGAGCATGCCGGACCAGCGGACGCTGAAAGTCTCCGCATCCAGTGAGGCATCCGGCGATCCGGTTCCCCAATCGAAGTTCAACTCTGCATCGGTGCGGGTGAGAACCGGGTTGGTGAAATCGATGTTGTTGAAATACTCGCCCTTCAACCCGTTGCCGATGTTGCCGACCACCAGGCTGATAGTGGCGGGTTCGGAAGGGTAAGCGGCTCCCAAGTCATCGACGACCCTGAAAGTGAAGGAATCGGTTCCGAC
>CBFGOP010000055.1:0-15030 GCA_965650415.1 uncultured Prosthecobacter sp. | reverse complement strand
AGAAGCCGATGAGTTGGTAGCCGGGGCGTTGTTGGGGAAACTCGGCTTGGATGCGGGGAAGATCTCCGGGACCTGCGATGTGGAGGATCTGGATTTCAGGAGGGAGGGAGTTCGCGGCTTCTGCGATGAGTTGGTTCAGGCGGAACGCGCCTTGGGAGCCGCCGGTGACAAGCAGGGTGGTTTGGTTGGGATCGAGTCCGAAATATTTCGCCGCCTCGACGCGCGAGGGAAGGTTTAGAATTTCCGGGCGGGCGGGAGTTCCTGTTAGATGGGTGGCTTTTTTGAAAAAAGCAGCGGCGGGCTCGAGGCCGATGAAAACTTTCGTGCAGAAACGGGAGGTCAGGATGTTGGCGCGGCCGGGGCGGGCGTTGGAATCGTGGACGAAGTTTTTTTTGCCGAGTTTGTGGCCGGCGTAAACGGGCGGCAGCGAAGTGAAACCACCCATGCCGAGGACGGCATCCGCACCGAATTCACGGATGATTTTTTTCGAGGTCCGGATGGATTGATAAAGCGCCCAAAGAAACGGAAGCATTTTCGGTGAAAGCGTTTTCGGCTTCGCGATCGCGGGGACGACTTTGAAATTAAGGTGTGGGTATTTCGCGGATGCCTGAGCGTCGATTTTCTTTTGGGAAATCAGCAGCAAGGGTTCGTGGCCTTGGGCAAGGAAAGCTTCGGCAACAGCGATGCCGGGAAACAAGTGGCCACCAGTGCCACCGCAAGCGATGAGGATTTTCATAATGGAAGAGATAATAGTTTCAACGCAAAGCCGCAAAGAACGCAGAGGTGCGCAAAGTGGGGAAATTTATATTATAAGTAATGTTTAGGATATTAATGATCATTATCAAAATGATGCGGAGAATTGGCTTTGCGAACCTTTGCGTTCTTTGGGGCTTTGCGTTGAAAATCTAAACCAACCCAGCACGAACCAACAATGCTTCTGGATCGGCGGGGCGGGACATGAAGTTTTCGTAGAGGACTTCGGGTGGGGCGGAGTTGCCTTTGCTCAGGATGTGTTCGCGGAAGGCCATGCCGGTTTCGGTATTGAGGACGCCTTCTTTTTTGAAACGGGAAAAGGCATCAGCGTCGAGGACTTCTGCCCATTTGTAGGAGTAGTAACCGGCGGCGTAGCCGGTGGGGGATGAGAAGAGGTGGTTGAAACGCAAGGCCATTGATGGGGCTTGGGTTTTGAAGTTGGCGCGGTATTCGGCGAGGATCTCGCGGTCGACTTCCTGGAGGTCGCGCCCGAGGTATTTTTCGGGATGGTAATGAAGCTCGAGATCGAGTTTTCCGAGCGCGAGCTGGCGCATGAACATGGTGGCGGACATGTAGTTTTTGGCGGCCAGCATTTTTTGGAAAAGGTCTTCGGGAATCGGTTCGCCGGTTTGATAATGGCGGGCGAAGAGATCGAGCGTTTCGCGTTCCCAACAGAAATTTTCCATGATCTGGGATGGGAGCTCGACGAAGTCCCAGGCGACGTTGGTGCCGGCCAGTGATTTCACGGGGACATGCGAGAGGAGTCCGTGAAGAAGGTGGCCGAATTCATGGAAGATGGTTTCGACCTCGGAATGGGTTAGGAGGGCCTGGGCGTCGCCAACCGGCGGCGACATGTTCCCGATGATCAGACCGAGGTGGGGTTCGCCGAGTGCTCCGGTGTGGAGGGAGTTCATCCATGCTCCGCCGCGTTTGGTTTCGCGCGGGTGCCAATCGGCGTAGAAGGAGCCGAGATGTTTTTGGGTTTTGGAATCATGGATTTCGTAGAACGTGACTTCCGGATGCCAGGTATCCGGTGCGTCGACTCGGTTAGATGCGAGATCGATGGTTTCTTTTTGGACGATGGTGATTCCAAAAATTTTCGAGGCGATGCCGAACATGCCTTGCATGACGCCGTTGACGGGGAAGTAGGGACGAAGGTCTTCCTCGTCGATATCGTAAAATTCCTTGCGCTGGCGTTCGGCCCAATAAGACACTTCCCATGGCTCAAGCATGTCCGGCGTGCCTCCGGTTTTGGCGGCTTTGTATTCGGAGAGTTGTTGCATGTCGGCGAGGAAGCCCTTGTGGATTTTCGCGTGAATACCCTCCACAAATTTCAGGGCGTTTTCGCCGTTGCGAGCCATGCGGCGTTGCAGGGTGAGATCGGCGAAGTTTTGGTGGCCGAGAATTTCGGCTTTCTCTTTGCGCAGTTCGAGGATTTTCCAGACGAGTTCGGAGTTGTCGTAGGGAGCTTCCGAGCCGACTTTCGATGAGGCTTCCCATACGGTTCTGCGGAGTTGCTCGTCATGCGCATGTTGCATGATGGGAGACATGGATGGCGCGTGGAGGGTGAAGCGCCATGCGGGTGTATCAATGTTTTTGGAGCGTGCGTTGGCAGCGGCAGCGGCCATCGCGGAGTCGGGTAGGCCGTCGAGTTTGGATTCATCGGTGATGACGAGTTCCCATGCGTTGGTGGCATCCAGGACGTTCTCGGAATATTTCTTGGTGAGTTTGGAAAGCTCGGCATCGAGGGCAGCGATGCGGGATTTTTTGTCATCGGGAAGCGCGGCTCCGGATTCGATGAAATCCGCGATGGTTTCTTGGATGTGGCGCCGCTGAATTTCTGTTAGAGATTTGGAGTTTTCACTTTCTGCGACCGTGTTGAGCACATTGAATAGGCGTGGGTTGAGTGAAAGGGACGAATAAAAATCCGTGACGTCGGGAAGAAGAAGGTTGATCGCCTCGCGTTGGGCGGGGTTGTCGGAGACGGAGTCGAGGTGTTGTAGCCTGCCCCAGCCGCGAGAGAGGGTTTCAGTGGCGTTTTCCAAAGCGAGAAAACTTGATTCGTAGGTGGCTTTCGCGGGATCCTGCGAGGCGATCCTATCGATATTTTCCTGGGCCTCTGCGAGAGCATGGCGGATGGATGGCTCGATGGCTTCGGCGGTGAAGCTGGACCATTTGGGGAGGAATTCCGAGGAGAGAAAGGGATGCATATGATTGAGCTTGAGAATGAAAGATAGGTCTTATGGGTCCTATAGGACTTATAATGTTTCAGTTAGAACAAGAACACCAACGGTGACACCGACAAAAATCCGGTAGTAACCGAAGCCTTGAAGGCCGTGGGATTGGAGAAATGTGACAAGCCATTTGACGGCGAAGGCGGCGGAAATGGCTGCGGCAAGAATCCCAACAGCCAGAGGAACGGGTCCGTAGGTGTCCCACATGAGTTTGGAACCGCCGAACCAGCTCTCGTATTGAATACCGGCACCTTCGATGCTCCACGCGGCTTTTTTCGCGGTGGCGGCGGTGAGGGTTAGAACTCCTAACAGAAAGGAGTATTCAACGGCTGCTTTTACGGAGAGCCCGACGATGAGTCCGCCGCAGATGGTCATCAGCGAGCGGGATGTTCCCGGCCACATGGCAACGCACTGGAGAAAGCCGATAAACAGCGCGGACTGCCATGCGAGCTTGAGGATATCCCTGCCATTTCCGCGAGGCGGGTTTTTCCTGCGCCATGAGACGGTCCAGATGATCCCGATACCGCCGATGATCCATGCGGCGATGACGGGCCACATGCCGAAGAGTTTCTCTTCGATGATGTCGTTGAGCAGCAAGCCGAGGACGGCGGCGGGGATAAATCCGAGAAGAACCGCGATGGCGAGTTTGAGGCCCTCGGGGTCCTGGCCGAACACGCCTTTGATCATACGCAGGACATGTTTGTAATAAAGCCCCAGCACGGCGAGAATCGCGCCACCTTGGATGCAGATGGCGAAGGCATCGGCGGCGAGCTTGGAGGTTTCATCGGTTCCGATTCCCATCAAACGTTGGGCGACAATGAGATGTCCCGTGGAAGATACAGGAAGGTATTCGGTGATGCCTTCGATAATGCCGAGGAGAATTGCTTGCCAGATTTCCATAAAAGATGGCTGTGAGACTGATTCGATCATGGCGATAGAACCAGTCTAAATCGAAATTTGATGATTCGGAGTTGAACCTTGGGATTGGCATGCGAGATTGTGCGGGCGTTTCGGCATGAAGGAAAAATATTTAAGATTGGTTCGAAAAAGCTATCGCATGCTCAAACACAAGAGCTTGCGGGATCGCCCATGGTGGCGCTCCATGACCCAGCCCCTGCTCGACCGGCAGCTTTGGATTCCCTGCCGTGACACCGTGGCCATCGGGTTATCGATCGGGTTTTTCTTTTCGATGATCCTGTTTTTGCCAATGCAGATGCTTTTCGCGTCAGTGGTGGCGATGCGGTTCCGGGTCAATGTCCCTTTTGCGATGCTGGCTTGCTGGACCTCGAATGTGTTCACCAATGTTCCGATCGGGCTGTTTCAGGTGGCGATTGGGGATTGGTTGAGAGAAAATCTGGGAATCAAGGTCATTTGGTTTGAGAACGTCAAAATCTCCATCATGGATATGGAGTTGAACGCCGCAAGTTTCCTGCTCGGAATGATTGTTTCGGGAGTTTTGCTGTCGATGGCGGCGTTTCCGGTGGTGCATCTGTTTTCGGCGATCATGCCGCATCATTTGCCCGTGTTGAAACGTCGGCCTAAGCCGGTTCAAAAGGTAACTTGAGGTTTTTTGGTTGGACACAGGGGTCGACTCCGCGCCTCATTTGCGCAGATATGATTCCGAACGTTCTCGCAGAAAGGTATTCCTCGACAGGTATGAATGACATTTGGTCGGCCGAAGGGCGGATCATTTTAGAGAGGGAATACTGGATCGCCGTGATGAAGGCGCAGCGGGATCTCGGTCTGGGGATTTCTACCGAGGCGATTGCGGCCTATGAAAAAGCCAAGAATCAGGTCGATGTGGGATCGATCATGGCACGTGAGCGGGTGACGCGACATGACGTCAAGGCACGGATTGAGGAATTCAACGGATTGGCGGGACATGAGGAAATTCACAAAGGCCTGACCTCGCGCGATCTCACGGAAAACGTGGAGCAACTGCAGGTTTTCCGCAGCTTGCTGATTGTGCGTAACAAAACCATCGCCGCCCTGCGCCGGATGCGCGAGCGCGCCGAGCAGTGGGACGATGTGGTGTTGACGGCACGCACGCACAACGTTGCCGCGCAACCGACGACTCTTGGAAAGCGCATCGCGATGTTCGGTGAGGAGCTACAATCGAGTTTGGGAGTTTTGGAAAACGTGATTTCAGGCTACGCGGTGCGCGGGCTGAAAGGAGCGGTTGGCACGCAGATGGATCAGCTCTCGTTGTTCGAGGGTGACGCGGGAAAAGTCGCAGAGCTTGAAGGACGGATCGTCAAGCATCTCGGAATATCCCATCAATGGAACAACGTTGGCCAGGTCTATCCCCGTTCGTTGGATTTCCGCGTGGTAAGTGTGCTGACGGAACTTGCATCCGGGCCATCATCCTTCTGCAAAACCCTGCGCCTGATGGCGGGACATGAAACCGCGAGCGAAGGTTTCGCGCCAGGTCAAACCGGATCTAGCGCGATGCCGCACAAGATGAACTCGCGCTCTTGCGAGCGTGTGAACGGTTTCCATGTAATCCTCAAAGGTTATCTCGCCATGGCGGCCGGCCTTGCTGGCGATCAGTGGAACGAAGGAGATGTTTCATGTTCCGTGGTGCGCCGCGTGATGTTGCCCGATGCGTTTTTCGCGATCGACGGCATGTTTGAAACCTATCTCACCATTCTTGATCAGATGGATGCCTATGAAGCGGTGATTGCTGCGGAAACCGCGCGCTACCTGCCTTTCCTGATGACCACCACGGTGATGATGGAAGCTGTGAAACGCGGAGTGGGACGCGAGACCGCACACAAGGCGATCAAGGAACACGCCGTTGCGACCGTCGCAGATATGCGCACGGGCACGGTGGAGAAAAACAATCTGATCGAGCGCCTCGCCAATGATTCACGACTTGGTCTCAGCCGCGCCGAGCTCGATGAAATCCTGCGCAAGGGCGACCAAGAAGTTGGTGCCGCGAAAGCACAGGTCGCGAAGTTTTCTGAGAATGTGAAATCGTTGGAAAAGCAGTGGCCTGAAGCGGCAGCATATGTGCCGGGTGGCATTCTCTAGTCGAGATACAGAAAAAGAAAAGAGGTTGGAATGGATTTGATAAACCCCGATCCCAACCTCTCTCCGCTCTTCATGTTTTGTTTTACTCGAACAAGAGGTAGCTGACTTGTTCGGTCGGGTGCTTGCGTTCGGTATCGATGATTTGATCTTCGTCGATCGCGAGTTTCAATTGTGTCGGACTGACCGCACCGGTGCCGAGTAGCACTGGCCAGCCACCATCGTTTCCATCCATTCCTGAAATGCTGATCGCTACTTCGGAGGCTGTGGATAAACCTGACAAGTTATAGGTGTATGGAGCGTTATCGCCGGTTCCGGCGATTGTGTCCGCCCCGACCGCCGCAATGAAGTCCGTGCCATCAATAGAGCCGCTACCCGATTCGACAATAATCACACCGAGCGTCTCTGCCGAGCGCGCCAGATCGGTATCTTCGCCCACATGTTTGCCAACATAGATGGAGGATGCGTTTGCCGGATTAAGTCGGTTGGATTCGCTGGACCAGAAGACCGACCATTTTTGGCTGTTCGCGGTCATTACCTGTCCGAGCACAACGGGAGTAACGTAACTGTTAGAAGGCTGCAACCTTACTTGTTTTGTGTTGCTCCAGTTGTTGTTTTCGTTGGTGCCGGAGGAAGTGACTCTGATGGCTTCCAGTTTCACGCCATGTTTTTGCATGGTATAAACGCCTTCATCAATTGCGACCAGATGGACATCGTAGTCGCTCAGCGGCAGACCAGAGGGGTTTTGCACACACAGTTCGACAGAGCTTGATGTGACATTACGCAAGCGTGCCACAGCGGGCGCCACGGCCTTGTTGGCATACACCACCGTTGCGACAATCACCGGCGAGCGGTAGGTGCGAGGCAGTGTAAGAGTTTGCCAAGTGCTACCGACATTTTCGATCAGCCCAGTGGATAGTTTCGGTGTCACATTTCCAGTGGTAAACGACCAGACTGGGCCGACAGTTGTGCCACGGCTGTTGGTTTGTCTGACAGACCAGTAATAAGTGGTTTGTGGCAGCAGTAGACCCGGATCGAAAGTGTTTCCGAATTGTGTGCCCCGGGATGCTGGCGACGGACTGGTGCCGAAAAACACCTCGTGAGAAACTGTCTCGCGCCCTGTCTTCCATGTGAGCAATGGCGTGTCGGAAGTTCCGACAGCTCCGTTGGCTGGCGAGGGTTGAGAGGCTGCGGTTGGCACGGAGCTACTGGTCTTCGACTCGATCATCAATCGATCAATGATCATGCTATTCAGTGCTGTGTTTCCAGCGCTTCGGTCGGTATCCCGGACTCGAACATAGACTGTGCCAGAAATACCGCTCGGAAATGTGAAGTAATCAGATGTGTTGTCATCGGTGGTTTTCTCAACCGTGAGCATATCGATGTAGTTCACATCATCGGTCGAGTAGGCGAAAACGAAGCGGTCTCCTTCGCTATTGGAAGAATGATGAGCCTCCAGGTAGAAAGTCACCACCTCGGCAGGCTGGACATCGAAAAGCCAGACATGCTCCAGCCGGGATGTGGCACCATCGGAAATTTCCGTAATGGTCTGGTAGCTGTTATCGCTGTTGTCGATGTTGTTGACGGAACCGGTCAAGGTGCCCTCGACATCAATCTCAGCCGTGGCGTGATTGGATAACGATCCCGGCTTGCCAGCTTTCTGTAAGCTATATGCGGATTCCCGCCCTTCAAAATCCACGGCACTCACGACATAATAATAAGTGGTGTGATCCACAACCTGGGTATCGGTGAATTCACTATTTGTTAGACCGCTTGCCCGAATTGTGCCGATAACTCCTGACGTCGTGCTGCGATATAACTTATAACTGGCGAAATCGGATTCAGGATGATCCGCCCAGTTCAGCGTGATAGAGCCGATCCCAGCGCTGATGGCAAGGCCGGTTGGGGCGACGGGAGGCTGATCTGATGGAGCGGTGGTCAGTGTGAGGGTTCGGGTCACGTTGTCATAAGCAAAGCGGTATCCACCGCCAAGGCCGCCGGTACTTGTTACGGCAGACCATGTGCCGAATTGGGAAGTTCCCTGGCCGTTATAGGTGAGTTTCCCCGAAGTCCAGGCGGTCTGCGCCCAGTCGGCAGTCCCCGTAATGCTCAGCGACATTTTCGAACCCGTGAGCCAGTCATAGGTGAGGCCAGTGGCGGTTGCAACGGTGACGGAACCCGGGGAGTTTCCGCCGAAGGTGGCGACACTTGGTTTCTGGAAATTGAAGCTTCCTGCATTGAAAGTGCCACCGTTAAAACGGACAATCGACGCGGACTGAATGTTAGTGTTTCCGAATTGACCGCCGATCTGCACAACTCCCCCGCTCTGGGTGTAAGTGGAACCGCCGATGTAGAAGGAGCGAGATCCGGAAGGATTCACGAGAACTGACCCTCCATTCAGAGTAAAAGAACTGTTAGTGACGTAAGTGTGTGCATTACCGCCGGTAGTCATCGTCCCACTGTTGATCGTAATGATCGCACCACTTTCCGTATTGAACCCGCGTAGTCCAGCGTTCCATGAACCGCCGTCCAGCGTGTAAGAGCCTCCGGTAAATCCGGCATTAGCGATGCCAGTCACAGAGATAGTTCCCAAAGTGTGAATCACATTGAAGTTTGTTAGCATCGAAGCCAGCGTGCCGTTCGTGGCGACGACGCCAGTGAAAAGACCATTGTTAGGAGAACCAAAGCCCCAACCTGCGGAGTCAGCCAGATCGCCCCCCATAAAGTCTGATTGGACAATCGCTCCCGTTTGGGGAGTTGCAGACACTTGGCTGGAAACCATCGACTCATTGCCAGCTGGGTCGAATGCAGTGAGGACGTAGTAGTAATTAGTGCCGTTGGTGAGATTACCGTCGATATATGAGTTGCTTGTCAAATTAGAGGCAGCGACCACGAAAGCACCGGTCGAGTTTGTGCGGCGGTATAATTTGTAATACGCCATGGTTTCTCCACAGTCGCAATCGCTATCCCAAGCTATCGCATTGAATCCATTGCCCGCTTTGGCGACAAGACCATGTGGTGCATCAGGGGGCGTGAGATCTATTGGAGTGGCGGTGACCTCGGAGGAAAATGCGGATTCATTTTCTCCCACATCGGTGACGGTGACGGTATAAAAATAATTCGTGTAATTGACCACATCGGTGTCCTCGAAATGACTTTCCGTAAGGCCGCTGGCGATCAATACAAATCCCGTGCCGCTGGTCTGAGAACGATACACGTTGTATCCGGAAAAATCGGCCTCGGTGTTTGCATTCCATGTGAGGTTGATCACGCTGTCACCTGCAGTGCTTGCCAGATTCGCGGGTGCGGCGGGTGCTACGTCCACGTATATGACTCTCAGTGTTTCTGTCGCGCTGTTGTAGTCAAAACGTGTACCCGCGCCGAGTCCGCCAAGGGTCGTCACGGCGGCCCACGATCCGAGCTGCGCGGTTCCCTGTCCATTGAAACGGAGGCGTCCGCTGTTCCATTGGGTTGCCGCCCACTCATCGGAGCCAGTGAGAGTCACCGACATGCGGGTGCCAGGCAGGAAGTTGAGAAACGAGTTCGCTCCGAAGGCACCGACAAAGCCCGAGGCAGTCAGCGATCCCTCCGAGGTTCCTCCAAAATTGAAAACGGTGTTGTCGCCGCCCGGGTCGAGCCGGTAGGTGGTGGTGGTGCCGCCGTTGAAGTTAAAAGTTTTCGCAGTATCGTGGATGCTGCGTCCGCCGATTTCGCCGGTGGTCATATTGCCGTTGATGACGCCACCATTGATTGTGAAGGAAGCACCCGCCAAGCCGTTGAGAAGAAGATGCCGGCCGAGGTTTAGAGTGCCGCCATTCACAGTGATTGAGGAACCCGCATCATATACCGTCCAGTCCTTGCCACTGGTGGTATGAATCGTTCCCTGGTTGAGGGTGAATGAGGAGCCGCTCCGCAGAGTGAAGCCACGGAAAAGGGTGGATGTGGTGGCGTTGGCGCCGTCGGTTGTCCACGAACTGCCGTTGGTCATCTCAAGCGCGGGAATCCCAGTTTGCGAAATGGTGCCACCAGTGTGGATGATCCGGTATCCATTCAGGATCACTGATGTATCAACTGTGGCGTTGACATTGATGTTTCCCAATTGGCCAACTGGCAGACCGTTACTCCAGTTTGCTGCGGTCGTGAGAAGTCCACCTAAGAAATTCGTGTCACCTATCGACTGCGCGACAGGAGTGGCGCTGACTACATTGCTATTTGCCGACTGAAGCGAAACGTTGCTGATGGCGCGGACGAAATAGTTGTAGGTAGTGCCGTTCACGACATTCGTATCGGAGTATTGACTGGCAGTGACGTTTGAGGCGACCACCTCGTACGCGCCGCTCGGAACCGTGGCGCGGTAAATCACATAGTATCCGAAATCCGGTTCGGTATTGTCGTTCCAGTTTAGCTGAACCACTCCGTTTCCGGAATCAGCTACGAGACCTTGTGGCGCGGCGGGCGCAGCGGGCGGGTTACTATTTCCTTCCACTTGAATACGTATGACCGTCTCGGCGCGTCCGCCCCTGGCGTTGACCTGAACTGTGAAGGAGTTCAATCCCACGTCGCCGGCACCGGGTATACCTGTTAGAGTGCCGTCTTGGTTAACGGTGAGCCATGAGGGGCCGCTGATTTTGAAGAAAAACCGCGGATCAGACTCGGGATCGCTGGCAAACGTATTCAGGTTTGCAGAGTAGTTTGTCTGGGATACAGCCGCAGGTAGCACAGCAGGATTTGAGTTAAATACTGGGGGCTGGTTGTTAGGATCGAGCGTGGTACCGATGATTTCAGCGCTTGCCGGAGATTCGTAGCCGTGGCTATCCACGGCGGTGACGCGATAATAATACACCGTATCGCTGCGCATCATACCGACCGACCAGTCAGCCACAGAACAGATGTCTACGAAATCGCTGGTGACGAGACCCATCCCGACAGCTTCGCCGTAGGAGTTCATTTCGGCAGAGGCGGTATGGCGATAGACATTGTAGCTGACCACATCGGCCTCCGTGTTGTCCTCCCAATCGAGGCGGATGTTTCCGATGATGCTTTCCGAGCGAACGCCCGTGGGAGCGGCCGGTGCGCCAGCCACAGGTGAGGGAGTTTTTTCAATGACAAGTTGCGGAGCGTTCCCGTTTTCACGAGTGCGAAACGAGCCTGTCAAGCTGGCTCCCGCGGTTGTGGCTAGATGAAGACTTACGATTTTGTCGTCGGCCCACTCGGCTCGCACGTGAGGGGTGATGTCGAATTCGAACCATTCCTCGCTGAAATCCGCGGGAATGACGACCGTGTTGAGCACATTTCCCACCATGGGGCGGTTGTTGTGGTTGATGGTTTGCTGCGTCCAGTCGTCCCTTTCGACGGAGAACACGCCCAGTGTGGTGGGAGTGTTTTTGCCGCCCTTGGCATTGATGCGGAAGCGGACTTTGTGGATGGAATCGAGATTGAGTCCTTTTAGGTCGAATCTGTAGTAACCTCCCAGACCTATGGTTACGTTCTCGGGATTTTCAACAGTCTCCGGGGTGCCCGACTTCGTGATGTTGTCGTCCGTTGGATTGATGACGATGACATTTCCCGAATATGGCGAAGGTGGCTGGGGCGGTGGTCCGGCCGGAAGATGTTTGCCCTGTTGCAACATTTTCTCCATTTGCGCGATGTAGATGTTCTGTGGATGGAGTTGTTCCGGGTCGATGTTTTCATACCAGAAGGTATCCGTGATGGTTGTGGGAAGGCCGGCGCCGAAACCGACAAACACGTGGTTTTTGATGCTGTTCTCCGGAACGACGGAGGGATCGAACGTGGTGTCGCCGCGGAAGTTCCAATGGGTTTCCTGATCCTGCCCGCGATTGTCCGCCAGAGCCAGAAGGCTGCGATCTCCGCGGCCGACATCGATGTTGGTGTAGAGGTTGTAGTCGGCTCCCATGCCGTGGTGGTGAACCTGCATGTTGATACCTCTTACGTTGGAGACGACGTTGTGCATGGGGGTGTTGTTGAGGTCGATCTCGTGGAAGTATTTTCCCTTGAATTCGATGTTATGAAATAGGCAGTACTGTGCGCCTCCGAAGTTGATACCCATATGGCCAACCCAGCCGGCCATGTTCAGATTTCCGGAGATGTCCGGTCTGGCAACGGAATGATCAAAGATCATGTTCAGGAATGAGATCCGCTGAGCCTTGTCCATCATCACGCCGTGGTCGACGTTCTTGAAATAGATGTTACGCGCCCAGCTATCGACCGTATTGCCACTGTAAGAAATGGCATCAGCACCCTTGTGTTCCCAGTGACCCATTTTGATTTGATTGCGGAACTCAAAAGTGAGGTTTTCGATGCTGCGGTGGGTGCCTCCAGTCACACGGAAAAAGCCCTTTGGTACGCCAGTGTTTCGTTTGCCGGGGTCGTTCGGGTCATAGCCAATTTCCTGGGTATAGATTTCGTTAAGGTTCTTCGGGCAATGGAGGATCGTCCCATACATGCTCTCTCCGCGAAGAACGAAATAGTTCCGATTCGGAATGATTTGCTGGAGAATCGTGTAGCGCCCGTTCGGAACCAGAACCGCATGATTATCAGGGCAGGCAGCGATCGCATTACGAAAAGCCGGAGTATCGTCGATCCCATCGTTCGGCACCGCACCGAAATCGATGACATTGACCCCTACGGGCCAGTTTGGAATAGCAGAATTGCCGCTCATGTAGCCGACGTTGGTGAAATCGCGGAGTCGGCTGTTTTGCGGATTCCACAGTTCACCGTTTTCACCCCATAGCTGGGAGCGCAATTGGGCTGATGCCACAGGGGCGAGGAATAGGAGGATGATGCAGATGACAAACCTCGTTGCTAATGCTTTTGGGGTTTGGGGTTCATGGTGGTTGGGGGTGTTTTTTTCGTTCATTTGGGTTTTTGGGTTTAAAACGATTCGCATCAAAACGCCTGCAGGGTGCGTCGGTGCTTGCTCCGGATTTGAAGTCGTCGAACCGTTCGAATCGACTTGCCGGATACGATGAAAGCTTTGGGCGCGAAGCATTGAAGAGGAAGGCCATCAGAATCACCTCAGAGTCAAACATCAGCGAGAGAAGTTTTCTCTTGCATGTGGAAATGTTTTGCATGCAAATAAAGACATTATCAGGCTATCTTTTTTTGACAAGGATTTCTTTCAAAGCGGATGGCCGCGGAAGCGCGGGGTCGGTCACTAGGAATTACTGAGCCTGATTAAAACTCACGCCAGTGAGGTCAAAAGACCTAGCTCAACTGTGTCTCCACAAGGAAGCGATAGGTTCCGTTCGCGGCGTGGAGCTCGTCATGAGTTCCTTGTTCGACGAGTTTGCCTTTCGAGATCACGAGGATTTGATCGGCGTGGCGGACGGTGGAGAGGCGGTGGGCGATGACGAGAGAGGTGCGGTTTTTCATCAAACGCTCGAGGGCTTCGTTGACGAGGCGCTCGGATTCGGAATCGAGGGCGGAGGTGGCTTCATCTAACAGAAGAATTTTCGGATCTGCCAGAATTGCGCGGGCGATAGCGATGCGCTGGCGTTGGCCACCGGAGAGTTTGGTGCCGCGGGGGCCGACGAGGGTGTCGTATTGCTGGGGCAGTTCCGCGATGAAATTGTGGGCGTTGGCGAGTTTGGCGGCGGTTTCGATTTCCTCCGCGGTGGCGTTGGGTTTTCCGTAACCGATGTTTTCCGAGATGGTTCCGCCGAAAAGCATGACCTCCTGCGGGACGATGGCGATTTGGGAGCGGAGGCACTGTAGGCTAAACTCATCGGCATCGGTTCCGTCGAAACGGATGTTTCCCGAGGTCGGGTGGTTGAAACCGAGGAGTAGGGAAAACAAGGTGGATTTGCCTGAACCGGAGGGGCCGACGATGGCCGTGCGTTGGCCGGCGGGGAGATCGACACTGATGTGATGGATGACTTGGGTGTCGGGACGGGACGGATAGGTGAAACAGAGATCCTGGAGAGAGATTTGTCCTTTGAGGGGGATGTCGGATTTGCCGTTGGTGCGTTCGCCCGGCATGTCGAGAATTTCGCGTAGTCGCTCAGTGGCGCCTGCGGTTTGTTGGAATTGGGAAATGATTTCCGGGAAGGATCCCAATGATGCGCCGACGAAGATCGAAAAGATGATGAAGGCGAAGAAATTTTCCCAAGTGATGTTGTCGGCGGCATACATGCGTGCGCCGCACCAAACGACGAAGGCGATGGTTCCGAAGAGAACGAAAATGATGAAGGAAAGAAACGCGCCGCGTGCTTTGGCGCCGAGTAGCGTGACTCCGAAGAAAGCTTTCAGCGCGGTGTTGTAGCGGTTTTGTTCGAACGGCTCGTTGGTGAACGCTTTGACATCGGCGATGTTTTGAACCGACTCTTCGATTACAGTTGAGGCATCGGCCAAGGATTGTTGCGCGGCTTTCGAGTGATTGCGGACTTTTCTTCCGAAGATGGCGATCAGCAGGACCACCACCGGAATGCAGCCGAGCATGATCACGGAGAGTTTCCAAGATGAGATGAAAATGAAGGTCAATCCGCCTATAAGAACGACGGATTGTCGAACCGCTTGGGGAACGGTGGTGAGCAGGCTTTCGCGAACCAAGGTGAGATCTGCGGAGACTCGGTTACTGAGCGATCCAGCGCGTTGGTCTTGGAAATAAGGGACTGGGAGTTTGAGGAGGTGTTGGAAGAGATCTCTGCGCAGGCGATTGAGGGCGGATTCTCCGGAGCGCACAAAACCTTGGACACGGAAATAACCGATCGTTGCCTGCAGGAACAAAACCGCGATCAATTTGAGGATGATCTCGTTGATATTCGCCAGGATTTCGGCAGGAGGAACGGCGTTGCGTGCGGAGTCCACCGGATTTCCGATGAGTTCCTTGAGAAAATATGGGAAAGCCAACGACAAACCTGCGGTGAGAAACAAGGCGATCAGGGAGGGGATGAAGATTTTTTTCTCCGTCAGCAGGTAGGAGAGAATCCAACGGTTGGAAGAGATCGGAGATGTTTTTTCCGCAACGGGCATGACAGATGGGAAACGATGGATC
>CBFGOP010000054.1:0-15258 GCA_965650415.1 uncultured Prosthecobacter sp. | reverse complement strand
GGAGGTCGAGGAACACGAGGACGGCATGACCATCCGCTGCGGCAAACCCCTGCACGGCGCGGAAATCCAATCCCATGGCGATCACCGCATTGCGATGGCGTTCTGCATCGCCGGATTGTTTGCCGAAGGCGAAACCATCGTGCACGGAACCGACTGCATCAACACCTCCTATCCCGGATTCGCGCATCATCTCGCCGCCGTGCTGAATCACAAAACCCAGGCCGAAGACTTCAACCTTCCCATCGTTTCCAAATGAGCTTCCACGCGATCGCCATCGACGGTCCCGCCGCCTCGGGAAAAAGCACCATGGCCCGTGCTATCGCCCGCAAGCTCGGCATCATCATGGTCAACTCCGGCGCCATGTATCGCGCGGTAACCTGGAAAATCCTTTCCGAAAAAATCGATCCGAAAAACCACAAGGCGGTCGTTGATCTGTTAGAAAAAATGGAAATCGCCTGCGGCGATGACGGTTTGCTTTCCACCATCACCATCGATGGCGAAAATCCCGAACCGTTTCTCCGCAATCCCGAGATCAACGAAAACGTCTCGGTCGTTTCCGCCATTCCCGAAGTGCGCGAAAAACTCGTCGCTCTCCAACGCAACTACCTCAAGCGCACCCACGTCGTCATGGAAGGTCGCGATATCGGCTCCGTGGTGTTTCCGGATACCCCGTTCAAAATTTACATCGATGCCGACCCCGAAGTCCGCAACCGCCGCCGCTCCGGTGACGGTGAAACCGATTCCGTCGCCAAACGCGATGCGGCTGACAGCTCACGCAAGACCGCACCCTTGAAAATCGCCGAGGGCGCAACGGTTTTGGATACATCGAATCTCACCATCGAAGGCGCGATCGATGCCGCAATCGAAATCCTGCGCAAACAAGGTTTCCCCATCCCGCAACCCATCGTTTACGAAGATCCCGCCGAACCCTACAAGATGATGCGCTGGATTTATTGGCTCGGCTGGATGCTGTTTGGCGCGGCCTACCGCACCCTCTTCGGACTTCGGATCGAAGGACGCGAAAACCTCATCATCTCGGGCCCGGTGCTCGTTGCTTCCAATCACCAAAGCTACCTCGATCCTCCGCTCATCGGAAATCTCTATCAAACCGAAATGGTGTTCTTCGCCCGCAAAACCCTTTTCGTGGGTTTCGGAAAATGGCTCTACCCGCAGTGGAACGCCATCCCCATCGACCAGGAAAAACCCGACATGAGCTCGATGAAAACCGTCATCCGCAATCTCAAGGAAGGTTGGCGTGTTCTGGTTTTCCCGGAAGGCGCGAGAACCCTCGACGGCGAAATCGGCCCTGCCGCCCCCGGCATCGGCATGATCGCCGCCAAAGCCGGGGTTCCCATCCAACCCGTCCGCATCTTCGGCGCCGACAAAGCCCTGCCACGTGGCTCCGCGAAAATGAGCCTCGCCAGAATCACCGTGAAAATCGGCAAACCCATCGTTCTAACAGCCGAAGAATTCAAAGCCTACTCGAACAAGGAAGGTTATGAGAAACTGACCAACCGCATCATGGATGCGATCAAGGCGCTCTGAGACAGAAAACTGGAGGCCTATTCATCATGGACCGCGCGACTCCAGCCTGCCCCGACTTGTCGGTGGTCGCGTTCCGGAAAGGAGCCGCGATTTGAAATCGCGACATCGCAAGCGACCTATCACAGAATCCGCCTAACTATTTCACCCGAAAATCACGTATAGATGCGGCTTCCTCCCTCGTAGTCAGTAGCAACCATGGGCTTATCCAAATTTCCATCCTATCAATCCTTTCTAAAAACCCACCATGAAACACCTCACTTGCATCGCTCTTCTTTTTCTTTCTCCACTCGGCTACGCCAAAGAAAACGGCGAACCGCCGGTTCTCGCTCCTTTTGAAAAAGGTGAGGATTCGCTCTGCGTGAATGATTGGTGGAATCGCGACAAAAGCCCCATCATCGATCTCAAAGTGCCGCGCAAGGACGTCATCGGTTTCGGGATCTACACCGTTCACGATCGCATCCTGAAATTGAGTGCCCAGCTCTACCCGCTGTATCCGGATGAAACCCGTGTGGTCCGACTCGAATTCAAACGCAATGGCAAATGGGTCGAGGCTGCGCAGCAAAACGTGAACGACCTCGGATGGTCGACCACTTTCCGCATTCCCGAATGGGACGACTCCGCCGATGTCGAATACCGCCTGCTCCATGGAGAAAAAGCGACCTTTGAGGGATTGATCCGAAAAAATCCCAAAGACAAAGACGAGATCGTTCTCGCCGCGCTGAACTGCAATTCGAACAAAGACCGCGATTTGCGTCCGGAATACGTGCGCAACATCAATCACCAGGATCCCGATCTCGTATTTTTCGCTGGAGACCAATCCTACGATCACAAGGAACACACCGCGGCTTGGTTGAAGTTCGGTTTGGCGTTTCGTGACATTTTCCGCACCCGCCCGTGCGTCACCATTCCCGACGATCACGACATCGGCCAAGCCAATCTGTGGGGAGAAAACGGCAAAAAATCCAATACCTCTCAAGGCCATGATGGCGGATACTTCTTCCACCCGGAATACGTGAAAATGGTCGAGCGTCAGCAATGTGCCCACCTGCCCGATCCCTATGACCCGACCCCGATTGAGCAAGGCATCGGCGTTTATTACACCCGACTTCTGTTAGGCGGAGTCGACTTTGCGATCATTGAGGACAGGAAATTCAAAACCGGACCCGATGGGAGACACCCGATGAAAGGCCCTAGACCGGATCACATTCTTGATCCGAATTATGATCCCAAAATCATCGATACACCAGGGTTGGAGTTGTTAGGCAAACGCCAGGAAAAATTCCTCGATGCGTGGAGCGGAATGAAAGATGGCGTCACCATCAAGGCCGTGCTTTCCCAGACCGGATTTGCGGGAGGAGCGCATCTCCACGGCAAACGCGAGAACCGCCTTCACGCCGATCTGGATTCCAACGGCTGGCCGCAAGCGGGACGCAAACGCGCCCTTGAACTCATTCGCAAAGCGGGCGCCGTCCACATCGGCGGCGACCAACACCTCGCCACCCTCATCCATCATGGAATCGATGAATTCCGCGACGGGCCATGGGCGTTCGTTCCGCCAGCGATCTGCAACACCTACTACGGTCGCTGGTGGTGGCCAGAAGGTGAAAAACCCGGTGCCAATCCAATCCCGAATTCACCCCTGCCATGGACCGGCGATTACCTCGACGGCTTTCACAACAAGGTCACCATGATCGCCTACGCCAACCCTCATCCCCAGCGCGGCAAGATCGGCGAAAAAGAAGGCTGGGCTGACGGCTACGGTCTGATCCGCTTCCAACAGAAATCGAAAAAAGTCGCCTTTGAATGTTGGCCCCGCTTCAGCGATGTCACCCAAGCCGATTCCAAACAGTTCCCCGGCTGGCCTGTGACGATCGAATTGTAATCACCCTCTCCCCACACCAAAACGGCGATCAATATCCTTGCGATTGAACTCCGTGAGCGTGGGTCTGCCGTCCGCTGCACAATACGGCAGATCGCATTCGAACAATTCATCCAACAAACCCCGCGTCTCGATCAAACGCGGAACCACGCGCTTGGCGGCTTGGTTGGCGATGATTCTTGCGATGCGTTCGAAAACAAATCTTCCAGCCGATGCCGGACCGTGTAGCGCCTCTTCCAAAATCTCATGCAGGAAAACTTTCGGGTCATCCATCTGAAGAAACGAAGGCACGCTTCTCAACTGTAGGGTGTTTCCACCGAAAGCCTCAACCTCAAGTCCTGCCTCCAGCAGGTTCATTTTCTCGCGCAACACGACATCCAGATCGCGCGGATCCATTTCCATCAAGACCGGAACCAACAGATTCTGCGAATCCATTCCTTCTTTGCGGCTCATCGTGAGTCGCTCGAAAATGATCCGCTCACGCGCCGCTTTCGGGTCAAACAACACCAGTCCGCTGTCACTTTCCAAAATCACGTAACGTTCCTGCAGCATTCCGATCAAACGGAAATCCGGCGCCTTGGAAACACGCGTCTCCGTTTCCACTTCCTGCTTGGGCGACATCACCCACTCCTGCTGGCTCGCATGAAACATCGGGCCTCTTGCCGTAACTTTCTCTGCGGATGGCACCGGTGAATCCACGCTCACACCATCGCGCTCCGGCAATGGCAAAGGTGCGCGCGAACGCGGCTTCAAACCTTCCACCACCGCCTGACAAACCAGATCGCGAATTTCATGGGGTCTGTGAAATCTCACCTCTTTTTTCGCCGGATGCACGTTCACGTCCACCAGATGCGGTTCCATTTCGATCCATAACCATGCGGCGGGATAAAATCCGTCCTGCAGGTTTCCACGGAATCCCTCCGCCAAACCTTTCGACACCGCCGCATCTTCGATCGGCCTGCCGTTCAAAAACACAAACTGATGCCTTCTGCCCTTTCTCGCATGTTGCGCGGGCAGGATGAAACCGAAGACCTGCATCCCGGAGCCCATGGTCTCGGGAATTTCGACCAACTCGCTGCCGAGCTCGGTTCCCAACAACTGCCTCACCCGATCCGCCGTGCGGCTCACTCCGGGCAAATCGAAAACGAGTCGGTCATCTTTCCGGAAACGGAATCTAACAGCTGGTGCGGCGAGGGCATGCAGTCGGAGTTGCTGCTCCACGTGGGCCGACTCGGTGCTCTCGGCACGCATGAATTTCCGGCGAGCCGGCATGTTGAAAAAAAGATTCCGCGCTTCGATCACCGTGCCTGGCGCGCCGCCCGCTTCTTTCACATCGCGCAGCTTTCCGCCATCGACGACCAGTTCGGTTCCGGTCAGCGCATCGGCGCGACGCGTCAGCATCCGGAATTTCGCCACACTGGCGATGCTCGGCACCGCCTCGCCACGGAACCCGAGGGTCAGAATATTGGCGAGATCCGCCGAGGTGCGGAGTTTGCTGGTGGCGTGGCGTTCGAGCGAGAGCAAGGCGTCCTCTTGGGTCATGCCGCATCCGTCATCGGTCACGCGAATCAGGTTCACTCCGCCTTTTTCGATATCGACCATCACCTCGCGCGCTCCGGCATCGAGGCTGTTTTCCACCAATTCCTTGACCACGCTCGAGGGTCTTTCCACGACTTCTCCTGCCGCCACCTGGCTCGCTAGGATATCTGGTAAAACACGGATCTCGGACACGAAGTCATTTAAGCCCGTAAATTTCCCATCCAGCAATCTTCAATTGACCCACCGCCGCCGCTGACTAGCCTGCCCTCATTCATGGCTGGATTCTTCAAGAAACTTTTCAACACCATCACCAATCAGGCCGAGGTGGATTGGGACGAACTCGAGGCAAACCTCATCGCCGCCGACCTCGGCGCGAAACTCAGCACCGGCATCATCGATGAACTCTACGACATGGGTCGGGACGTTTCCGCACAGGACGTGGTCGATGTCACCCGCAAGCGCCTTGCCAAAATCCTTCCCGATGACTGCGCGCCACCGACACCGCGCAGCGATGGCAAACCCCATGTCATCCTTGTTGTCGGGGTCAACGGAACCGGCAAAACCACCTCCTCCGCCAAGCTCGGCATGTGGCTGAAAAACCGCGGCCACAGCGTGATGCTCGCCGCAGCCGATACGTTTCGCGCCGCAGCGGTCGAGCAACTCCAACGTTGGGGCGACCGACTCCAGATTCCCGTCGTCACCGGCGCGCCGAACTCCGATCCCGCATCGGTTTGTTTCAAAGCCCATCAACAAGCGATCGCGGAAAAAGCCCAGTTCCTCATCTGCGATACCGCCGGACGCATCCACACCCGCCACAACCTGATGGAGGAACTCGGAAAAATCCGCCGCACCATCGCCAAGCAGGATGAAAGCGCGCCGCATCTCACCTTGTTGGTCGTCGATGCCTCGACCGGCTCAAACGCCCTGAACCAGGCCAACGAATTTCACAAAGCCAGCCCGCTCGATGGCTTGATCATCACCAAACTCGATGGCTCCGGCAAAGGCGGTATCGCGTTCACCATCTACGATCAACTCAAGGTCGCACCCCGTTTCATCGGAACCGGCGAAGAACCCGAAGCGTTTTCCATTTTTGAGAAAGAGCGATTCGTCGCTGAAGTACTGTAGGCGTAGCGGCGATCATCGGTCGCCGTCTTTTACCTCTTCCAAATCAAAAAATCTCTCACAGAAGGTAACAAAGAGAACGAAGGAGCTCTCGCGCTTCGGGTTATCTCTGAAATATTCTGAGGTCATACGAATAGAAACCGTTCCACAAAATCCACTAAAACAATGAAGAGAAAAATTTTTCTACGCATCGTGGCATTGGCTGCGATCCTCTGTATCTATCCGGCGTGTGTCATCATCTACACGTGGAGCTGTGTTTTGAAGTCGGATCTGGAGGGAGGAAGAAACGGCAAGCTTGATGCATACCGGCACTCGCTTGCCAGTGCGACCGTGGCATACACCCTGGGAGAATGGGCGGTTGAGATTACGACATGGGTATTCGAATCAGGTTGCAAAGACTCCAACAAAATGGATGCCCACAACAACCGGATAGGCGCAAAAATCGGATCAAAGGCTACGAGATTTGCCGACATCGAGCCCGCAGTTCGACTGGCAGTTGATAAGGGGCAGGTTGCTGCATCTGATGCGGATCAAATCACTTGGCTCCCTGATTCGAAATGGCGTGATGGAAAACTCTGGTGAGTCGTGACAAGCAAGCTGGGACATCCTTTGTTCTCTTCGTTGCCTTCTGTTCAAAATTCTTGATTCGAAAAAACATTTGGATCAGATCCCCCAACAGTAACCAACTCCCTCATTCCCACCAAACTTCGCCCCTTGCGTTACGGAAAAGAGCCCTTATTCTGCGTTTTCCCATTCACCAAACCATCATGAAGTTTCTATCTCTCGTCCCACATCCGCTCGCACTCTGCATCGCACCGCTCTGCGCGCTTTCCTCCTTGGTTATGGCCGAAGAAAAGCCCTTCCGTTCCCTCAGTGTTGGTGCGACTCCGGAGAGTGTCGTCAAAGGATTCGATGGGAAGCTGTTCGTGACCCTGATGGGCAAGACGCAACAGAAAGGCGATGGCGATGGCGGGATTGTCAAAATCGATGGCGATCAGGTGACCCCTTTCACCGACGGCCTTCATGATCCGAAAGGACTGGTTTTCCTCGATGGCAAACTCATCACGACCGATCACGACACCGTGTGGTCAATCAACGAAAAGGGCGAGAAAACCGTTCTGGCTGGTCCGGATGCTTTTCCGAAAGCTCCAATGTTCCTCAACGACGTCGCGATCGAGCCCGGCGGCAAATCCATCCTCGTCACGGAAATGGGAGATCTCAAAGCGATGTTCACTCCCGAAGGAAAATTCTGGCCGCTGGACAGCGACGAAGCCAAAAACCTTCCTTCGTTCGGTCGCATCTATCGCATCACCCTCGACGGAAAAGTCAGCACGGTGATCGATCATGCGGCGGAGTTTCCGAATCCGAACGGGGTCGATGTCCTTGCGGATGGCACCATCCTGATTGCCGAGTTTTTCCGTGGAACTCTGCTGGAGTGGAAATCCGGAACATGGCGCGTGATCAGCAGCGATCACCGCAGCGGCGACGGCATCGTCCATGACGAAGCGGGCAATCTTTACCTAACAGAAGTGAAGACCGGCAACGTGTGGCACATCAAGGCGGCGAGCGGAGAAAGAAAACTGCTCACCACCCTGCAATCCGCCGCGGATCTGATTTTGGACGAGCCGAATCGCCAACTGCTGGTTCCGGATTCGAAAGCGGGACAGTTGGTCTTCATTCCACTTCCTTAAGTTCGTAGAAACGGATCGCTCATGGATTACAAGGAAGCGATAGATTGGTTGTTCAACACGCAGCAGTTTGGAATCAAACTGGGCCTTGAGGGTCCGCGTCGTCTGCTCAAGGAATTTCTCGCTTACCCCAAACATGGAGTGCAGGTGGCGCATGTTGCCGGCACGAACGGCAAGGGCAGCGTTTGTGCCATCATGGATCGCTGCGCCCGCTCCTGCGGAAAACGCACGGGACTTTTCACCTCGCCGCATCTCATCGATTACCGCGAGCGCATGCGGGTTTCCGGAGAAATGATCTCCGAAGAACGCTGTGCGGAACTCATCACCGAGGCGCGTGAAGTTTGCGAACAACTGGAGGTTCACCCGACGTTTTTCGAAATCACTCTGGCGGTGGCGATGCGTTGGTTTCGCGAAATGGAATGTGATCTGATCGTTCTCGAAACCGGAATGGGCGGACGTTTGGACGCGACCACCGCCGTTCCTGCGGACGTGTGTGTGATCACGCCGATCGGTTTGGATCACACCCAATGGCTGGGCGAAACGTTAGGAGAAATTGCCGCAGAAAAGGCGGGGATTTTCCTCGAGGGCGTGCCTGCGTTTTCATCGCCCCAGGAAATGGAAGCGCGACGGGTTCTCGAAAAAGAAGCGAATCAGAAACGCACGCCTCTCACTTTCATCGAGCAACCCTTGGAAGGTTACGGCATCGCACTGGCGGGCGCGCATCAGAAATGGAACGCGGCCATCGCCCTCGCGGCTCTGCATGCGTTGGGTTTGCCGTTGAATTTCGAATCGGTTTCCGAGGGCCTCTCCAAAGTCAAATGGCCGGGTCGGTTCGAACGCATTCTCCACAACGAAATCGAAATCATTCTGGATGGAGCGCACAATCCCCACGCTGCGAAAATCCTGCGCGAAACCTGGATCACCGAATACGGCACCGACCACGGGACATTGATTTTCGGAGCTGTGGAATCGAAAGATATCTCCGGCATTCTCGAGGAATTACGCGGACTCAATCAACGCATCATTTTCTGCAAGGTCGGCACCACCCGTGGCCTGCCCACATCGGAGCTCATCAAAAGCCTGCCAAAAGAGGAACAGCAAACCGCCGAGTGTTATGATACTTTTGCGGAAGCCCTCGCTGCCGCAAAATCCTACCAGCAACGCATCCTCGTCGCCGGATCTCTTTTTCTCGTCGGTGAAGCAAGGGCTACGTTGTTAGATAAGACGTTTCTCGCCAGTGTGCAGTGAGAAACATCGCCGAGGGCGCCGCATGAAATGAAACGGATCATGGAGATCCAATGACTTGACGCTTCGCGCGGTGCCCTCGGCGATGGCAACCTACCATTCTACTCCCTACGTTTTGAAATCCCTCGTCTGGAACGCGAGCCAACCGATGGTGAACAGGCTGACATTCAGTCCCATCAGAAAGGCGTAGCTTTCCACGATCTTCGCCCAAGAGAGATAGGGCTCCATGAGAAAGACCCATGCGCTCATCCGCCAGGTGACGAAGTAACTCTCGTAGGGTTTGAAGAAGGGAAAACCCTGCAGGATCATATCGATGAACAGAATCGTCAGGGTGATGATCGTTGCGGCGGCGGGTTTGATTTTGAAACAGGAAAACATGAAAGCGATCGACGAAAGCGTGATCATGCTGATGCCGATGCCTGCGGCGGATAACGCGAGTCGGCTCGCTCCTTCCCACCAATCCGGGAATGCGGCGAAGACTTTCATCTTCGGTTCCATCACGAACAAACCGCCATCCAAGCCCACAGCCGCCACCGCCATCGCATAGCCGCTGATGCCGACAAAAAACACGAAGCTGAAGGTGTAGAGACATACCGCCGTGTATTTCACCAACAGTAAACGAAAGCGGCTGATCGGCCTGGAAAACACCATGCGCAGATTTCCATCTTCGTTCTCTTTCGCAACGATGTCCCCCGCGACCAAGGCGAAATAGATCGAGCCGAGAATGAACATGCTCAGCAACATGATGGTGAAGGTGATCGTTAACGAACTGTAATAGGTGCTGAACTCCAGTCCGTTTCTTTCCACCAACCCACGCATGTGGCGTTGGCTTTGTTCCAGTTTGTAAACCGCCAGAATCAACGCCTCCATCGCAAGAAACGCGCCGTAACCCATCCATGTGCGAGGACGCGCAAACAATTTGCGTAGCTCACATCCGAGTTGTTGGAGAAAGATCATATCAGTTCGGGCTACCTCGACCATCGAGGATTTCCATATAGACGTCCTCAAGGGATCGACGCACCTTTGCGAATTCCCGGACGCGCGCTCCGGAGCGAATCAACGCTTCGACGACCTCGGCGGGATCAACCGATGCGGGTAAAGAAATCCGACCCTCAGCCAACACGGATCCGCCGAATGTGGCGATGACCGGTTGCAAGGCGGACCAGGGATCGATCTCGACCTGATAGCTTGGAACCTCATCGGCGAGGTTTTTCACGGAACCCTCGAACACCCGGCTGCCCTCGCGGAGGATCGCGACGCGATCGCACATCAATTCCACTTCGGAGAGCAGGTGGGAATTGAACAACACCGTCATGCCTTTTTCATCGCGAAGGTTGAGAATGAAATCACGAAACCATTTGATGCCTTCCGGATCGAGTCCGTCGGTCGGCTCGTCTAACAAAAGCAACTCCGGCTCCGGCAACAGTGCCTGCGCCAATGCCAAACGCTGCCGCATGCCGTGGCTGTAGGTTCGAACCTTGGAAGTGATGCGTTGTTGCAAGCCGACTTTGGCGACCACTTCCCGCGCCGCTTTTTCATCGAATCCGCCGGAATAGCTCATGAGGATTTTGAGATTTTCCCAACCCGTCATGTAATCGTAAAACGCCGGAGCCTCGAAGATCGCGCCGACCTTGCGCAAAGCCTTGCTGCGCTCTTGTTGCACGGAAACCCCATCGATCAACACCTCGCCGCCATCCGGCGCAACCATGCCGAGGATGATGCCGAGGGTTGTGCTCTTGCCGGCTCCGTTGTGTCCGAGCAGTCCGTAGATCTCACCGCGCTTCAGGTTGAAGCCGACGTCTTTGAGCGCCGGCTTCGTCGCGAAATTTTTCCAGAGTGATCGGACTTCCAACATCAGGGTTCTTGATCGAAGGTTACGAAACGGACTTTGTTGGAACTGCTGGAATCGGCATATAAAAAATTGGTTTTTCCCGAGTGCCACGATTCCTTGTCGCTCACGAGAGGAACCATCTCCGGCCTGCCCTCGACACCGATGAACGACAGCTCGGTGATCAGCCTGCCATTTTGCGTGAGATTCCAATGGTAGCTGCTGCCGGATTTCCGGAATTCGGTTTTGTCGGAGGGGCAGTGAAACACTTCCTCATTCTCCACATAGCCTTTCAGTTCCGTTTCCAATACCGGCTCTGTGGAATCTTTGGTTTTCCGACCCATCGCCAGAACCGGGAGGTAATCGTTGTTATCACCGATGTAAACTTGGAGACCTATTCCGATTTCCCTGAGGTTGCCGAGACATTTGGTCTCCCGGCTTTTCTCAATCATGGAAAGACTAACGGGCACGGCTATGCCGGAAAGGACGGCGATGATGAGGATCGTCACCAACAGCTCGGTCAGGGTGAATCCGGGAAATTTTTTCATCATCATTTCGGTCCGAATTCGTTTCCACGCAATCCTTGCATGACTTCATTCATTGCTTCCATCAAGGGAGCGAGATCGAGCTTGGTGTCGGCATTTGCTTCGTTGAAATAGGCACGCATGCCTTCCTCACTGATTTTTGCCAAAAGCTGCTCATCCATTTCCTGCAATCTCTCGATCTCCGCTTCGGTTCTTCCCTCTTGGATTTCTCTCATACCCTGCTCCACAAACTGCCTGCGTTGGTTCGGCGGCATCTGGTCGAGCGCTTCCATGAATTTCCCCATCGACTCCACGATGGTGAGATCGACGAAGAGATTTTTCTCGCGTTGGTTGAGCTTGCGGAAAAATTCCTCATTCGAGCGGTTTTCGCGATTGCGTTCACGTTCCTTGAAATCGAGTCGGTTAACCATCTGCGCGATCCGACGGATGTCTTTCTCACGTTGTCTGGCCTCGGCTCCTGAACCTGAGGTTTCCGACCAATCCTCGAAACGAAGCGCGCGCACTTCCTGATCAAGCCGCTCGGCCGTGACTTTTTTGGAAGCAGCCATGGAACGCACGGCAAACACCATCACCCAGACCACCGCCAGCACGGCCACGGCTTTGAAAATCACAGCACGATTTGCATTCACGAGCGGAAACTAGACGAAGTTCCCTCACGCGCAAGGGGCGCATCTCTGGGAAATTTCATTTTTTCTCATCCAGAACCCCGGAAATCCGGGCAACGACCTGATCCGCGAGCTTTTGGGAGCCTACAGAGGTGTAGTGCACATCCCCGGGTTTGACGAACATCTCCGGTTCAAACGATGCAGAGAGCGCATGGAGATCATTGATGGCGACGCCGTGCTTCTTCATGACTCGCGCGGCGACTTCGTTGTATTTCACATCATCGCCAACCACACGTCCGACCTCGCCTTCAGGCACGAAGGTGGTGCTCGCCCAGATCAATGTTGCGCCGGTCGCCTTGAGCTGGGTCACCAGTTGATCGAGGTTCTTTTCGTATTCGGGCAACGGCACAGAAATCTTGCCGTTCACTTTGTCGCGGTTTCCTGCTTTGTCCAATTTGGGATTGCGATAACAGAGATCCCACAAACCCCAGTTGAAATGGATCACGTCCCAATCCTTATCACCGAGCCAGCCATCCAGTTTTTTCAAACCGATCACCGTATCCCCGCAGTTGTCCTTGGGACGGACCACATTGGCTTTTCCCTCCAAACCTTTGCGCACCATGTTGGTGTAGCCCATTGAAATTGAATCGCCTAAAATAAGAACTTTCGGCAGGTTCGGGTCGATCTCCACTCTATCGACCATTTTTTTCTTATCCGCCTCCGGGGTAAAAAATCCGTTCTGATCCTTCGTCTGGGCTGTTCCCAAAATCGATGAGATGAAGAGCAGTGGAACTGAAAAAAACAAACGGGTCATATTGAGACGGTCAAGGGTTCGAAACGGATCGTCAATGTCGCTTTTGCCATCCAGCTATCTTGTGCCCCTGCCGCTCATGACAAGGGTTTGTTTGGGGATGGTGTAGATGAAAGCGACCACCGATGATGCGGTCATCCTTGCTTCCGAGTTGTAACCCGCGTTGTCGCGGTTCGGTTGGTAGTAGAACGTTCCATCGTTGCATTGCGCCATCGTGAACCACCAGCGGTTGCTATCCATCAGTTTGCGGAAGTTGGTCGGCTTGATGTTTGCCGCCAGAGCCTCGTAGGCCATGCCCATCACCGGCGATCCATGGGTGTCAGGAAAACTTTCAGGATGCTTGCCGATGATGTCCGAGTATTTTTGCGCCTGCGTGCGGTATCCGGTGCCGGAATACGGACTGAGATGAAAGGCGATGCCTGCGGCTCCGGTCCGACCCATATCCGCCCAGTCGTCCTCACCACCTCCGGGCGAGTCGCCATACCAGAGATAATCGTTTTTTCCCGTGCCCCTTTTCAGGAAATCATAGGCCGCGTCATGACGTTTGCGGTCGATCTTGATTCCGCAGCGTTCCATCAGCGCGAAGGATAGCGCGCCCTGTGCGGTAATCATCGCGATGGGGCCATAGCCCTCAAATCCGGGATTGTGTCCCCATCCGCCATGGGATTGTTTGGCGTCTTTCGGATAAGAATCGGGATGGCTTTCCATCACCTTGGGATTCACCTGCGACATGTCCATGTATTGCCCTTGTTCCATCTTGTCGCGGATGAACTCCAGCTCCTTGAGAGCCCATGGTTTTTTGGTGATCAGATAATATTCACTGAGAACGATCGATGTGCCCATGTAGGTCCAGTTAATCAGGCTATACTTTGCTAGCTCGTCGCTGGTCTCGCGCAAGGTTTTGCAAAGGTGACGCAGGTTGCGTTCGACATCGGGATGGTATTTCTTCTCACCGCTGCCCAAAAGCGCCAGAGCGGCAAACGTGTTGTGCACGGGATCGCCGAAAGAGCCGTCCTCCTGCTGTTGCTTGGTGATATAGGTGAGCAACTCCTTGAGGATCTTGTCCGACTTCGGGCAACTGGCGGGAAAGGTGTCGGAGTAGGTGCCGTAATCGGTATCGATCACCAGATCCGCTTTGATCGTTTCCTCACCGCGTTTCAACATGAGCTGGAGTTTGCCACCGATGGATCTGCCTTGGCAGAGTTCCAAAGCCTCCGCCAGCTCGGAGATCGGGCCCTGCGCACCAAAGACCTCCATGCCGTATCCATTCTGGTGTGCTTTCAAAAACTTCTTGCCGTTGACGCCAATGATCAGATCGCCTGCTTCGACTTTCTTGTAGGCGGGTGTTCTTGGAAAAACATATTTCACCAACAAGGCCTTCGGCTCGTTCTCCACGAGTTCCGCGCGGATCCCTGTCAGGCCGAGATTGTAATACCAACCGGATACTTCCGCATCGGGACCCGAATCGGCTTTCAAGCTCCATGGCCGGCCATCCTGATAGTGAACCTGTGCGATCAACGGCGCGCAAAAGATCGCCAGCAAAAGGGCCTGTAACAGGACGGAATAACGAAATTGGGTTTTCATGATATCGATTTGGGATCGCAAGCCGCAGCCTAAAACATTCCCAAAAAATCCATAGCTTTTTTTGTAGTCGCCTCAGGGCAGTCTAGGTCGCAAAACAAAAAGGGCGGGCGCCGTTTTCAAGCGCCCGCCCCCGAGATGATTCAATCCCTCGGATTAGGGTTGGTATGGAAGCGATGAGTGATGGAGCACGATGCGGAGGACGCCTTGGTTGTCACGCTTGAATCCCCAGGTTTTGTCGACCTCGGTCACTTCGCCTTTGTCATTGGTCAGGCGGACTTTGCCCATCGTGAGGGCGAGATCGGCAGTGATGTGGATCGCGTTGTTCTCGAACTCATACTTGGTCCATGGCTTGAGGGCGAATCCGGTGTCGTTCGGGAAGTCCTGGCTGCCACCGACAAAGTAAGCAAGCGCGCCCTCTTTGGTTGGACGGAAGGTCTGGGGCGTAACCGACAGGGTCGGTTTGAACAATACCGGACCCATGTTATATCCATAAGCCCCATCAAGGACCGCGTTTGCGACCTTTGCCGCTTCATCACGCCCCTTTTCCTTGTGGGTTGCGGAGATCTTGATCAAGGCCGCGCCCCACGCTTTCTGGGCGGTTTCGACCTCCTCAAGAGTGATGTTCGTATTCAACACCTTGACCTCTTCCTTGGCCATCAGGCCGGTTGGAATGACGAGGATTGCCGCAGCAGCGGCCCAGCTTGCTAAGTTCATTTTCATCGTTTTTATGTATTTTTTATAGTGATTAGTTTAACGCGAAACACATATCGTGTTTTTTGTTGCGCAAAAAGATCACTGATTTTTACGGAGTCAAATGATAAGCGTGAAAAAATGTGAAAAAAATGAAGGGCTTTGGTTTTAGCAGCT